>NZ_JBDGJG010000007.1:0-168975 GCF_057657035.1 Massilia sp. Soil_C_3
GGTGGAAAAAATTCTCAGCTGTGCCTGATTAACCCTGTCCACCATTCCGGTGCATCTCACTCTGACCCTAATTATTTCTGAGCCGTGGATTTTGCCGTGGGTTATCGCCTGATGGGAAAACTTTTGGGCGAGTAAGCGTATTCCGAGCCAATTGCCGTTCTGGCGCGAGAAATGAACGCTGGGGAAGGAAAATTAATGAGGGTCAGAGTCGAATTGTTTGACAACTTTTACGGCTGAGCCGTTAATTCGACTCTGACCCTAATTGTCCGCCAAGCTATTGGCCAATAATTCGACTCTGACCCTCATTAATTAAAGGGCGAATTTGGGAAATTGCCCAATAATTTTACTCTGACCCTCATTGAGGGGGTGGAGTTAGGTGGTTTGGGCGGCGATCAGGTCGGCGCTTTCGGGGTCGGTGAGGCGGATGGCGTCGACGAAGACCTGGAGCGAGGAGCCGCAGGCGAAGACCAGGACGTCGCCCGGCTCGCACAGGCTCAGGCCCAGGCGGATCGCGTTGCCGACTTCCAGTTCGCGGTGCAGGGTGTCGCTCAGGCCCACTGCTTCTTCGGCGCCACTCAGGATCAGGTCGACCGCCTCGCCGACGGCGCGGCCGCGGCTTTGGGATTCGTAGACCACCAATTCGTCGAAGCGGGCGCCGCAAACTTTGCCTACCTCGCGCAGGTCGCCGTCGCGGCGGTCGCCGGGGGCGGTCACGATGCCGACCAGCTGGCCCGGGAGCATGCCGCGCGCCATGTCGGCCATGGCGGCGTAGGCGGCCGGATTGTGGGCGTAGTCGACGATCACCGTCACGCCGCGCACGTCGAACATATTCGTGCGCAGCGGGTTCGTGCGGCCGTTCGACACGAAGGTGGACAAGCCGGCGGCGATCTGCAGGTGGCTGAAGTCGGATGCCATCAGCGCGGCCGCGGCGGCCAGCGCGTTGGCGATGTTGAAGCGGGCCAGCCCGCCGAAGGCCACCGGCATGCTTTCGACCTTGATCACCGCCTGTTGGATATGGCCGTCGGCGATCACCACGGCGCCATCCTGCAGGTAGGCGCCGCGGCCGCCGTCCTCAAGATGCTTGAGCAGCACCGGGTTTTCGGCGTCCATCGAGAAGAACAGGATCTCGGCGCCCGGCTTGACGCGGCGCGCCATCTGCACGCACAGCGCGTCCTCGGCGTTGAGCACCACCGCCTTCGAGGCCGATTGCGCCACCACCGCCTTCACCTGCGCCAGGTCTTCGACAGTGTCGACGCCGTCCAGGCCCAGGTGGTCGGCTGCGATGTTCAGCACCACCGCCACGTCGCAGCGGTCGTACGCCAGGCCCCGCTTGAGGATGCCGCCGCGCGCCGTTTCCAGCACCGCGATCTCCACTTCCGGCGCGTGCAGCACCGTGCGCGCCGACCAGTAGCCGGTGCAGTCGCCTTTCACCACCTGCTTGCCGTCGATGAAGACACCCTCGGTGGTGGTCACGCCGGTCACCCGGCCGGCCATGCGCGCCGCGTGCGCGACCAGCAAGGTGGTGGTGGTCTTGCCGTTGGTGCCGGTCAGCGCGATCACGGGGATGCGGCCATCGGAGGCGCCCATCAGCCCGTCGACGATCGCCTCGCCGGCATCGCGCGCCTCGCCTGCGCTTGGATATTGGTGCATGCGGATGCCGGGCGCCGCATTGACTTCGATGACGGCGCCGCGCTGCGCCGCAAGCGGCTGGCCGATGTCCTCGCACACGATGTCGATGCCGGCCACGTCCAGGCCGATCTTGGCTGCGGCGCGCACGCACAACAGGCGCGTCGAATCCGGCAGCAGGTCGGTCACGTCTTCGGCGGTGCCGCCGGTCGACAGGTTGGCGTTGCCGCGCAACTCGGCCACCACACCGCTTGGGGGCACGCTGTCGAACTCGAAGCCCTGGCGCGACAGCATGTCGGCTGCATGGTCGTCGAGGGCGATCCGGGTCAGGATCGTCGCATGGCCGGCGCCGCGCGCCGGATCGGCGTTCTCGATCCCGACCAGCTCGCGGATGGTCTTGACGCCGTCGCCCACCACGTGCGCCGGACGGCGGCGCGAGGCTGCGGCCACGCGCCCGCCGGCGACCAGCACGCGGTAATCGCAGCCCGACACATGGCGTTCGACGATAACGCGGCGCCCGTACTGGCGCGCGAACTCGAAAGCGCGTGCGACGTCGTCAGGTGTGGTGCAATCGACCGTCACACCCTTGCCCTGGTTGCCGTCCAGCGGTTTCAATGTCACCGGCCCGTTCAGGCGGCGCGCCACGCGCTGGGCCGATTCCACGGTGGTGACCACGTCGCCCTCCGGCACCGGCACGCCGGCTTCCTTGAGCAAGGCCTTGGTCAGCTGCTTGTCGCTGGCGATCTTCACCGCGATGAAGCTGGTGTCGCCGGTGGTCGTGGCCTGCAGCCGCTTTTGCCTGACGCCCCAGCCGAGCAGGAACAGATTGGCGTCGTCGGTGATGCGCTGCACCGGGATGCCGCGCTCCTGGGCCGCCGTGATCACCGCGGCGGTACTGGTGCCGATCGCGTAGCGCGCGGCGATCTCGCGCAGTTCTTCAAGGCGCGCAGCCAGTTCGAAGCCCTCGCCGCGAGCCAGCGCGCCGACCAGGTCGAGCGCCAGGTCGAAGGCCGGCTCGGCCAGCTTTTCGCAACTGTAGGCGCACACGATGCGGAATTGGCCGGGATGGCCGTTCACCGGCCGCGTACGCCCGAAGGTCGCTGGCGCGCCGGCCAACGTTTGCAGTTCCAGCATCACGTGTTCGATCACGCGGCCAAGATAGGTGCCTTCGCCCAGGCGCTGGGCAAAGCCGCCGGGCCGGCCGGCGGGCAGGCGCTCGCCGTGCAGCGACGGCAGCACCTCGAGCAACGCATGGTTAAAGCCGGGCAGGTCCTTGGTGGACTTGCCATATAAATCCTTCAGGTCGACCACCGACAGCAGGCATGGCGAGTCGGCGTGGACGTTCGGTCCGCGCAGGAAGCGTTGTTCGAGGATTTGCACGTGTGTTTCCCTTGTAATAATTGTTTTTTTAAGCCACGACCGGCGCACGCTCTCTATCGCGCACCGGCCGCTTGTCGCAAGTGCAGGCGGTTCAGGCGTCGAACAGTTGCGTGTACATGCGGGTGGCCATCAGGCCCACCGCCGTATGGTGAATCTCGGGCGACAGCAGGCGGCCCAGCATTTGCATCGCCTCCTGCTTGCCGTTCGCCGCCGCCACCTGCTGTTCCAGCAGGCGCAGTTCGTTATGGGCGTCGGCATCGTCCAGATTGGCGTGGCGGCGGATCAGGCCGCGCACCGGATGCGCCATGCCGCGTTCCGCACCCTGCCCCAGTTGGTCGAGGGTGCGCTGGCGCGCGCGCGCCGTGAGCACGCGCTGCGCGCTGGCCGGCTTGCCGTCGGCGGTGGAAGTGATCCAGTCGCGCAGCACCTGCAATTCATAGGCGTTGAACACACCGAACATCTCGGCCCGCTCGCCTTCGACCAGGCGCCAGAAGCGGCTATGCTCGACGTCTTCGCCGCGCTTGATCCAGCCTGCCCCTTCGAGCGCGGCCAGGAAGGCCGGGATCTGCTCCGGATCCGTCAACCAGTCGTTGACCGAACGGCCGGCGACACGGCAGTAATCCGAGTGCATGTTCTTGCCCACGCCGCTCTTGGCGGCCAGGATGTCGACGAGTTCGGACTGCAGGTCGAATTCGCCGATCACCGAGGTCGTGCTGGCGCCCAGTTCGTTCAGGCGGTAGCCGTCGACCACGCGCTGCCAGAAGGCTTCGCGGTCGCCGACCTTCGGCATCAGGTCGTGCAGCGCCTGCACCGCCTTGCGCGCATGGCCGCTGGCGGCGTTATCGACCGTCACGTGCAGTGTGAAGTAATACGGGTCGATGCCCAGTTCGTTCAACTCATAGGACGTGATCAGCAGGTGCAGCGGCAGCTGTTCGTAGCCCAGGTTGTAGCCGATGACTTCGGGCAGGAAGTGCTCGGCGTGGTGGCCCAGCGCCAGCTGCAGCGCGCCTTGCAGGAAGTGGTCGTCGCCCAGGTCTTCCCAGCTTTCGCAGCCGTGGGTGGCCAGCAGCTTGCGGTACAGGGTGACGTGGTTCTTGTCGGGCAGGCCGTCGCCCAGCTCTTCGAGATAGGTCTTGATGAGCGGATGGAAGGCGACGTCGTCCCACTGGCGCGTCAGGCCGTATAGCCACGCGCCGTCGACCAGCTTGGTCGGGGCCACGCCCTTGATGAAGTACAGCGCATGCGCGCGGCACGAGAAATAGCGGCGCGGCGCGCCGTTCTTGCGCGCGGCGAGATAGTCGCGGTACTGCTGGCCGACGATCTCGGTGCGCTCTTCGATCCAGGCCTGCAGCTGGTCCAGGCGCGCCGGCAGGTCGGACGGCAGTTCGCGTGCGACCGCGATCTGCCCGGCCACGAAGTCCCTGGCATGTTCGGGTATCGCTGACGGATCGGCGTACAGCGAAAAATACAGATTCTTCGCGCCTTCTGCGGTGGCAAGGGGCGCGGCCTCGACGCGCGGCGCGTCGGCTAACAACATTGGGGTCATGTCTCGCATCGTGAAGTGTCCTATGGACGATTACCGACATTATCCAAGCTGGGCCTTGTTGCGCAAATCGGTTGGCGCGCTGCGAGTGTGTAAGAGAGGGATTACAAAATAATATCTCGCAGCGCAGCATTCGCTTGCCAATTTGCCTACGCCGACGCTCCACTACCTTGCTGGCGCATGCCACGCTCGACGTCCGCCGCTTCCGGGTCGCCCTTCTGTTGCGCCTCGCGATACTTCTCGGCCTGGGCATCGACGATATGCGGCGGGAACGGCGGGATGTTCGCATCGGCCACCACTTCCAGCACGAAGGGCCGGCCTGCCGCCAGCGCACGGTCCCAGGCCGGCCCCAACTCCTCGGGATCGTCGACCCGCTCGCCTTCCAGGCCGAGCATGCGGGCATAGTCTGCATACGAGAAATCGGGCAGTTCCTGCGATGGCGCATATTTCGGCTCGCCCCCCATCCCGCGCTGTTCCCAGGTCACGAAATTGAGGTCGCGGTTGTTCAGCACCAGCACCACCAGTGTGGGATTGGCCCAGTCGCGCCAGTGGCGCGTGATCGTGATCAGGCCGTTCATGCCGTTCATCTGCATCGCGCCGTCGCCTGCCAGCGCGATCACCGGCCGTCCCGGATGCGCCATCTTGGCCGCCATCGCATACGGCACCGCCGAGCCCATGGTCGCGAGGCCACCCGACAGCGAGCCCATCATGCCGCGTCGCAGGCGCAGGTGCAGCGCATACCAGGCCGAGACCGAGCCCGAGTCGCCGGCCAGGATCACATCATCCGGCAGGCGTGGCGACAGCTCGCTGAAGGCGCGTTGCGGATTGATTGGATTACCCGGCAGGCGCGCGCGCTCGTCCAGCACGCGCCAGCTCTCGGCCACGTTCGATTCGATGCGCGCCCGCCAGCTGCGCTCCGGCTTGCGCCGCAACAGCGGAATCAGGGCGCGCAAGGTCGCACGCGCGTCACCCGCCAGGTTCACGTCCATCGGATAACGCAGGCCGAGCATGGTGGCGTCGACATCGATCTGCACCGCCTTCACGGCGCCCTCCTGCGGCAGGAATTCGGCATACGGGAAGCTCGAACCGATCATCAGGAGCGTGTCGCACTCATTCATCATCGTGTCGCTGGCCTGGGTGCCGATCATGCCGATGGTGCCGGTGCAGAACGGCAGGTCGTCCGGCACCACGGCCTTGCCCAGCAGCGCCTTGGCGATGCCGGCGCCAAGCAGCTCGGCCACCTCGACCAGTTCGTCCAGCGCGCCGTGCGCCCCGGCGCCGGCCAGGATGGCCACCTTCTCGCCCGCATTGAGGATGTCGGCGGCCGCACGCAAGGCCTCGGGCGGCGGCACCGCCGCTTCGAGCGCGGCGCCCACGCCGGAAAACGTATTCCCGTGTTCACGCGGCGGATGCGGCACCGCTTCTTCTTCCTGCAAGTCGTTCGGGAGGATGATGCAGGTCACGCAGCGGCGCGCCCTGGCGATGCGCAGCGCGCGGTCGACCAGGTGGCGCACCTGGGATGCATCGGTCGCCATCTGCACGAACTCGCCCGCCACGTCCTTGAACAGCGTGACCAGGTCGACTTCCTGCTGGTAGTGGGCGCCGAGCGCGGAGCGCTGCTGCTGGCCGACGATGGCCACCACCGGCTGGTGATCGAGCTTGGCGTCGTACAGGCCGTTGAGCAGGTGGATGGCGCCGGGACCGGAGGTCGCCAGGCACACGCCTACCTCGCCCGTGAACTTGGCGTGGCCGCAGGCCATGAAGGCCGACATCTCTTCGTGGCGGCACTGGACGAATTCGATCGCGTCCTGGCGCCCGAAGGCGGCCAGGATGCCGTTGATGCCGTCGCCCGGATAGCCATAGACGCGGTGCACGCCCCATTGCCCGAGACGGTCGAGCAGAAAATCTCCAACGGTGCTGGTCATGCCGGTGTCCTTTCGCAGCTGGTCGAAAGGCGACTGTAGGCCGGTAATCGAAGGCGGACCGTGCGCCAGCGTCCCCACGCGCCGACGCGGCGCGCTCAGTGCGTATTCAGAGGCGCGCGCCAAGCTCCACGTCGGCCACCAGCCCATCGCCCGACAGCCGCACCGGCTCCGCGCCCGCGCGCAGCATGCGCGTCATGGCGCGGTCGCCATCGCCGGGAGTCACGTCCACCGCACGCGTGGCCTCGGCCACGATCAGCATCTCGATGTCTTCCCTGAGCCCGTCGAGCACCGTATTGAGCACACAATAGTCGGTGGCCAGGCCGCACACGGCCACCCGGCCGATGCCGCGCGCGCGCATGGCTTGCCCCAGCCCCGTGCCGTTGAAGGCGGAATACGCATCCACCTCGACGCTATCGGCCTTGGATACGACGATGACGTCGTCCTGCAGGTTCAGCTCGGACGCAAAGCCGGCGCCTTCGGTCCCGGCCACGCAATGCGGCGGCCATGGCCCGCCCTGGGCGGCGAAGGAGCAATGCAGTTCGGGATGCCAGTCGCGCGAGGCATAGATCGGCAGCGCGCGCGTCCGGTACAGGTCGATCAGGCGGTTGATCGGCGCGATCACCTGATCGCCGTGAGGGACGCCCAGCTTACCGCCGGGGAGGAAGTCGACCTGGAGGTCGACGATCAGGAGGGCGTCGCCCTGGCCGAGCACAATGGCGCTCATGAGACATCTCCGTTTCAAGGACGCACACGCTGCGTCAAAGATGGCAGATTAACATGAAGCGCCGGCGCCGGCCGAAGGCCACGCGGCAGACCCGAAGGGCCTGCCGCGAGAACAGCTTATTGTTGCGGGTTGTTCAGCAGCGAACGCTTGCGTGCGTAACCGAAGTACACGACGGCGCCGATCGCCAGCCAGATGGCGAATGCCAGCCAGGTATGCCAGCTCAGGAACGACATCAGCACCAGGCAGAACACGATCGCCAGGCCCGGAATGAACGGTACGCCAGGGCAGCGGAAGGCGCGTGGCAGGTCCGGACGCTTCTTGCGCAGCACGATCACGGCGATCGACACCAGGGTGAAGGCGGCCAGGGTGCCGATATTGACCAGCTCGGCCAGCACGGTCAGCGGCACCACGGCGGCGATCAGGCCGAAGATGATGCCCACCAGCCAGGTGGCGAAGAACGGGGTGCCGTATTTCGGATGCACCTTCGACAGCTTGGCCGGCAGCAGGCCGTCGCGCGACATGGCGAACAGGATGCGGGTCTGGCCATAGGCCATCACCAGGATCACGGTGCTCATGCCCAGGATTGCGGCCAGGTCGACGAAGCCGGCGACCCAGTTCTCGCCCGCCACCTGCAGCGCCAGCGAGACCGGGTGGTCGACGCCCTTGAAGTCCAGGTGCGGCACGATGCCGGTCATGATCGCGGCGACCACGACGTACAGGATGGTGCAGACCACCAGCGAACCGATGATGCCGATCGGCAGGTCACGCTTCGGATTCTTGACTTCCTCGGCAGCCGAAGTGACGGCGTCGAAGCCGATGAAGGCGAAGAACACCAGCGCGGCGGCGCTCATCACGCCACCCATGCCGTACGGCATGAACGGTTCCCAGTTCTCCGGACGGACGTGACCGACGCCGACGGCGATGAACAGCAGCACGACGCCGGTCTTGATGATGACCATGACGTTGTTGATGCGCGCCGATTCGCGCATGCCCAGCGACAGCATCGCGGTCAGCGCGATCATGATCAGGAAGGCCGGCAGGTTGAACAGGGTCTCGACGCCAGGACGGGCGCCCGGGGCTGCGGTCAGCGCGTCCGGCAGCACCAGGCCGAAGCCCGACATCAGCGACTGGAAATAGCCGGACCAGCCGACCGCAACGGTCGAGGTGGCCAGGCCGTACTCGAGCAGCAAGTCCCAGCCGATCATCCAGGCGACGAATTCGCCCAGGGTGGCGTAGCTATAGGTATAGATCGAACCGGCAACCGGCACGGTCGAGGCGAACTCGGCGTAGCACAGGGCGGCGAAGCAGCAGGCCATGGCGGCCACGATGAAGGAGAGGGTCAGCGCAGGGCCGGCAGTGACGGCGCCCGTGCCGGTGAGCACGAAAATACCGGTGCCGACGATGGCGCCAATACCGAGCAGGATCAGGTCGGTCGGGCCGAGCACCTTTTTGAGTCCGCCCGGCTTGGCGCTGGCGGCCAGCATGGCATCCAGATTCTTGGTTCTAAAAATACTCACTACGTGTTCTCCAATCAAATATGTATATGGTCCCGCGTCTTGTCATTGCGCCGTGCCCACAGGTCGTGCGGGCACGCTCTCGAGATCCTGCCTGTTGGGCCGGCATGCCTGACATGAAACCGTTCTTGCTACACCTGCAAACCGTCAAGTTTTTGCAGACGTGCAAATATAACCAGAATGCTGTTGCGAATCAAAGCAATCTAACAAATCTTCTGCAATTTACGTGCCGGTAGGCAATTTCTGCTATTTGAAGGCGGCCGTTGCGTAAACATCGCAGCCAGGGCGGCTGCGCTTGATTTCCTTAAATCAACATTCGATAATGGGCCGGGCCATCCCGCCCCACCCTCGCCTCTCCGCCCATCGATCCCGCCACCATGACTGTTCCCAATGGACGCCCGACCAGATACACGTCTCTGCTCGCGATCGGCGCGCTGCTGGCCGCACTTGCCGGTCCGGCGCCGGCGGCCATGCAGCCGCAGGCACGGCTGGACGAGATCGCAGCGCTGGCCGAGCATAATAATGCGCAGGCGCGCACCATCCTGGTGCAGGAGGGGCCGAAGCTGATCGCCGGCGCGGCCTATCCGGTGCGCATCCACTACCTGCGCCTGTTGCGACGGACACAGGCCGATGCCGGCGACTTCCGCGAAGCCTTTGAGACGAACGAGCTTATCATTGGCCTGGCCGAGGCCGAACGCGATCCGCTCAATCTCGCGCTGGCCAGCCTGGCGCGGGTGCTGCGCCTGATCGAGAACAACGATCCGGCCAAGGCCCTCGGCCAGCTCGCTACCCTCGGCGCCCGCTACCGCAAGCTGGACAGTCCCGAATTCACCGCCACCGCCGAAGCGCTGCACGGCATGGCCTACAGCGCGGTGGGCCAATACGATCGCGCGCTGCACCATTTCCTGCGCGCGCTGGACATGGTGAAGCGGCATCCCGGCCTGTGGGGCCCGCGCGAAGCCGACATCCGGCTGGCGATGGCGCGCATGTACGTCAATTCGCGCGATCCTGCCCGCGCACTCGAGACGCTGCGGGAGATCCGCACCGGCCCGGCACGGCTGCCACCGCGCACCGTGGCGGCGGCCCACTTCTTCGAGGGCCGGGCGCTGGTGGCGCAGGACGAGCTGGAGGCCGCCCAGCAAGCCTTCGGGCGCGCGCTGGAACTGGCCCATGCCCACCAGTTGATCGCGCTCGAAGCCAATGTGCTGGGCAATATCGCCAACGCCTACCTGAAGGCGGGACGCTACCAGGAGGCCGAGGAAGCGGCGCGCGCCGCCCTGGCGCCGGCCGAGCGCAGCGAAGACCGGATCAGCCTGCAAATGGCGAAGGCCAACCTGGGTTTCGCCCTGTTCGGCCAGGGCCGCCAGCGCGAAGGCATGCAGCACGTGGACGCGGTGATCGCCGCGATGCGCAAGGCCGGCGCCATGTCGACCGTCGGCCGCTTGCTGGCCGAGAAGAGCCTCGCGCTGGAAAGCGCCGGACGCTTCCGCGAAGCGCTGGCCACCACGCGCGAACGCGAAACCGTGACCCAGGACCTGGCGGTCGATGAACGCAACAAGGCGATCTCGGCGCTGCAGGAACAGTTCAAGGCACGCGAGCGCGCCGCCCAGATCGATGCCCTGCGCCAGGAGAACGCCGTCAAGGACACCGAATTGCGCCACCGCAGCCTGATCCAGACCGCCGCCTCGCTGGGCGCGTCGGTGGCGCTGTTCCTGTGCGCCGGCGTGCTGTGGATGTACCGCAAGTCGGTGCTGACCGGTCGCCGCCTGGCCGAACTGAACGACGAGCTGGCCTACCGCTCGGCCCACGACCCGCTCACCGGTCTCTTCAACCGGCGCTCCTTCCTCGACCGCATGCGCAGCCGCACCGGGCAAGCCCCGCCGCGCCTGGGTTCGGCCGACTGCTTCACCCTGCTCGACATCGACCACTTCAAGCGCATCAACGACGAATATGGCCACGCGGCGGGCGACACGGTGCTGGTCGAGGTCGGCAAGCGCCTGCGCGCGGCGATGCGCGAATCGGACATGGTGCTGCGCTGGGGCGGCGAGGAATTCCTCGTGTATTCACAGGGTGTGACACAGGAGCAGCGCCCGCTGCTGGTAGGCCGTATCCTCGATGCAATCGCCGCCACGCCGATCGTGCTGGACGACAGCACCGCGCTCACGGTCAGCGCCACCGCCGGCGCGGTATCGCTGCCGTTCGCGCCGGATGGCGATGAGACCAGGCCGGACGCCACGGTCCAACCCGACTGGGAACAGGCGATCGCGCTGGCCGACCGTGCGCTCTACAAGGGCAAGGAAGCGGGCCGCAACCGCGGCTATATCGTGGCTGGCCTGCGCCGCCCCGAAGGTGGGCTGGAGCTCGACCTGGTGCTGCCGGGCGTGGCCGGATGAAGACGGCGCATCGGCCCCATCGGCGGCCAGGCCCGCCGCGTTACAGCGAACGCAGCAGGTTGCGGCGGGCGACGATCGCCGCCACCGTCTGCAGCAGCGTCGCCGGAGCGACCGGCTTGGCCAGGTAGTCGTCGAATCCCGCTTCCAGCGCACGCTGCTGGTCTTCGCGCCGCGAGAACGCGGTCAGGGCGATGGCCGGCACGCCCGCCGTGGCGCGATCGGGCAGCGACCGTATGCGGCGGATCATCTCGAATCCATCGACCAGCGGCATGCCGATGTCGCTGATGACGAGGTCGGGCCGGCGCGCCTCGACCAGGCGCAGCGCCTCGCGCGCGCCGGTGGCGGTGAGGATCGTGGCGTCGCTGGCGGCCAGCACCTGCTGCACCAGTTCCAGCGAGTCGAGTTCGTCGTCGATCACCAGCACCGTCATGCCGGTCATCTCGGGCGGCGCCAACGGCAGGCCGGCGAGGGACTCCAGCCGCGCCGCCGGCACCGCGCCGGGCGCCGCCAGCGGCAGGTGCAGGGTAAAGATGGCGCCCTGCCCCTCGCCGCGGCTGGCCACGCTGATCGCGCCTCCCTGCAGCTCGACCAGCTGGCGCGCGATCGCCAGGCCCAGGCCCAGCCCGCCGTGGCGCCGCGCCGACGAGGAATCGGCCTGGCGGAAGCGGTCGAACACATAGGGCAGGAATTCGGGCGCGATGCCGGCGCCGGTATCGGCCACGTCGATCGCCACCGCGCGCTCGTCCGCTTCTCCATCCAGCCGCAGCGTAACGGTCACCACGCCGCCCGGCTCGGTGAACTTGATCGCGTTCGAGATCAGGTTCGACATCACCTGCTGCATGCGCGCCAGGTCGCCACTCACGGGACCGGCGCCGTGATCGATGCTGGCGTTCAGGCCGATGCTGCGCGCCAGCGCCGCCGGGCGCGCCGTCTCGAGCGCTGCGTTGACGAAGTCCTGCGGCTGGATCGGCGCCGTGTCGATCCGCACCTTGCCGGCCAGCAGGCGGCTCATGTCGAGCATGTCTTCGATCAGCTGCGATTGGGCGCGCGCATTGCGCTCGATGGTTTCCAGGCCGCGGCGCAGCATGGCGCCGTCACGATGGCCCTGCAGCAGCAACTGCGACCAGCCGAGCATGGCGTTGAGCGGCGTGCGCAGCTCGTGCGACAAGGTGGCGAGGAATTCGTCCTTCATCTGACTGACGTTCTCGGCCTCGACCCGGGCGCGCTGCTCGTCGAGATACAGTTGCTGGCGCTCGGCCGCCGCCTGCAGCGACTCGGCGATCGTGCGGTTGCGCGCCTCGAGGCGCGCATCGAAAATGGTGGCCAGCAGTGCGATGCTGAGCAGGGCCACCGTGGCCACCGTCACCAATGCCGCCAGGTGGTCCTGGTCGACGCCGCCGAGCGCGGCGCGGCACACGCTGCCGGCCTCGAAATGGGCGGCGGCCATGCCGGTATAGTGCATGCCGGCGATGGCGCCGCCCATGATGACGCTGGCCGCGAGTTGCACCGCGGGCCGCGCGCGGCCGCCCGTCTGGCCATCCCCGTTCAGGCGCAGGCCGAGCTGCAGCGCCAGCGCCGAAGCGCCGATCGCGATCGCGACCGACAGCGCGAACAGCCAGGGAGTGTAGGTGATGGCGGGGTCCATGCGCATGCCGGCCATGCCGGTGTAGTGCATGGCGTTGATGCCCAAGCCCATCAGGACGGCGCTCCAGGCCAGCTGGCGGCGCCGGAATGCGCGGTGCCGCACATGCCACAGCGCCAGGCCGGATGCAACCACGGGCAGCAGCCAGGAGGCGAAGGTGATCAGGGGATCGTAGCCGACCGGCATCTGCAGGCGGAAGGCCAGCATGCCGATGAAGTGCATGGCCCAGATGCCGCTACCCATGGCCAGGGCGCCGCCGGCGATCCAGAAGTATGGTGCGCGGCCCTGGGACTGGCGCACCCGCATGGCCAGGCTGAGCGCGGTGTACGAGGCCAGGATGGCCACCAGGATCGACACGAAGACCAGCAGGGGTTCGTAATACCCGTTCACCATCGGTGTTGTCCCGTTCTTATTGTGTACTTGCCGGCATGCGGCATGCCGGTCGGAGCCAGTGTACACGACCTGGCCGGCAATATCGGTTACGCTTGCACGCCTGCTCAACGCCAGCTTCAGGAGGAAAAGCCTTGTCCGACGACCGTACGACCGCCCCATCCACCGTGCATGAGCGCCGTACCCTGTTGCACGGCGCCGCTACGCTGGCCGGCCTGGCGCTGGCCCCGGCGACGCTCCTGCCCGCGCTCGCGCAGCGGCCCTTGCCCAAGGTGCCGTATGTGACGACGCCGCAGGACATCGTCGAGCGCATGCTGTCGATGGCGAAGATCGGGCGGAATGACATGGTGTACGACCTCGGCTGCGGCGACGGTCGCATCGTTATCTCGGCCGCCCGCCGGTATGGCGCGCGCGGCGTGGGCATCGATCTCGATCCCGAACGCATTCGGGAAGCGAATGCCAATGCCCGCTCGGCCGGCGTGCAGGAACGCGTGCGCTTTCGCCAGGCCGACCTGTTCCGCACCGATTTCAGCCCGGCCACTGTAGTCATGCTGTACCTGCTGTTCGAGGTCAACCTGCAGCTGATGCCGCAGCTGTGGCGGCAGTTGCGGGTCGGCGCGCGCGTCGTGTCGCACGACTTTCACATGGGCGCCCAATGGCCGCCGGAGAGAATCGTGCGGGTGCGTGACAAGACCCTGTATGCGTGGACGATCACCGAGGAGCTCAAGCAGGAGCTTGGGCAAACGCGTGCAGCTCAGCCTTGACCAGCGCCAGCTGGCTCTCCACCACATCGCGCCCGTATTTTGAATCCTGCATCGCCATATGCCAGTGGCCGATGGCGCGCTGCAGGCCGTGTTCGTCGGTGACGGCGTCGATTTGCCGGACCAGGTCGGCGGCGATCAGGCCGAGATAGGTCTCGGCCGTGCGCACCAGCATGGCTTTCACCGGCGCCAGGCGCGCAGCGTCGTTCGGCGTCTCGGAAGCGATCGCGATCAGGCCGAGTGCGCTCAGTTCGTCGAGAATGCGTGCCAGCTGTGGGGCCGGCATCAGCGCCGCCAGCGCTCCCGCAGGTTTGTGCCCGTCGAGCATGATCAGTACGCTGCGCTGCCTGGCGCCGAGCCCGCCGCTGCGCTGGGCGATCTCGAGGCGGCCTTGCGCCGTCTTGGCATAGACAATATCGGAAAACGCGGGCGTGGCGGTAGGTGGTTCGGCGAGCATCGTCGTCCTGGGCCTGATGATCGCTTGATTCTATGAAGCAATTATTACAGCGATATGTCGGACAGGCCGTGGCGACAGTGAAGGCAGGGTGTTAAATGCACGAGATGACCGACACTGCATACGGCGGGCTTGCTTTCGGGTCAGTGTCGCGCCGATAGGTAACCGTACATTCCCTTGTAGCACTCGGTAGCTTCCGGGCTAAATACACATTGCTCGAGTACGTACAGACCATCCATTTATCGAGCTGATCGGCGACGCCACCGGTGAGAGAGTACTTGTGTTCTACCGTATCGCTCTTCTGGATAACGTCGCCCTTGAGTACACCTTCCTGTTCCAGTGGGCCGAGGCGGGCGCCTGCACCGTCCAGCTTCAGCTTCATGTCTGGCAGGTAGGCTCCAGTCCAGCCGGCTGGGCCCTGGACTTTTATCTGGTCGGACGTGACTGCTGATGGACAGACGATGCGCTGGTCAGCTTTCACCGGACCACAGGCCATGCACACAGCCAAGCAGGCTCTAACGGATCTCAAGTTCAGTTGCATCGGACTCTCCGAGATAGCAATATGCCGATGTACGGACCGAGAGGAAACCTACTTTGAGCCAGCCGACCTCGACCTAATTGTGAAGGCGAACTACGCGTGCGCTGTTGATCACACCGAACCCGATGCGCAGCATCTGCTCTACAGGAGCGACTCGGCCGCCATCGAGCGCCCACTGCCAGCCTGGGTAATTGAGTGGCCGGCGCGATGCCACGCCATGGAAGCGTGCCAGCAATAGCTTGAGGCGAAATAGGCAGCATCGGCGTCGATGCCTCGAGTTAATCGTTCAATTCCCGCCGCGCCAATACAAAAAGCCCGCATTGCGCGGGCCTTTCAATGAATCCTGTTGGTGGGAAGTGCAAGTTTCGAACTTGCGACCCCTGCAGTGTGAATGCAGTGCTCTACCCCTGAGCTAACCTCCCAACGAGGCCGTATTATGCCATAGAGTCTTGATTATTCCAAATGGCAATTGACCAACTTATTTGTACCGATACCGTGATCTCGAAAGAAACACGGCGAGGCAGCGATACCTGCCGCGCTTGCCGAAAACAAGAAGGCCAGCATTGCTGCTGGCCCTTGTGAATTCTGGTGGGAAGTGCAAGTTTCGAACTTGCGACCCCTGCAGTGTGAATGCAGTGCTCTACCCCTGAGCTAACCTCCCGAAGCGAGGCGTATTATGGCACAGAATCACTGTCTCGTCATCCCTGCGGAGAATAATTCCTCCACACGCAGCTGCCTTTCACGTTCTTGTCGAGGCCAGTCAGCACCTCGTCGTGCGCCGTGAGTTCTTCGCCGCTTGCCGCGACCACGATGATCTCGCCCAGCGGCACCACGTCGAGCGCGTCGCCGATGTTCGCGGTCTCGACTTCGACGTCCATCGTCAGCGAATTCTGGCCGCGGGTCATGGCCAGGTAGACGTCGGCCAGCAGCTCCGAGTCGAGCAGCGCGCCATGCAGCTTGCGGTGCGCGTTCGAGATCTCGTAGCGGTCGCACAGGGCGTCCAGCGAATTGCGCTTGCCCGGATGCAGTTCCTTGGCGTTCACCAGGGTGTCGATCACGCCGCTGCAGTGCTGGACGAAGGGCGGCAGGCCGATGCGGGTGAATTCGTGGTTCAGGAAGCCCAGGTCGAACGGCGCGTTATGGATGATGACTTCGGCGCCCTGCACGAACTCGCGCAATTCCTCGGCGATCTCGTGGAACTTCGGCTTGTCGCTCAAGAACTCGGTGGTCAGGCCGTGGACGGCCAGCGCCGCCTCGTCCGACTCGCGCTCGGGATTGATATAGCGGTGAAAATTATTGCCAGTCAGTTTACGGTTGAAGATTTCGACGCAGCCGACCTCGATGACGCGGTCGCCCGTGCGAGGATTCAGGCCGGTGGTTTCGGTATCGAGGACGATCTGGCGCATGGTGTTCTACAAGATGAATTGAAACTGAGTTGAAGCGGACCAGAGTATAGCAAAACCCGCCCCTGCCTTCCGGCGCTGAAACGGTCAGCGCCGGACCGAGGCCGCGCCGCGATTGGCCAGCACGTCGGCCCGCTCGTTGCCCGGATGGCCATTGTGGCCGCGCACCCAGCGCCATTCGACGGCGTGCTGCTGCTGGGCCAGGTCGAGCGCCTTCCACAGGTCGTCGTTCTTGACCGGCTCCCTGGCCGCCGTCTTCCAGCCGCGCGCCTTCCAGCCGTGGATCCATTCCGAGATCCCCTTCTGCACGTACTGGCTGTCGGTGTGCAGCACGATCTTGCAGGGACGGTTCAACACGCCAAGCGCCTCGATCACGGCGCGCAATTCCATGCGGTTATTGGTGGTGTTCGGCTCGCCGCCGAAGATTTCTTTCTCGTGGCCGTTCGAGACCAGGAGCGCGCCCCAGCCACCGGTGCCTGGATTGCCCTTGCACGCGCCGTCGGTAAAAATCTCGACCTGCGTCGTGCCCGCTTCACTCGTTTGTTGTTCGCTCATTCCTGTTCGCGGCCGGCACTGCCGCCGGTCGCTTGCTCGCTTTCTTGTTCCATGCGGGACCGATAATGTGCATGCCCTTGACCCGCTTGATCGCATGCACCACGTAGACCGCGCCGAGATACGGCCACCAGCGTCCGCCCGCCGATTCCATCATCGAGAAGCGGCTGAGCCAGTGGGCCGTGCGGCACGGCGGGGCGTAGCAGCCGAAATGGCTGCGTGTCACGCCCAGATTCAACAATTTTAGCCAGTCTTTCAGGCGCGGCAAAGAAATGAATTCACCGGACTCGGGCAGGTAGTCGCTTTGCGTGACGCGCCGGAAGCCCTGGCGCATGCCCCACAGGCTGGCCGGATTGAAGCCGCAGATGATCACCTGCCCTTCCGGAATCAAGACCCGCTCGACTTCGCGCAAGACCTGGTGCGGCTCGGCGGCGAACTCCAGCACGTGCGGCAGCACCACCAGGTCGATGCTGCTGGTGGCGAACGGCAATTCCTCGAAGTCGACCGCGACTGCGATCTGCTTGCCGCCCGCGGCGAACGCGAGTTCGTCCGCATGCGAGGTGCGCGTGGCCGCCTGCCATTTATTGGGCATGCGGCTGGCCGCCAGCGCATCGAGCTGGGGCACGCCGATCTGCAGCGCATTGAAGCCAAAGATATCCACCGTGAGCTCGTCCAGGCAGGCTTGCTCGAACGCGCGCACATAGGCGCCCGCTGGCGATTGCAGCCAGTTGTCGAGCGCTATAATGGATTTTTCGGATGCGCTATCCATGCCACCTCATTACCCCACGGTTCACCATGACGACTCCTCTGCGCACTCAGCTCGCGGCTCATCTCGCGATATTGACGCTTCCTGCCTTTAAAGATAATTACCTCTGGCTCATTCACGACGGCAGCAACGCAGCCATCGTCGACCCGGGCGACGCCGCGCCGGTCAAGGCCGCGCTGGCCGCGCACAAGCTGCGCCTGACCGCCATTCTACTCACCCATCACCATGCTGACCATATCGGGGGTGTGCCGGGCCTGCTCCAGGAGTGGGACGTGCCCGTGTTCGGGCCACGCAACGACGGCATCGCGCTGGTGACGCATCCGCTCGGCGAGGGTGAGCGCATCGACGTGCCGGGGCTGGATCTCACCCTGGACGTGCTGGACGTGCCGGGGCATACGCTTGGCCATATCGCCTATGTGCGGCGTGATCCAAGCGCCAGTTTGCTGTTTTGCGGCGACACGCTGTTCGGCGCGGGCTGCGGACGGCTGTTCGAAGGCACGCCGCAGCAGATGATGGCGTCGCTCGGGAAATTCACTGCGCTGCCGGACGACACGCTGGTCTATTGCGCGCACGAATACACGCTATCGAACCTGCGTTTCGCCCAGGCGGTAGAACCGGGCAACGCCGCGCTCGATGCGCGGGTGCAGGCCGACAGCGCGCGGCGCGAGGCCGGACAGCCGACCATTCCGTCGACGGTCGGCCTAGAGCGGGCGACCAATCCCTTCCTGCGGCAAGGCGAGGCGCGCATCGTGCAAAGCCTGGTCGAGGCGGGACGCCTGGCGCCGGGCGCCGGGCAGGTCGACGCCTTCGCGGCGCTGCGCGAATGGAAGAATACGTTCTGATTTATCGCATGGTTGGCGACCATGCCGCCAACCATATATAAATCAAATCTCCTCGTACAGCGGCAACGTCAGGAATTCGGCGAAGTCATCCGATGTCGACATGTCCTCGAAGATGACGGCGGCCCGCTCGTAGCTCGCATGCGTCCCGTCCGCCGCCACCACCTTCACCTTTTCCAGTTCCTCGGGAATCATATCCCGCACCATATCCGCCGTAACCTTGCGGCCATCCTCCAGCACACCCTTCGGTGAGCGGATCCACTGCCACACCTGCGAGCGGCTGATCTCGGCGGTCGCCGCGTCTTCCATCAGGTTGTGGATCGGCACGCAGCCATTCCCGGCCAGCCAGGCGCCCAGGTAGTGGATGCCGACATTGATGTTGTAGCGCAGGCCGGCCTCTGTAATCGGCGTCTCGGGCTGGAAATCGAGCAATTGCGCCGCCGTCACTTCGACGTCCGGACGCTGCTTCTCGAACTGGTTCGGCCGGTCACCCAGCACCTTGGTGAACTCCTCCATCGCCAAGCCCACCAGGCCGGGGTGCGCGACCCAGCCGCCGTCATAGCCGTCCGTGGCGTCGCGCGCCTTGTCGGTGCGCACGCCGCCCATCGCGATCTCGTTTTTTTCGGGGTCGTTCTTGATCGGAATAAGGGCCGACATGCCGCCCATGGCCGGCGCGCCGCGCGCGTGGCAGGTCTTGAGCAGTAGCAGCGCATAGGCGCGCATGAAGGGCGCCGTCATCGTCACCTTGGCGCGGTCGGCCAGGCAGAAGTCACGATCATGCTTGAACTTCTTGATGCACGAGAAGATGTAATCCCAGCGGCCGGCGTTCAGGCCGGCGCTGTGCTCGCGCAGCTCGTACAGGATCTCGTCCATCTCGAAGGCGGCAAGAATGGTCTCGATCAGCACCGTGGCCTTGATCGTGCCCTGCGGCAGGCCCAGCGCATCCTGGGTCATCACGAAGACGTCGTTCCACAGGCGCGCTTCCAGGTGCGATTCCAGCTTCGGCAGGTAGAAATACGGGCCGGCGCCGCGCGCCAGCAATTGTTTCGCGTTGTGGAACATGAACAGCGCGAAGTCGACGATGCCGCCCGAGACGCGCTGGCCGTCGACCAGCACGTGTTTTTCGTCCAGGTGCCAGCCGCGCGGACGCACGATCAGGGTCGCCACCTTGTCATTGAGCTGGTAGGACTTGCCGTTCTGTTCCAGCGAAATCGTTTTGCGGACTGCATCGACCAGATTGACCTGGCCCTGGATCTGGTTGTCCCAGTTGGGCGTGTTCGAATCCTCGAAGTCGGTCATATAGCTGTCGGCGCCCGAGTTGAGCGCGTTGATGACCATCTTGCGTTCGACCGGACCGGTGATTTCCACGCGCCGGCATGCCAGCGCCGGCGGGATCGGCGCGATGCGCCAGTCGCCGTCGCGGATGTGGGCGGTCTGGGGCAGGAAGTCCGGGCGCTCGCCGGCGTCGAGCCGCCGCGCCCGCTCGGCGCGCAAGGCCAACAATTCCTGGCGGCGCGGTGCAAACGCGCGCGCCAGCTGGGCCACGAGCGCGAGCGCTTCCGGCACCAGGATGTTCTCGTAGCCGGGCTTGATCTCGCCCGTGATCTGCATGCCTGCGGGGATGGTGAGGGACATATTGCCTCCTGAGTTTGATGAACAATGCGTGCAACGCCGCACCCGACGAGGGCGCTTCTTGGCGTTTGTCTTTGCATCAAGTATATTCACCTAAATAGCGCTAAACCATACAAATTCTCACAGCATCCGTGTGTTTTTGTATCAAATAAGAAGCAGGAGCGGGTAAACAACATGGGTAAATTCACCCAGATGGCGACCTTTGTCGAAGTCGTCGCGCGCGGCAGCCTGTCCGCCGCGGCGCGCGCCGAAGGCATCGCGCCGGCCATGATCGGCCGCCGGCTGGACGCGCTCGAGGCCCGGCTCGGGGTCAAGCTGCTGCAGCGCACGACGCGGCGGCTGGTCCTGACCGACGAGGGCACGGCCTTCCTCGAGGATTGCCAGCGCATCCTGGGCGAGGTCAATGACGCCGAGTCGGCCATTTCAGAGCACAGCATGCGCGCGTCGGGCCACCTGACGGTGTCGGCGCCGGCCGGCTTCGGCCGCCTGCACCTGGCGCCGCTGCTGCCCTCCTTCCTGGCCGAACACCGCGACGTGACCATCAACCTGAACCTGTCCGACCGCGTGATCGACCTGGTGGCCGAGGGCGTGGACGTGGCCATCCGCATCGCCAGCCTCGACGACTCGAACCTGGTCGGGGTCAAGCTGGCCGACAACCGGCGCGTGGTAGTGGCGACTCCCGCCTATCTCAAGCGCCACGGCCAGCCGCGCCAGCTGACCGACCTGGCGCGCCACAACTGCCTGCCGATCAGCAGCGAAGGCAGCCAGCGCGGCTGGACCTTCATGGATAATGGCAAGCCGGTGACCCTGAAAGTGGGAGGCAATATGGTGTGCAACGACGGCGCCGTGCTGCATGCCTGGGCGCTGGCCGGCAAGGGCCTGGCCTGGCGCTCGATGTGGGAAGTGGGCGGGCAGATCGCGCGCGGCGAACTGGTCACCGTGCTGGACGACTTCGCGGCGCCCGGCAACGACATCCACGCCGTGTTCGCCCAGCGCCGCCACTTGCCGCTGCGCATCCGTGCCTTCGTGGATTTCCTGCGCCGCAGCTACGCCGCGCCGGATTACTGGCGCCATCCCTGACGCAACCGGTGCGGCCCGCGTGGGGAGCGATGGGACGTACAGGCAAAAAAAATCCCCGGCAATTCCGGGGATTTTTGTCTCGTAAAGCCCTTAGGCTATTACAGAGGCTGGATGTTCGAGGCTTGCTTGCCCTTAGGGCCGGTGGTCACGTCGAACGAAACGCGCTGGTTTTCCTGCAGCGACTTGAAGCCGTTGCTCTGGATAGCCGAGAAGTGCGCGAACAGATCTTCGCCGCCTTCATCAGGGGTGATGAAGCCGAAGCCCTTCGAGTCATTGAACCATTTAACGATGCCAGTTGCCATTACAATTTCCTATTTCGGTTAGTTGGGCTTGCGCCCGTTTCAGATCGTTTGAAGAAGCAAGAAAGAAATGACAGACAGACTGCACTACTACCTCGAACCCAACGATCCCGTATTATACCGAATAAATCCGACGCGCACCCTATTCGTTAAATAAAAAAACCGCCTGACCGCAACGATTCTCAAATTCAATAAATAGGGGAGCGCGCGTTTTATCCCGTACGAGGGAAAATATAGGCGCAACACCCGACCAAATGTTTGCGATGAATCAAATTCCGCTCTGCCGCACGTTTGCGCATGCCGCTTGCGTAGCGCCGCGCACGAATGAGCGCCCCTGCAACGGCTCAGGTGAGGGATGTTGGATCGCGATGCGCGGTGCGGATGTATTCGTCGAGTTCCGCGCGCCAGGCTTGCCACTCCGTGGCGGCCACGACATCGAAGGCGCGCAGCACCCGTAGCCGCTGTTCCAGCAGGCGTGCATGGTGGCCCAGGCCGCGAAAGCCGAAGGTGGCCGCCGAGCCCGCCAGCGTATGCAGCATGGCCTGCACCTCGTTCGCCGCCGGCGCGACGTCGAAGGCCGGCTCGCCGGCGCGCTCCAGTTGCTGCGACAGCGCCGCCAGGCGCTCCAGGGTCGACGGCAGCCGCGCCGCGAACTTCTCGTTCAGTTCGGCGAGGCGCGCGAAGAACTGCTGGTCGGCCGGCTGCACGGTTGCCATCGCCGGCGCTTACTTGGTGCCGAAGATGCGGTCGCCCGCATCGCCCAGGCCCGGGATGATGTAGGCATGATCGTCCAGGTGCGAGTCGAGCGAGGCGACGTACAGCTTGACGTTCGGATGCGCATCCTGGACCACCTGCACGCCTTCCGGCGCGGCCACCAGCGCCAGGAACAGGATCTGCTCGTCCGGCACGCCACGCTTCTTGAGCACGTCGATCGCATGCACCGCCGAGTTGCCGGTGGCAACCATCGGGTCGCACAGGATGAAGGTACGGTCGACGGTATCCGGCAGGCGCACCATGTACTCGACCGGCTCATGGGTTTCCGGGTCGCGGAACACGCCGATGTGGCCGACCCGCGCCGACGGCACCAGTTCCAGCAGGCCGTCGCTCATGCCGATGCCGGCGCGCAGGATCGGCACCACGGCCAGCTTCTTGCCTGCGATCACTGGCGCATCGATGGTCACCAGCGGGGTCTTGATCGAGCGCGTCGTCAGCGGCAGGTCGCGCGTGATCTCGTATCCCATCAGCAGCGTGATCTCGCGCAGCAGTTCGCGGAAGGTGCGGGTCGAGGTGTCGTGCTCGCGCATATGCGACAGCTTGTGCTGGATCAGCGGGTGGTTCAGGATGTAGAGGTTCGGGAAGCGCTGGTCTTGTTTCATGGCGGAATTCAAAAGTTCTGTGTGAAGCATGCAAGCGCGCATTATCCCAGCCGCGCGGCCGTTTGTCCCGGTCTGCACGTGAAAAAAATGATAATCATGACACGAGGGCGCGCGCCAGGATCGCCCCCAGGTCGACAGCGGCCGGCAAGCGCCCGTAGGCCCCGCCCACCGGCTGCACGATGCGCGTGAGCAGGAACGCCTCACCCACACAGGGCGGCGCATGGCGCAGCAACAGCGCGGCCTGCACTGCCACCACGATCTGCTCGGCCAGCAGCCGCGCGCCGGCTTCGTCGTGCAAGCGCCCCGCCAGGCCGTCCAGCAGCGCCGCCACGTGGTCCGCGTAACGCGTGTCCAGCCCCGCCGCCGGCGCAAGCTCGGCCGCCAGCGCCGCCCGTGCGTCTTCCGGGGATTTGCCCAGCGCGCGCAGCAGGTCCAGGCACATCACATTGCCCGAGCCTTCCCAGATCGAATTGACAGGCAGCTCGCGGTACAGGCGCGCCAGCGGGCCGTCCTCGACATAGCCGTTGCCGCCCATGACTTCCATCGCCTCGGCCCCGAAGCCGGGACCGCGCTTGCAGATCCAGTATTTGCCGGCGGCGGTCAGGATGCGCCCCAGCAGCGCCTGGGATGGGTCCTGCCCCTCGTCGAAGCAGCGCGCCAGACGCAGGGCGAAGGCGGTGGCGGCCTCGGATTCCAGCGCCAGGTCGGCCAGCACATTGCGCATCAGCGGTTGTTCGGCCAGCGGCCGGCCGAAGGCGATGCGGCCGCGTGCATGGTGCAGCGCATGGCACAGGGCGGCGCGCATGATGCCGGCGCTGCCCAGCACGCAATCGAGACGGGTATGGCTGCCCATCTCGAGGATGGTCGGGATGCCGCGCCCCGGCTCGCCGATCATCCAGCCGAGCGCGCCGCAGAACTCGACCTCGGACGAGGCGTTCGAGCGGTTGCCCAGCTTGTCCTTCAGGCGTTGGACCCACACCGCATTTTTCCGTCCGTCGGCGAGAAAACGTGGCACCAGGAAGCAACTGAGCGCGCCCGCGCCTTCACCCACCTCGTCGCAGCGGGCCAGCACCAGGTGGGCGTCGGCCTGCGGCACCGAATAAAACCATTTGTGGCCGACGATGCGCCAGGCGCCCTCGCCCGCCGCGCCCTCTAGCTGCAGCTCGTCCGGCCCCAGCGGCGTGGCGCGCGTGGTGTTGGCGCGCACGTCGGAACCGCCCTGCTTCTCGGTCATGCCCATGCCGATCAGGGCTCCGCGCTTGTGCGCCACCGGCAAGGGCCGGGAATCGTAGTCGCGCGACAGGATTTTGGGTAGCCAGGCCGCCGCCAGGCCCGGTGCGCGGCGCAAGGCCGGCACCGCGGCATAGGTCATCGTCACCGGGCACTGGGCGCCGTTCTCGGCCTGGCCGAACAGCAGGTATTGCGCCGCCCGCGCCACCTGGGCGCCGGGGCGCGGATCGCTCCAGGGCGCGCTATGGGCGCCGGCGCCGATCATCAGGGTCATCAGGGCATGCCAGGCGGGGTGGAATTCGGGCTCGTCGATGCGGCGCCCGGCGCGGTCGAAGCTCGCCAGCGTCGGGCCGTGGACATTGGCCAGGCGCGCCAGCTCCTGGACTTCGGCGCTGCCCAGCCGCGCACCGAGCGCGTCCAGTTGCGCCGCCGCCCAGCCGCCGCCCTCGCGCTGCAGCGCTTCCTGCAACGCCGGATCGCAGGCGTACAGGTTGATGCCGGTGAATGGCGGCGCCTGGTTCTCGACCTCGTGGGTGGCGAATCGGTCCATCATCTCCCCTCTACGCACATATGCTTATTGCCGAATGTTGCATTGCGGCATCACAATTGCACTTTATTACGTCGTTACAATCAAGAATAAGCGACAATATAGCGTGACAAACTTGACTGTCCTGCAAGGAGGTTAGCGCCAACATGCTTGTCGGGCAAGCAGGCTGCGCTGGCTCAACAAAGGTTGGAATCATCGCATGACTTGTGCTTTCTAATGCTTTGCGGAATTTTTCAGTGATAGAGTCATCTCTGGTTTGGTAGACTTGCACGGATTCACATGTGACATTGGCATGACGTGCACGTGCCGCAACAAGAAAGCAAGAAAGCTCCTCGACAACATGCACACCAGTTCCTCCGCCGCGCCCCCGCCCCAGCCGGCCGCCGCTCCTGCGCAGGCGGCGGTGCTGCCAGCGGCGCTGCTCGACGGCTTGCTGGAAACGGCCGGCGATGCCGTGTTCCGCGTCGCGCCCGATGGCGCGATCCACGTGGCCGGCACGCGCGCGCAGCGCCTGTCGGGCTTCGAAGCCGGCTGCTCGCTGTTGTCGCTGGTGCACGAAATCGACCAGACCGCACTGCGCAATGCGCTGGCCGCCGCCGCCGCCGGCCACGAGGCGGTGCTGGTCGAGACGCGCTTTCGCTCCGGCGAGCGTGACCTGTGGTTCGAGTTGCGCATTGCGCGCCTGGCCACCGGCGACGCCGCACCGCTGCTGGTGATCGGCCGCGATATGTCGGTCCAGCATGCGACCGAAGAGCGCCTGCGCCACATGGCGACCCACGACGCCCTGACCGAACTGCCCAACCGGGTGCTGCTGTCGGACCGGATCCGGATGGTGATCGCCAACGCGCGCCGCTCGGGCCAGGGCTTCGCGGTCGCCGCCATCGGCCTGGACGGCTTCAAAAAGGTCAACGACGGCCTGGGCCACCCGCTGGGAGATACCGTGCTGCAGATGGCGGCCGTTCGCCTGCGCCGCACCCTGCGCGACAGCGATACGCTGGCCCGGGTCGGCGGCGACGAATTCATCGCGGTGCTGCCGGGCACCTTCACCGAGCCGCAGATCAAGCTCGTGACGGGGCGCCTGATGGCCACCCTGCAGTCGCCGTTCGAGGCCGGCGGCCACACGATCTATCTGGGCGCCTCGATCGGCGTGGCGGTCTACCCGGACCACGCCGAAGACGAAGTGCGGCTGGTGACGCTGGCCGACGCCGCCCTGTCGCGCGCCAAGGAAACCGGCAAGGGCCGCGCCGTGGTCTACAGCCCCAGCGACCAGAGCCCGCCGCAACACGACATCTCGCTCGAAGCGGCCATGTTCAATGCGGTGCGCGAGGGCGAATTCCTGCTCTACTACCAGCCGATCATGAACGCACGCAGCCGCATCATCGAGGGCTTCGAGACCCTGATGCGCTGGAAGCATCCGACCCTGGGCATGGTGCCGCCGGTGCGCTTCATCCCGATCGCCGAGAGCAACGGCCTGATCAACCTGCTCGGAGCCTGGGCCCTGAAGGCGGCCTGCATGCAGATCCGCCAGTTCCAGGAAGTGGCCGGGCGCGAGCTGTACATCTCGGTCAATATCAGCCCGCGCCAGTTCCGCAGCGACCGTTTCCTGACCGTGCTGGACGACGCGCTGGCGCTGTCCGGCCTCGACGGCCGCCAGCTGGTGCTCGAGATCACCGAGGGCACGCTGATGATCGACCCGACGCACGCCGAAGACATCCTGGCGCGCATGGTGGAGCGCCATGCGCGCATCGCGATCGACGATTTCGGCACCGGCTACTCGTCGCTGGCCTACCTAAAACGCTTCCCGATCTCGGTGCTCAAGATCGACCGCGCCTTCGTGAAGGACTTGCCGGCGTCGAACAAGGACGCGGCCATCTGCAACGCGATACTCGACCTGGCCAGGCACCTCTCCCTGTCTGTGGTGGCCGAAGGCGTCGAGACCGAGGAGCAGCTGGCCTGGCTGGACGACCAGGGCTGCCATTACGTCCAGGGCTACCTGACGGGCAAGCCGATGCCGGCCAATGTTGCCGTCACCGCCCTCAAGGAAAATCTCTATACCGCTCTTCTGCCTGCCGACCACCGGACAGGAAAATCATGACCACACAAGCCAGCATCGCGGCCACTGCGCCGGCCGCCACCCCGCACTCGGCGAAGTCGCAAGCCACCCTCGCCCTGCTGTGGGAGCGCATCCGGCGCCAGGGCGACATGCCGGGCTTCACCAAGGCCATCAGCGCCATCCTGGCCTCGATGCGCGGCGAGGACGAGCGCGACTTCTCGATGACGCAGACGGTGCTGTCCGACCCGGTGCTGACCCAGAAGGTGCTGCGCCTGGCCAACAGCAGCATGTATTCGGCCTTCGGCCAGCACGTCAACACCATCTCGAAGGCGGTGCTGGTGCTGGGCACCGAGTCGATCGGCCACCTGGCGCTGGGCCTGAAACTGATCGAGGAACTGAGCCGCAGCAGCCCGGACACCGAAGCCGCCCACGTCGAGATGGAAAAGGCGGTGCTGGCCGGGATGGTGGCGCAGCAGCTGGCGGCCGACTCCCGCTCGCGCGACCCCGAAGAGGCCGTGGTGTGCTCGATCCTGCACTCGCTGGGCCGCATGATGCTGACCTTCTACATGCCGGAGCGCTGGACCCGGATGCGCGAGGCCGCCGGCGAAGGCCGCGAAGAAAGCGCGGCCCACGAGGTGCTCGGCCTGTCGCTGGAAGAAGTCGGCCGCGCCACCGCCGCCCACTGGGGCCTGCCGCGCAACCTGATGGCCGGCATGCGCCGGGTCGAACCGGGCGAGCGCTTCGAAGGCTTCGCCCACGAGGACTGGCTGGCCGCGCTGGGCAGCATGTCGACCCAGGCCGCCGACGCCCTGTGGGCCGACGATGCGGCCAGCGCCGAGAAGGTCGCGCAACTGGCCGAAAGCTTCGCACCGATGCTGGGCCTGCCGGCGAGCGGCATCCTGGCCTCGATCGACAAGGCCAAGGTGGAAGCGGCGTCCGACCTGTCGATCGCGCCGCTGGCCAAGCCGGCCGAGAAACGCGCGCAACAGGCCGCCGCCACCAGGAAGCGCATCGCCGGCAACAAGATCCTGATGAGCGGCGTGGCCGACATGCGCGACGTCGGCGCCACCGCCACCGCCGGCCAGATGATCTCGATGGCCCTCGAGACGATGCACAAGGGCCTGTCGTTTACGCGCTCATTTGCTTTTCTTCGCAATCGGCGCGAAGGCCGCTATTCGGCGCGCCTGGGACTGGGTGAGGACGTCAAGGCGATGCTGCCGAACCTGGCGTTCGACGACGTCTATGAACCGAACGTGTTCCACGCGGCGCTGGGAAGCGACCGCGTGATCTTCATCGAGAACGCGCACGACACCAAGTTCGCGACCAAGCTGCCGGGCTGGTGGAAAGGCACGCTGGCCGAGGCGCACTGCTTCGTGATCATTCCGCTGTGCGCCCACGGGCAGCCGGCGGGCTTCATCTACGGCGACTGGGACGACACCTTCCCGCAGGTGATCCTGAGCCAGACCGAGTTCTCGCTGCTCAACGACCTGCGCGCGCTGGTGGTGCGCACGGTCGAGCGCAGGCATCAGATGGAAGCGATCGTTACGCGGGTTTGACGAGGGTGTGGGTGATCCACGCCGCCCCTCCTTGAGTTTGCTTTCGCACGTCGTTCCCGCGCAGGCGGGAACCCAAGTGTCCACGCGCTGCCGCTACGGTGCGCGATTGCAGCTGCGCTAGGGACTTGGGTTCCCGCCTTCGCGGGAACGACGGATCATGGGCCAACGAGTGCCGTTGGCCGCAGCCTTATTTCAGCTTCGGTGTCGCAACCTGCACGTCGCCGCACTGCGCCCGGTTCATCAGCGCGTGGTCGATCAGCACCAGCGCCAGCATCGCTTCGGCGATCGGCGTCGCGCGGATGCCCACGCAGGGATCGTGGCGGCCGAAGGTTTCGACCGTCGCCGGGTTGCCGGCCTTGTCGATCGAGCGGCGCGGCACGCGGATCGAGGACGTCGGCTTGATCGCCAGCGACACCGTGATGTCCTGGCCGGTCGAGATCCCGCCCAGCACCCCACCCGCGTGGTTGCCGACGAAGCTCTCGAGGGTCAGCTCGTCGCCATGTTCCGAACCGCGCTGCGCCACCGAGGCGAAGCCGGCGCCGATTTCCACGCCCTTGACCGCGTTAATCCCCATCATCGCATAGGCGATGTCGGCATCGAGCTTGTCGTAGATCGGCTGGCCCAGGCCCACCGGCACGCCGCGCGCCACCACGTCGATGCGCGCGCCGATTGAGTCGCCGTCGCGCCGCAGCTGGTCCATCGCATCCTCCATGCGCTGCAGCAGGGCCGCGTCGCCGGTGGCGGCGAAGAAGGGATTGGCGTGCACGTGTTCCCAGCCCTCGAACGGCACGGCGATATCGCCCAGCGCGCTCATATACCCCATCAGTTCAGTGCCGTACTTCTCGCGCAGCCACTTCCTGGCGACGGCGCCGGCGCCGACCACCGGCGCGGTCAGGCGCGCCGACGAACGGCCGCCGCCGCGCGGATCGCGCACGCCGTATTTATGCCAATAGGTATAGTCGGCATGGCCGGGGCGGAAGCTTTCGGCGATATTGCCGTAGTCCTTGCTGCGCTGGTCTTCGTTCCGGATCAGCAGCGCGATCGGGGTGCCGGTAGTGACGCCCTGGTAGACGCCGGACAGGATCTCGACCCGGTCCGCCTCCTGGCGCTGGGTGACGTGGCGCGAAGTGCCGGGCTTGCGACGGTCCAGTTCGGGCTGGATGTCGGCCTCGGAGAGGGTCATGCCGGGCGGGCAGCCGTCGATGACGCAGCCGATCGCGGGACCATGCGATTCGCCGAAGGTGGTGACGGAAAACAGCTTGCCAAATGTATTGCCGGACATGGGATTGATGAGTTCGGATTGATCGAATTACCATTTTAACAGGCGATCTGGCAAGCAGAAACGAACATCGACCGATCGACTGTCGCAAATATGTTTCCATAAGGATATATTTTTCACTGGCGAGCCGGATCGTGCCCTTGCCTTTTTACAATTGCATATATACTGAAGTTATCCATGCCGAGCCAATCTGGAGACGTAGCACATGCCAGTATCGATTACGCCTTCGGGACCACTGAAGGATGCCCGCATTGACGATGACCTCGTCAACGACGACCTCGTCTTTGCCGACGAAGCCGCCGCCGCCGCATCCCCGAGTCCAGCCTGGCGGATCCTGGTGGTCGATGACGATGCCGACGTGCACTCGACCACTACCTTCGCTCTCGGCAACGTCGAGATGCAGGGCCGCCCGCTGGTCTTCCTGCACGCTTATTCCGCCAGCGAAGCCTTCGAGCTGCTGGCGCGTGAACACGATATCGCCGTCATCCTGCTGGACGTGGTGATGGAACGCGCCGACGCCGGCCTGCGGCTGGTGCGCCGCATCCGCGACGAGCTGGGCCTGCATGACGTGCGCATCATCCTGCGCACCGGCCAGCCCGGCTATGCGCCGGAGATGGAAGCGATCCGCGGCTACGACATCAACGATTACCGCACCAAGTCCGAGCTGACCCGCACCAAGCTGTATACGACGGTGGCGGCCGCGATCCGATCTTACCAGCAAATTCGCGCGCTCGAGGCCAACCGGATCGGCATGGAGCGCATCGTCGCCGCCTGCGCCGAGCTGATGGCCCTGCACGGCGTGCGCGACGTGGCGGCCGGCATCCTGGCCCAGGCCGGGCGCCTGGTCGGCCAGCCGCCCGAGGGCGTGCTGTGCACCCGCGACAGCGGCCATAGCCGCCCCGAGACCCTGCGCGCCGTGGCCGCCGCCGGCGCCTGCCGCAACCTCGATGGCCGTGAACTGAGCGGACAGTTCGCGGTCGCCGCCGAGCGCACCCTGCTCCAGCGCCAGTGCGGCGCCGAAGACGGCCTGCTGAACATGTATTTCCCGGGCAAGGCGGGCCGCGATTTCGTGGCCTGCATTCCGCTCGAGCGGCCGATCGACGAGGTCGAGCGGCGCCTGCTGAAGGTGTTCTGCGGCATGGTGGCGGTGTGCCTCGACAACTGCGAGCTGGTCACCAGCCTGAACAAGTCGGCCTTCCACGATCCGCTCACCGGCCTGCCGAACCGCACCCGCATGGTCGAGCTGCTGGACGCCCTCCTGTCCGGCCCGCGCCGCGCGACCTCGGTGCTGGCCCTGGTCGACCTCGACCACTTCGCAGAAACCAACGACGCCCTCGGCCACCATTTCGGCGACCTGCTGCTGGTGGCGGTCGGGCAGCGCCTGACGTCGCGCCTGGCGCCGGGCCTGGAGATCGGCCGCATCGGCGGCGACATCTTCTGCGTGCTGGGCGACGCCGACGCGGTCCAGCCGGCCCAGATCCAGGCCCTGTTCCGCGAATCGTTCCGCATCGACGGCCAGGACGTGCAGGTATTCGCCACGCTCGGCCTGGTGCGCCTGCCGGAACACGACGGCAGCGGCGCCGACGCCCTCAAGGATGCCGACATCGCGCTCAAGCGCGCCAAGTCGCAGCAGCGCGCCGGCCACTTCTATTTTTCGCGCAGCATGGGCGTCGAGATCCGCGAGCGGGTGCGCATGATGCACGCGCTGCGCAGCGGCTTCCAGCGTGGCCAGCTGTTCCTGCACTACCAGCCGCAGGTCGACCTGGCCACCAATCGCCCGTTCGGCGCCGAGGCGCTGCTGCGCTGGCGCCTGGACGACGGCCGCCTGGTGCCGCCCGACCGCTTCATCCCGATCGCCGAATACTCGGGCCTGATCGTCGAGATCGGCGAATGGGTGCTGCGCCAGGCCTGCGCCGAACTGATGCGCCTGCGCGCGGCGGGCCACCGCGACTTCACGATGTCGGTGAACGTCTCGCAGGTGCAGTTCCGCCATCCGCACTTCGTCGACATGCTGCGCCGCGCGCTGCTCGACACGGGCGCGCCGCCAGACTACATCGAGCTGGAGATCACGGAATCGATGGCGATGGAAGAACCGGCGCTGCTGGTCGAGAAGCTGGCCCAGGTCAAGCGCACCGGCGTGTCGATTGCGATCGACGATTTCGGCACCGGCTTCTCGTCGCTCTCGCATCTGCAGCGACTGCAGGTGGACCGGCTCAAGATCGACCGCACTTTCGTGACCGAGATCACGGGATCGGCGCGCGGCAGCAGCATCGCGCAGATGGTGGTGCAGCTGGGCCGCAACCTGGGATTGTCGGTGATCGCCGAAGGGGTAGAGGACGAGCGCCAGGCCCAGATCCTGCGCCAGCTCGGCTGCCCGCTGGCGCAGGGCTTCCTGTATGCGCGGCCGCTGTCGCCGGAAGCGCTGCTGGAGTGGCTGGCGGGGAATCCGATGACGCGCGCGGCGTGAAGGATGTCGTGATCGGCATCGTCGTCGGCACATCAACCAACGTCGTTCCCGCGCTCGCCGGGCGCCTTGGCGGGAACCTAAGTCATACGAGTCGTCGATACGATCTACCGTTGCGGCAGCGCGAAGAAACTTAGGTTCCCGCCTTCGCGGGAACGACGGTTAATCCGGCGCCAGCACCATTCAATCCGGCGCGTTCTGCTCCGCCGGCCAATCGCGGATATACGCCTTGAGCATGCGGTTCTCGAAGCTTTGCGCTTCCAGCACGGCGCGCGCGACGTCGTAGAACGAGATCACGCCCAGCAGGGTGCGGGCGTCCATCACCGGCAGGTAGCGCGCGTGCTTCTCGAGCATGATGCGGCGCACCTCGTTGACCTCGGTGTCCGGGGTCACGGTGATCGGGCTGTCGTCCATGTGACGGCGCACGGTGCCGGAACCGACCGCGCCGCCGTTCGCGTGCAGCGCCTTGAGCACTTCGCGGAAGGTCAGCATGCCGACCAGGTCGCCGTATTCCATCACCACCAGCGAACCGATATCGTTCTCGGACATCGTGGTCACCGCGTCGACCAGCGGCTGGTCAGGCGTTACGGTGTACAGGATATTGCCCTTCACTTGCAGGATTTCCGAAACTTTCATGTTCGCCACCCCCGCTTCGTCAATATTGCTGATACTGGATAAATTTGTATAAGGCATAACACCGACTGTAGCCTATGCTCGCCAAAAAATCCAGCGTTGCGCTGTATCATGGTGCACCCTTGCCGGGAGGCAGGCTTCAAGATGGTGCAGCGCAGATTGCGCAACAAGCCATAACTGCTAGGATGCGCCATTCCCACTCACCACGAGTCAAGCATGAGCGCTCCCCGACCACCCGGTTTCGACACCCTGTCCCTGCACGCGGGCAGCGCCCCCGATCCCAGCACCGGCGCACGCGCCACGCCGATCCATTTCACGTCCTCGTTCGCCTTCCGCGATTCCGACCACGGCGCCGCGCTCTTCAATATGGAACAGGCCGGCCATGTGTACTCGCGCATCTCGAACCCGACCAATGCGGTGCTGGAAGAACGCATCGCGGCGCTCGAAGGCGGCGTGGCCGGCATCGCCACCGCCAGCGGCCAGGCGGCCATGCACCTGGGCTTGACGACGCTGGTGGGCGCCGGCGACCATATCGTGGCCTCGCGCGCCCTGTATGGCGGCTCGCACAACCTGCTGGCCCATACCCTGCGCAGGTTCGGCGTCGAGACCACCTTCGTCGATCCGCGCGACCTCGATGCCTGGCGCGCCGCGATCCGGCCATCGACCAGATTGCTGTTCGGCGAAACGCTGGGCAATCCGGGCCTCGACGTGCTCGACATCCCGGCGATCTCGGAACTCGCGCATGCGCACGACCTGCCGCTGATGGTCGACGCGACCTTCACCACACCCTGGCTGCAGCGCCCCTTCGACCTGGGCGCCGACCTGCTGTTTCACTCGGCCACCAAATTCCTGTGCGGCCACGGCACCGCGATCGGCGGGCTGCTGGTCGACGGCGGCACCTTCGACTGGCAGGCGGCGCATGAACGCAGCGGCCGCTTCGCCACCCTGTGCGAGCCGTATGACGGCTTTCACGGCATGGTGTTCAGCGAAGAGTCGACCGTCGGCGCCTTCGCCCTGCGTGCGCGGCGCGAAGGCTTGCGCGACTTCGGCGCGGCAATGAGTCCGCACAATGCCTTCGCCATCCTGCAGGGCATCGAGACGCTCGGCCTGCGCATGGAACGCCACGTCGCCAATACCCGGCGCGTGGTCGAGTTCCTCGCCGCGCAGCCGATGGTGGCGTCGGTGTCCTATCCGGAGCAGGGCAGCCACCCGGACCATGCGCTGGCGCAGCGTATCCTGCCGAAAGGCTGCGGCGCCGTCTTCACCTTCGAACTGAAGGGCGACCGCGCGGCCGGCCGCCGTTTCGCCGACGGTTTGCAGGTGTTCTCGCATCTGGCCAACGTGGGCGACGCCAGGTCGCTCGTCATCCATCCCGCATCGACCACGCACTTTCGGGTGCCGGCCGGGCACCTGGCGGCCAGCGGGGTCACCGAAGGCACGCTCCGCCTGTCGGTCGGGCTGGAAGACGCGGACGACCTGATCGATGACCTCAAGCGTGGCCTGAAGCTGGCCGCGAAGGGAGCCTGAGATGCTACTCGACGTCAATGGCCATCAAGTCTATTGCTACACCGGCGGCAAGGCCTTCGACCCAAGCCTGCCGGCCGTCGTGCTGATCCACGGCGCCCAGAACGACCATTCGGTATGGGCCTTGCAAAGCCGCGCCCTCGCCCACCGCGGCTACGCGGTGCTGGCGCCGGATTTGCCGGGACACGGCCGCAGCATCGGCCCGCCCTTGTCCACGGTCGAGGCCATGGCCGCCTGGGTACTCGCCGTGCTCGACACGGCCGGCGCCAGTCGGGCGCTGCTGGGCGGGCACAGCATGGGGTCGCTGATCGCGCTGGAGGCGGCACACATCGCGCCGCAACGCGTGAGCGCCCTGGCCCTGCTGGGCGCCACCTACCCGATGCGGGTGTCGGATACGCTGCTGGACGCCGCGCGCTCCGGGCAGGACGCGGCCATCGACATGGTCGCAGCCTGGTCGCATGCTTCCTGGCTGCCCGGCCCCTCGACCGCCGGCCCGGGCACCTCGGTGATCAACACGGCGCGGCGCCTGATGCAGCGCATGGCGGCGCGCGGCGCGGATGGCCTGTTCCACACGGATTTCGCCGCCTGCAACGCGTATGCCAACGGCGAGGCAGCGGCGGCCTCGGTCTCCTGCCCGACGCTGTTCTTGCAGGGCAAAAAGGACATGATGACGCCACCGCGCTCGGCGCAGTTGCTGACCGGCTGGGTCAAACATGCCAGGGTCGTCGGCGTGGACGCCGGCCACGCGATGATGAGCGAAACGCCGGACGCGGTCCTCGACGCCCTGCTCCGCTTTGCCGCGGATGCCCGCGGGGCTCAGGCAACGGCTGAGACCACTTGATCTTCGGCCTGGCTGAACGTTCAGCTGGTAGCGCGCGCCTCGATGTCCGCCATCACGGCTTCTTCGGGATCGCCGAAATGCGCCGCCAGCGTCTGGTCCAGTCCCGCCTCGACCGCCTCCTCGACCTGGCGCGCAAGGTCGCCGACGTCGAGCGCCAGCGGCGTGTCCGGTCCGCCGTCTTCGCGCTGCATCGCCTCGGCCACCGCGCAATCGAACACGAACAGCTTGTAGACGTCGGCCAGGCGCAAGGCCCCCGGATCGGCCAGCAAGACCCAGTTCTCCTGGTTGCCGCCGCGATTGAAGCGCCAGCGGGCCCGCGCCGGGGCGTCGTCCTGCACCCGGCCGACCCAGCCTTCGGCCACCATGCGGTCCAGCAGGCGACCCATCTCGTCGTAGCCGATCCGGGTATGGTCGCGGATCGTGCTGCCGGCGACCAGCGCATTGCCGCTCAGCTTCGCGCTGCCGTGCAACACCTTGAGCACCGACATCGCGTCGACGAAGGCGCCGCCAGGCGCCGGCTGGTACCACCAGCGCTCGTGCTTGACCACCGGCAGCGCCGCGCTCAGGACCGCGCCGACCAGCGTGATCATCCAGGTTACATAGATCCAGACCAGGAATAATGGCAATGCGGCCAGCGCGCCATAGATGATGGCGTAGGTCGGGAACTGGCGGATGAACAGGCCGAAGCCCCGCTTGGCGATCTCGAAGGCGATCGCCGCCGCCAGCGCGCCCCAGAAGGCGTCGCGCCAGGCCACCTTACGGTTCGGCACCACGACGTACAGCAAGGTATAGCCGGCGGTGGTGACGGCCACCGAGGCCAGGGTGAAGAACAGGGTGCCGAGCAGGGACGCATCGCGCTCCAGGCCACCCGTTACGTCCACCAGTTGCGAGGTAAAGCTGATCGACAGGCCGAACAGCAGCGGACCCAGGGTCAGCAGGGCCCAGTAGACCAGCAGGCGCTGAGGCAGCGGGCGCGGCTGGCGCACACTCCAGATCTGGTTGAACACCCGCTCGATCAGGCTCATCGTGGCGGCCGTCGTGAACAGCAGCGCCACCGCGCCCAGGGCCGACAGTCCCTTGGCCTTGTCGGCGAACTGGGTCAGGCTGCCGCTGATGGTGCTGGCGATCGCCTTGGGCATCAGGTTCTGCACGAACCAGGCGTCGATCATCTCGCGCACCTGGCCGAAGGCCGGGAACATCGTGAAGATGGCCAGCACGATGGTCAGCAGCGGCACCAGCGCCAGGGTCGTGGTGAAGGTCAGGCTGCCCGCCACCTGCGGCAGGCGCTCTTCGCGCAGGCGGCGCACGGCAAAGCGCACCAGGTCGCGCGCCTCGGGCCAGGTCAGGCCGCGCTCGTCGCTGCCATTGACGAACTCGCCACCGGCACGCGACAACCCTTCTACCGTCTTGTTCAGCATGGTGTTGGATTCACCGGTTTCGTCATCTTCGCAAGCATTTCAGTGAACAAAGCGTGAACAAAGCGTTCAACAAACCGCACTATAATACCAAGGATGAACACGACCCCTCTGAGCATCCTCGTCCTCTACTATTCGCGCCATGGCGCCACCCGCAAGCTGGCCGAGCTGATTGCCCAGGGCATCGACAGCGTGCCGGGAGCCGAGGCCCGGCTGCGCACCGTGCCGCCGGTCTCATCGGTGGCCGAAGCCACCGCGCCCGGGATTCCCGACCAGGGGTCGCCCTACGTCGACCATGACGACCTGCGCGAGTGCGCCGGCCTGGCGCTGGGCTCGCCCACACGCTTCGGCAATATGGCCGCGAGCATGAAATACTTCCTCGACGGTACCGCGACCGAATGGGTCAATGGTACGCTGTCCGGCAAGCCGGCAGTCGTGTTCGCCTCCACCGGCAGCCTGCACGGCGGCCAGGAGGCGACCCTGCTGTCGATGATGATCCCCTTGCTGCACCATGGAATGATGGTGATGGGCCTGCCCTACACGCATCCCGAATTGATGAACACCGCCAGCGGCGGCAGCCCCTACGGCGCGACCCACTGGGCCGGCGTCGATGGCAAGCGCCCCGTCACCGAAGAAGAGCGTACGCTGACGATTGCGCTCGGTCGCCGCCTGGCAGAGGCGGCCCTGAAACTGCAGGGAAGCCGCTGATGGGAACAGGGAAAAAAGTCTTTCACGTGGGGGCGATCGCCAGCCTGATCTGGCTGATCGGCTGGCTGGTCGCCTGGGAAGCCTTCGTGGCGCCCCTGCAGCCCGGTAGCTGGCTGCTGGCCCTAAAGGCCTTGCCCCTGCTGTTGCCGCTGCGCGGCGTCATCAAGCGCGACCTGTATACCCTGCAATGGTCGTCGATGCTGATCCTGATCTATTTTGCCGAAGGCGTGGTGCGCGCCTGGGCCGACCAGAGCGCGGCCTCGCGCCACATGGCCATCGGCGAGATCGCCCTGGTCGTGGTGTATTACTTCTGCGCCCTGCTCTATCTGCGCCCGTACAAGAAAGAGGCGCAGCGCCTGGCCAAGGAGTTGCTCGACAAGGTCAAAGTGCCGCATGGCTGAAGACATCTTGGGTCGCTGCCGCGCGATCGTCGGCGACGCCCACGTCATTACCGATGAAGCGACGATGGCGCCCTTCATGGCGGATTGGCGCGGCCGCTACAGCGGGCGCGGCCTGGCGGTAGTCCTCCCCTCCGACACCACGCAAGTAGCCGCCATCGTCGCCGCCTGCGCGGCGGCGCGCGTGCCCATCGTCCCGCAAGGCGGCCGCACCGGCCTGGTCATGGGCAGCGTCCCCGACACCTCGGGCGCGGCCATCGTGCTGTCGCTGCGGCGCGTCAATCGCATCCGATCCATCGATCCCCTGAACCGCACCATGACGGTGGAGGCCGGCTGCATCCTGGCCGACGTGCAGGCCGCGGCGGGCGAGGCCGGGATGCTGTATCCGCTATCGCTGGCGGCCGAAGGCAGCTGCACGATCGGCGGCAACCTGTCGACCAATGCCGGCGGCACCGCCGTCCTACGCTACGGAAATACCCGCGAGCTGTGCCTGGGCCTCGAAGTCGTCAACGCCCAGGGCGAGGTCTGGGATGGCTTGCGCGGCCTGCGCAAGGACAATACCGGCTATGCGCTGCGCGAGCTCTTCATCGGCGCCGAGGGGACGCTGGGCGTGATCACGGCGGCGGTACTAAAACTGTACCCGGCGCCGCGCGCCGCGCTCACCGCCCTGGTAGCCCTCGATTCGCCGCGCCAGGCCGTCGAGCTTCTCGGCCTGCTGCAGGCGCGCTGCGGGGCGGCGCTGACCGGCTTCGAACTGATGTCGGCTTTTTGCCTGGACCTGGTCGCGACGCAGTTTCCCGACCTGCCGCGGCCGTTCACGGATCGCCATCCGCAATACGCGTTGGTCGAGCTCTCGAGCAATGAATCGGATGCACACGCCCACGCGCTACTGGAATCGAGCATCGGCGAGGCGCTGGAGGCCGGCGTCGCCAGCGACGCCGTGGCGGCCACCTCCAACAAGCAGGCGCTGGACCTGTGGCGGCTGCGCGAACACATCCCGCTGGCGCAGGCGGCGGCCGGCAAGAACATCAAGCACGATATTTCGCTGGCGGTGTCGGGCATCCCCGACTTCATCGCGCGCGCCGACGCCGCACTGGAGGCGGCTTTTCCCGGCTGCCAGCCAGTCACCTTCGGCCACCTGGGCGACGGCAACCTGCACTACAACGTGGCGCCCCCGGCCGGGGGATCACACGAAGCCTTCCTGGCGCACCAAGCGGACGTCAACCGCATCGTGCACGACCTGGTGGCCGATTGCGGCGGCTCGATCTCGGCCGAACACGGCATTGGCATGCTCAAACGCGAAGAACTGGCGCGCTACAAGTCGCCGGTCGAACTTGGCATGATGCGTGCCATCAAAGCCGCGCTCGACCCGCTCGGCATCATGAACCCTGGGAAGATACTATGACCAGGAGTCGCGCATGCACCGCTTGCTCTCGATCGTCACGGCCTGCATCCTGTGCCAGGGCCAGGCCGCCGGCGCCATTTACAAATGCCATGAGGGCGGGCGGGTGACCTACGCCGACCGTCCCTGCACTGGCGCTGGCGCGGAGTTGCCCGTGCGCGCCGCCCCGCCGCCCGATCCCGAAACGCTGGCGCGCCTGGATCGCGCGCGCGACCTGGCCATGGATATCGACAAGCAACGCGCCGAGCAAACGCTGCGCGAGGAACGCGACGCCGAACGCGCCCGACGCGCGGCGCTGGCCCTGCGCAAGCGCTGCGACAAGCTGCGCCTGCAGCGCCAGTGGCTCGAAGAAGACCTGGCAAGAACACGGGGCGACGCAAAAGAGGCGGCCCGGATCAAGGTGCGGCGCCAGGCCGAGACATTGGCGGTGGAATGCCCGGCCTGAGCCTGCTGTCACGCTGGCTGCTGCTCGGCGAGTGGCGCGCGCATCCGGTGCGGGCCCTGGTCGCCATCGCGGCGATCGCCGTCGGCGTGGCGATGGGCTTCGCCATCCACCTGATCAACGCCGCCGCCTTCAATGAATTCTCGGCCGCCGTCAAGAGCCTGTCGGGCCAGGCCGACATCCAGGTACAAGGCCGCGAGCCGCTGTTCGACGAATCCGTCTACCCCTTCCTGGCCGAACATCGCGAGGTGGCGCTGGCCTCCCCCATCCTCGACGTCCAGGCCGGCGTGCCGGGCGCCGACGGTGCACTGCGCATCGTCGGCATCGACCCGTTTCGCGCCGGCGCCATCTCGCCCGACCTGCTCGGGGTGACGGACGAAGGCCGCCGGCTCGACATCCTGGCCGACGATGCGTTGTTCCTGTCGCCGGCGGCCCAGGCCTGGCTGGATAAACGGCGCGGCGACACCCTGGTGCTGCGCGCCGGCACTGGAGTAGTATCCCTACGCGTGGCCGGACCGGTCCAGCGCGCCCGCGCCGGCCAGCGCCTGGCGGTGATGGACATCGGCGCCGCCCAATGGCGCCTCAACCGGCTCGGCCAGCTGTCGCGGGTCGATCTCAAACTGCGCGACGGCGTCGACCGCGCGGCCTTCCAGCGCAGCCTCGCCACCCAACTGGATAAAACCTGGCCGGGTCGCTTCACCGTCGGCCAACCGAACGACGCCGACCAGGAAAGCCGTACCGCCAATATGAGCCGCGCCTACCGCGTCAACCTGACCGTGCTGGCGCTCGTGGCGCTGTTCACCGGCGCCTTCCTCGTGTTTTCGACGCAGGCGCTGTCGGTGATGCGCCGGCGCAGCCAGTTCGCGCTGCTGCGGGTGCTGGGCCTCGAACGGGGCCAATTGCTGCGCCAGGTGCTGCTCGAAGGCGGCAGCCTGGGTGTGCTCGGCGCGCTGCTCGGCATCGGCGCAGGCTTCGCGCTGGCGGGGGCCGCGCTGCATTTCTTCGGCGGCGACCTGGGCGCCGGCTACTTCCCCGGCATCCGCCCGCACGTCGCGTTCACGCCCGGCGCCGCCATCGCGTTCTTCGCGCTGGGCCTGGGCGTGGCCTTGCTCGGCTGCCTGGCGCCGGCCTGGGAGGCGGCGCGCGCACGGCCGGCGGTGGCCATCAAGTCCGGGGCCGACGAAGCGCCGCTCACGCGCCTGGCGCGGGTTTGGCCCTCGTTCGTGTGCCTGGCGCTGGCCGCCGCGTTCTCGTTCGCGCCGCCGGTGTTCGAACTGCCCTTGTTCGGCTACCTCGCGATCGCCCTGCTGCTGGTCGGCGGCATCGGCCTGATGCCGCGCTTCGCGGCGCTGACCTTTCGCGCGCTTGAATCGCTGCTGGCGCGGCGTCGTAGCGCACCGCCGGTGCTGGCGCTGTCGCTGGCGCGGCTGGCCAATGCGCCGGGGCAGGCCTCGATCGCCCTCGGCGGCATCCTGGCCAGCTTCAGCCTGATGGTGGCGATGGGGATCATGGTGTCGAGCTTTCGGGTCTCGGTCGACGACTGGATGGGCCATATCCTGCCGGCCGACCTGTACGTACGCACGGTCGATGCCGGCGGCACCGGTTTCCTGAGCCGCGAGCAGCAGTCCGCCTTGGCGAGCCTGCCCGGCGTCGAGAAAGTGCAATTCCTGCGCACCCGGCGCGTGTCATTGGCGCCCGAACGGCCGCCGATCGTCGTCATCGCCCGCGACATCGACGCGAGCGACCCGGCGCGCGTGCTGTACCTGGTCGGCGAGTCCGCAGCGATCCCGGCAGGCAGCAGGCCGGCCTGGGTATCGGAAGCGATGCTCGACCTGTACGGCGCCCGCGTCGGCCAGCGCCTGGCCCTGCCGCTGGGCGGCGGCGAGGCCGACTTCTTCATCGCCGGCGCCTGGCGCGACTACGCCAACCAGGGCGGCTCGGTCGTAATCCAGCTGGGGGACTACCGCCGCCTGACGGGTGAACAGGAAGTGACCGACGCCGCCCTGTGGAGCGCGCGCGGCGCCGACGCGGCCACGCTGGAGGGCAGCCTGCGCGCGCTGCCGTTCGGGCCGTCGCTCAATACGATGCGGCCCGGCGACATCCGCGCCACCAGCCTCAAGATCTTCGACCGCAGTTTCGCCGTCACTTACCTGCTCGAGGCGATCGCGATCGCCATTGGCCTCTCGGGCATCGCGGCGAGTTTTTCAGCCCAGACTTTGGCAAGGGCGCGAGAATTCGGTATGCTGCGCCACGTCGGCGTTACCCGGCGCCAGGTCTTGCAGCTGCTCGCCTTCGAAGGCGGGCTGCTCACGAGCCTCGGCGTCGTCGCCGGCTTCGCGCTCGGGCTGGTGATCAGCCTGATCCTGGTGTACGTGATCAACCCGCAGTCCTTCCACTGGACCATGGGCTTGCACCTGCCCTGGCCCCTGCTCGGCAGCGTGGCCGCGGTGCTGATTGCTGCATCGGTTGCTACCGCGCTCGTCTCGGGACGCCAGGCATTGTCCGGCGGTCCGGTGCGCGCGGTCAGAGAGGATTGGTAATGCGTTTTATTCTGTGCCTGCTGGTGTTGCTGTCGGTGTCCGCCCATGCTGCGCCGCCCGTGTATGCGCCGGTCACCCCTGGCGCCGGCCTGTCGTTCCCGCGCGATTACGGCGCGCATCCCGAGTTTCGCACCGAGTGGTGGTACGTCACCGGCTGGGTCGAGACGCCCGACAAGCGCCCGCTCGGCTTTCAGGTCACCTTCTTTCGCAGCCGCACCGGAGCCGACAATGCCAATCCGAGCCACTTCGCGCCGCGCCAGCTGGTAATCGGCCACGCGGCCCTGTCCGATCCCCAGGTCGGCCGCCTGGTGCACGACGAGCGCAGCGCGCGCGAAGGATTCAGCATGGCCTGGGCCCGGCCCGGGAACACCGACCTGAAACTGGACGACTGGCGCATGGTGCGTGACGCGAACGGCGTTTACCGCGTCACCATCCGCTCCAACCAGCTGACGCTCGAACTGCGCCTGAAGCCGACCCAGCCGGTGCTGGTACAGGGCCAGGGCGGCTATTCGCGCAAGGGCCCCAGCGCCCAGCATGCGAGCTACTACTACAGCGAACCGCACCTCGAAGTGTCCGGCACGGTCGGCCGCGCCGGCATGGCCGCCACGCAGGTGACCGGCAACGCATGGCTCGACCACGAATGGTCGAGCGAGGCGCTGCAGCCGGACGCCGTGGGCTGGGATTGGGTCGGCGCCAACCTCGACGACGGCGGCGCCCTGATGGCTTTCCAGATCCGCGACCGCCAAGGTGGTAAACTATGGGCGCACGCCACCCGGCGCGACAAGGCCGGCAAGGTGGTGCACTACGCGCCCGAGCAGATCGCGTTCGCGCCGCAGACGCACTGGAAGTCGCCGCGCACCGGCGCCACGTATCCGATCGCGACCACGATCACCACGGGCGGCCAGCGCTGGCAGGTGGTACCGCTGCAGCAAGACCAGGAACTCGATTCGCGCCGCTCGACCGGCGCCGTGTACTGGGAAGGCGCGGTCACAATCCTGCAGGACGGCCGCCGGGTGGGCCGCGGCTACCTCGAGATGACCGGCTATGTGCAGCCCATGAAGCTCTGAATGAACAACGATAATAAGAACGATCGAAACACCAAAACACGATGACCACCCGTAATACCGGCAAGACCGACCCAGATCCATCCCGCAAGAGCAGCCTGGCCACCCTCAGGGGCTTGAGTCCCTTCCTGCGTCCCTATCGCCGCCAGTTCCTGCTGGCCGGCATCGCCCTGCTGTTCGCGGCCGGCGCCACCCTGGCGATCCCCGCTGCCTTCAAGCAGATGATCGACCTGGGCTTCGGCGCCGCCAGCGCGACCGCAGCCGCCGGCGCCGCCATCGAAGGCGGCAGCCTGGAACACATCAATGCCACCTTCCTGGCCCTGTTCGGCGTGGCCGCGGTGCTCGCGGTGGCCACCGCGGCGCGCTTCTACATGGTGTCGTGGCTGGGCGAACGCGTCACCGCCGACATTCGCAGCGCGGTCTACGGCCACGTGGTACGCCAGAGCCCCGAATTCTTCGAGACCACCCGCACCGGCGAAGTGCTGTCGCGCCTGACCACCGACACCACCCTGATCCAGACCGTGGTCGGCACCAGCATTTCGCTGGCCCTGCGCAATACGTTGCTGTTCTTCGGCGGCCTGGTGATGCTGTTCGTGACCAGCCCGCGCCTGACCTCCATCATCCTGGGCCTGCTGGTGCTGGTGGTGCTGCCGATCGTGCTGTTCGGCCGCCGCGTGCGCAAGCTCTCGCGCGATTCGCAGGACCGCATCGCCGACGCCTCGGCGGTGGCCGGCGAGATCCTGAACGCGATGCCGACCGTGCAGGCGTTTACCCGCGAAGGCCATGAATCCGGCCGCTTCTCAAAGGAAGTCGAAGGCGCCTTCACCACCGCCATGCGCCGCATCCGGGCGCGCTCCACGCTCACCATGCTGGCCATCGTGCTGATCTTCGGCGCGATCGTGTTCGTGCTGTGGCTCGGCGCCCACGCCGTGCTCGAAGGAACGATGACCGGCGGCGACCTGGGCCAGTTCATCCTGTACGCCGGCATCGTCGCCGGTTCGGTCGGCGCCCTGTCGGAAGTGATGGGCGACGCCCAGCGCGCCGCCGGCGCCACCGAACGCCTGCTCGAGCTGCTTGGCGCGCAATCCGAGATCCAGGATCCGCTGCAGCCCAGGGCCCTCCCGGCACGCACCGAGAACGGCGCCCGCGTGACCCTCGACGACGTGACCTTCGCCTATCCGTCGCGCCTGGACGAAGCCGCCCTGTCGCACCTGGCGCTCGATATCCGCCCCGGCGAGACGGTGGCCGTGGTCGGCCCTTCCGGCGCCGGCAAGACCACCCTGTTCCAGCTGCTGTTGCGCTTCTACGATCCGCAGGCCGGCGCCATCCGCCTCGATGGCGTCGATGTACGCGACCTGGCGCTGCACACGCTGCGCGGCGCGGTCGGCATCGTGCCGCAAGACACCGTGATCTTCTCGCTCGACGCCATGGAAAACATCCGCTACGGCCGCCCGGACGCCAGCGACGACGAGGTGATCGCCGCGGCGAAGATGGCCGCCGCCCACGATTTCATCGAACGCCTGCCGCAGGGTTATACCTCGTTCCTGGGCGAGCGCGGGGTGCGCCTGTCGGGCGGCCAGCGCCAGCGCATCGCGATCGCGCGCGCCCTGCTCAAGAACCCGCCGCTGCTGCTGCTGGACGAAGCCACCAGCGCGCTCGACGCCGAATCCGAACGCCTGGTGCAGCGCGCGCTCGAAGCGGCGATGGTCGGCCGCACCACCATCATCATCGCCCACCGCCTGGCGACGGTGCAGCGGGCCGACCGCATCATCGTGCTGGATGAAGGCCGGATCGTCGAATCCGGCACCCACGCCGAGCTGATCGCGTTGCGTGGCGTATACGCCAACCTCGCGGCGCTGCAGTTCCAGACCCATGCGCCGGTGGCTGCGTAAACACGTGTATCTGAGAGTACAATTCGTAGTATTACGTAGCAATCCACCAAGCTGTTGTACCGGGGCTACCAGGTAGCATTCCAAAACTCACTAAATGTTGCAGTAAGAAAAGTTTGCGAGGTATGATCGCGGGTTATATCCCTCTATTTTTCCTCACAATACATGAGCAACCGTAAATTTAGTCCAGCGAGCTGGAATGTCGGCACGCGCATCAGCGCAGTCACCTTCCTGTTGGCCGGCGCCATCATTGCCGCCCTGATCGCGACCATTACCGTCCTGACCTCCGGCATGCTGGAACGGCGCGCCATCGACGGCGTGAGGAACGAGCTGCATGGCGTCGCCAGCACCGTCGAGCTGTTCAACAAGACGGTCAGCAGCCAGGCGGTCAGCTTCGGCCGCATCTTCCGCGCCGGCCTGCCGGGCGACTTCGCGCTGGACGAAGCGACCACCGTCGACGTTGGCGGGCGCCAGGTGCCGACGCTGAGCGTGGCCGGCCATCCGCTCAACCTCGACTTCAACGCCCCGGACGCGTTCACCGAACGCACCGGCGGCAACGCCACCATCTTCGCCGCCGCCGGCGAGGACTTCGTGCGCGTGACGACCTCGGTCAAGAAGGAAAACGGCGAGCGCGCGGTGGGCACCGCCCTCGACAAGGCCTCGCCAGCCTACCCGGCGCTGCGCGCCGGCCGCACCTATGTCGGCCTGACCACGCTGTTCGGGAAACAGTTCATCACCCAGTACGAGCCGGTGCGCGACGCGGCCGGCAAGGTCGTCGGCGCGCTCTACGTCGGGGTCGACATCACGGCCGACGTGGCCGCCCTCAAGGAGCGCATCCGCGCCGTCAAGGTTGGCGACACCGGCTACTTCTTCGTGCTGTCGTCGGCGCCGAAGACCTATGGCGACCTGATCGTCCACCCGAACAAGGAAGGCGAGAACATCCTCGACAGCAAGTCGGCCGACGGCCACGCCTTCATCAAGGAAATGCTGGAGAAGAAGGAAGGCACGATCAGCTACGACTGGCAGAACCCGGGCGAGCTGCGCGCGCGCGAGAAATTCGCGGCCTATTCGGAAATGAAGGACTGGAACTGGGTCATCGCCGGCGGCACCTACCGCGACGAGATCACCGCCGCTGCGACCGAACTGCGCAACCGCTTCATCGTATTCGGCCTGGCGGCGCTGGCCGTGCTGGCCACCGTGCTGTACTTCCTGGTACGCGCCACCGTCACCCGTCCGCTGGCCGAGGTGCAGGCAGTCGCCACCCGCATCGCCGACGGCGACCTGACCGCGTCGGCCACCGCACGCCGCGACGACGAGATTGGCCGCCTCGTGGGCGCCATCAACGAGATCGGCGCACGTTTGTCGGGCGTGGTCGGCCAGGTGCGCGACGGCGCCGAACACATCGCCACCGCCTCGCAGGAAATCTCGACCGGCAACCTGGACCTGTGCAGCCGCACCGAGGAGCAAGCGGCCAGCCTGGCCACCACCGCCTCGTCGATGGACCAGCTGACCGCGACCGTGCGCCAGAACGCCGACAATGCGCGCCAGGCCGACCAGCTGGCCCGCAGCGCCTCCGAAGTCGCCCAGAAGGGCGGCAGCACGGTGTCGCAAGTCGTGGCGCGCATGGACTCGATTTCCCAGGCTTCGCGCAAGATCTCGGACATCACCAGCGTCATCGACGGCATCGCATTCCAGACCAACATCCTGGCGCTGAATGCGGCCGTAGAGGCGGCGCGCGCCGGCGAGCAGGGCCGCGGCTTCGCGGTCGTCGCCAGCGAAGTACGCAACCTGGCCCAGCGCTCTGCGGCCGCCGCCAAGGAGATCAAGGTCCTGATCGACGCCTCCAACAGCGAAGTCAATGCCGGCAGCCAGCTGGTCGCCCAGGCCGGCACGACGATGCAGGAAGTGCTCGACAGCGTGCAGCGCGTGACGGACGTCATTTCCGAGATCAGCAGCGCCAGCCAGGAACAGACGCAAGGCATCGAAGAGATCAACCGCTCGGTGGTCGAGATGGACACCGTGACCCAGCAGAACGCGGCACTGGTCGAAGAAGCCAGCGCCGCCGCCCAGGCCATGCACGAACAGGCCGACGCGCTGGCGCGTTCGGTGCGCCGCTTCCGCCTGGCCGACGAGCGCGAGGCCGCCGCGATGACGGCGCCGAAGCGCCGCGCGCTGATCGAGAACTGATAGAGTAGCGGGCTCGCCTTCCAGGAGCCCGCTTTGCCTGACACCGACCTGCAGCGCCGCTGCCATACCGTCTTCCCCGGCCACCGCCAGCCGCGCCCGGCCGAACTGTTCGCCGCCATGGCCGCCTGGTGCGAAGAATACGACGTCGACCACGACGTCTACGGCAACGGCGCCCTGATCCAGGACTTCGAGCGCAAGGTCGCCGCCCTGCTGGGCTTCGAGGCCGCCGTGTTCTGCATCAGCGGCACCATGGCCCAGGTCACGGCGCTGCGCCTCGGCGCCGACGACCGGGGCGGCCGCCTGGTAGCCCTGCATCCGACCTCGCACATCTTCATTCACGAACGTTCCAACTACCAGTTGCTGGACCATTTCCAGGCGCTGTCCGTCGGCGACCGTCACCGTCCCTGGGTCGAGGCCGACCTGGCGGCGGTGCCGGACCGCCTCGGCGCTGTCGGCCTCGAGATCCCGATGCGCGAGATCGGCGGCCAGCTGTCAAGCTGGGACGAGCTGGAAGCGATCAAGCGCCACTGCCGCACCCACGGCATCCACCTGCACATGGACGGCGCGCGCCTGTGGGAAGCGGCGGCGGGCTATGGTCGCGATGTCGCCGCGATCGCGGCCGGCTTCGATTCCGTCTACGTGTCGCTGTACAAGGGCATCGGCGGGCTGGGTGGCGCCATGCTGCTCGGCAGCCGCGCCTTCGTGGACCGCAGCGCCGAATGGTTCCGGCGCCAGGGCGGCAACGTCATTCACCGCTCGCCGTATATCGTCGCTGCGGCCATGGGGTTCGACGCGCGGCTGGCGGCGATGCCCGCGTATTTCGAGCGCACCCGCTTCCTGTATCGAGCCCTGGGCGCGCACCCCGAATTGCGCGTCAATCCCGCCGCACCGCAATCGAATATGCTGCACATTCACCTGCCAGTCGAGCGCAAACGCGCGCTCGCGGTGCGCGACGCGCTGGCGCGCGAGCACGGCATCTGGATGTTCAACCGCGCCGTGCATGGCGCCCTGCCGGCATCCTGCGTCATCGAGATCTACGTCGGCGACAACCTGCTGTCGTTGTCCGATGACGCGGTGCGAGAAGCCCTGCGGCGATTCGCCGCGGCATTGGCGGCGAATGCTAAAATGACCGATTCTTCAACCACGTAACGCAATGCGCCAATATCTCGAATTCATGCGCCATGTGAAAGAGCATGGCGCCATCAAGACCGACCGCACCGGCACCGGCACCCGCTCGGTGTTCGGCTACCAGATGCGCTTTGACCTGCAGGAAGGTTTCCCGCTCCTGACCACCAAGAAGGTGCACCTGAAGTCGATCATCCATGAACTGATCTGGTTCCTGCAGGGCTCGACCAATATCGCCTACCTGAAGGAAAACGGCGTGTCCATCTGGGACGAATGGGCAGATGCCGAGGGCAACCTGGGCCCCATCTACGGCTACCAGTGGCGCAACTGGCCGACGCCCTCCGGCGAGCACATCGACCAGATATCGCAGGTGCTCGAACAGATCCGCACCACGCCGGACTCGCGCCGGATGATCGTCTCGGCCTGGAACGTGGGCGACGTGCCGCAGATGAAGCTGCCGCCCTGCCACGCGCTGTTCCAGTTCTACGTGGCCGACGGCAAACTGTCCTGCCAGCTGTACCAGCGCAGCGCCGACATCTTCCTGGGCGTGCCCTTCAATATCGCCTCGTACGCGATCCTGACCCACATGATGGCCCAGCAGGCCGGGCTCGAAGTGGGCGACTTCGTCTGGACCGGCGGCGACTGCCACCTGTATTCGAACCACATGGACCAGGTCGACCTGCAGCTGTCGCGCGAGACCCGCGCGCTGCCGCGCCTCGAGATCAAGCGCAAGCCCGATTCGCTGTTCGACTATCGCTTCGACGACTTCGAGATCACGGGCTACGATCCGCATCCCCCGATCAAGGCCCCGGTCGCCGTATGAGCAATCCCCCTCGCCTGACCCTGGTGGTCGCCATCGACGGCCAGGGCGGCATCGGCATCGACAACAAGATGCCCTGGCACCTGCCCGAGGATTTCGCCCACTTCAAGCGCGTCACGCTCGGCAAACCGGTGATCATGGGCCGCAAGACCTTCGATTCGATCGGCCGCGTCCTGCCCGGACGCCGCAACATCGTCATCACGCGCAGCGCCGACTGGTCGCACGAGGGCGCCGAGCGCGCGACGTCGCTGGATGCGGCCATCGCCATGCTCGGCGGCGCGCCGGCCAGCATCATCGGCGGCGCCCAGATCTTCGCCCAGTCCATGGACATCGCCGACGCCATGATCGTCACCCATATCGACCGCGTTTTCGAATGCGACACGTTCTTTCCGCCGATCGACGCGGCCGTGTGGCGCGAAACGGCGCGCGACAGTCACCACAGCCAGGCCAATGGTTTCGGCTACGCCTTCGTGACGTATGCACGCCGCGGTGCGATGCCATGAACGAGTCGGCACGCCCACCGGGCTCGCGCGGCGGCGACGGCTTCTCAGGCCGCATCGCGGTATTGATCGCGGTACTGGCCACGCTCGGCACCCTGTTCGCCTTCCTGGGCACGTCGTCGCACAATGACGCCAGCCTGTACAAGACCCAGGCGGCGATGGAAAAGACCAGCGCCGCCAATGCCTGGAGCCACTACCAGGCCAAGTCGAGCCGCCAGAACCTGGCCGAGCTGGCCGCAACGCTCCCCGGCGTCGACGGCGTGCGCTACCGCGACGAAGCGGAGCGCTACCGGGAAGAAAAGGACGTCATCCGCAAGGAAGCCGAGCGCTGGGAAGCGGCGTCGGGCGAATCGAACCGCCGCTCGGACGACGCCCTGCACCGCCAGCGCCAGTGGGCCGCCGCCTCGGTGGCCCAGCAGATCGCGATCTCGCTGGCCGCCGTCACGCTGCTGGCGCGCCGCACCTGGCTGCTCACGCTCACCGGGGCCGTGGCGGCCTTCGGCATCACGCTGGGGCTGTTCGCCTTCATGCATGGCAGCGTCACGGCGCTGTCACCGATCCCGCTCTTTGGCGCGCTGATTGCGGCGCTGTTGACCGAGGGCATCCGGCGCGCCGGGCGAAGAATCGACTAGAGTGCGCCACCCTTCCGGAACAGTGGCTAACCTAGCAAAAAAACTTGCACCGGGACCCGTGTTTTCTGCGAAAATCCGCTTCTCATTTTTCTACGGTGCCGTGCGCGGCGGCCAGACCCTCCGGAATGTTCCGGAGAGGACCTGCCGCTTCCACGGCGCTTCGTTTTGGAGCTGTCCATGAAATTTCGTTTCCCTATCGTCATCATCGATGAGGATTTCCGCTCGGAGAACACCTCCGGTCTCGGCATTCGCGCCCTCGCGGCCGCGATGGAACAGGAAGGCATGGAGGTCGTCGGTGTGACCAGCTATGGCGACCTGTCCCAGTTCGCCCAGCAGCAATCGCGCGCATCGGCCTTCGTCCTGTCGATCGACGACGAGGAATTCGGCGGCGGCTCGCTCGAAGAGACCGACTTCGCACTGACCGGCCTGCGCGCCTTCGTGAAGGAAATCCGTCACAAGAACGCCAATATACCGATCTATATCTATGGCGAGACGCGCACCAGCCGCCACATCCCGAACGACATCCTGAAGGAGCTGCACGGCTTCATCCACATGTTCGAGGACACCCCGGAATTCGTGGCGCGCCACATCATCCGCGAGGCCAAGGCCTACCTCGACAGCCTGGCGCCGCCGTTCTTCCGCGCGCTGGTCAACTACGCCTACGACGGCTCCTATTCGTGGCACTGCCCGGGCCACTCGGGCGGCGTGGCTTTCCTGAAGTCGCCGATCGGCCAGATGTTCCACCAGTTCTTTGGCGAGAACATGCTGCGCGCCGACGTCTGCAACGCGGTCGAAGAACTGGGACAGTTACTTGATCATACCGGCCCGGTGGCCAAGTCCGAACGCAACGCCGCGCGCATCTACAGCGCCGACCACTGCTACTTCGTGACCAACGGCACCTCCACCTCGAACAAGATGGTGTGGCACTCGACCGTGGCGCCGGGCGACATCGTCGTGGTCGACCGCAACTGCCACAAGTCGATCCTGCACTCGATCATCATGTGCGGCGCGATTCCCGTGTTCCTGATGCCGACCAGGAATCACCTGGGCATCATCGGCCCGATCCCGCTCGAAGAGTTCACGCCCGAATCGATCGCCCGCAAGATCGAGGCCAATCCGTTCGCGCGCGACGCCGTCAACAAGAAGCCGCGCATCCTCACCATCACCCAGTCGACCTACGACGGCGTGGTGTACAACGTCGAGACCCTGCGCGAAATGCTGGACGGGAAGATCGACACCCTGCACTTCGACGAAGCCTGGCTGCCGCACGCGACCTTCCACGACTTCTACAAGAACATGCACGCGATCGGCCAGGACCGCCCGCGCGCCAAGGAGTCGATGATCTTCTCGACCCAGTCGACGCACAAGCTGCTGGCCGGCCTGTCGCAGGCTTCGCAGGTGCTGGTGCGCGAATCCGAATCGGTCAAGCTCGACCAGGATGCCTTCAACGAAGCCTACCTGATGCACACCTCGACCTCGCCGCAGTACTCGATCATCGCTTCGTGCGACGTCGCCGCGGCCATGATGGAAGCGCCAGGCGGCACCGCCCTGGTCGAGGAATCGATCCTGGAAGCGCTGGACTTCCGCCGCGCGATGAAGAAGGTCGACGAAGACTTCGGCGCCGACTGGTGGTTCCAGGTCTGGGGTCCGGATAAATTCTCGGAAGAAGGCATCGGCACCCAGGACGACTGGATGATCCGCGCCGAAGAGAACTGGCACGGCTTCGGCAAGCTGGCGCCGGGCTTCAATATGCTCGACCCGATCAAGGCCACCATCGTGACCCCGGGCCTGGACCTGTCGGGCCAGTTCGGCGAGACCGGCATCCCGGCCTCGATCGTCACCAAGTACCTGGCCGAGCACGGCGTCATCATCGAGAAGTGCGGCCTGTACTCGTTCTTCATCATGTTCACCATCGGTATCACCAAGGGCCGCTGGAACACGCTGGTGACGGCGCTGCAGCAGTTCAAGGACGACTACGACCGCAACGCCCCGATGTGGCGCGCGATGCCGCAGTTCGCCTCGGCCAACCCGCGCTACGAGACGCACGGCCTGCGCGACCTGTGCACCGAGATCCACACCTTCTACAAATCGCGCGACGTGGCCCGCCTGACCACCGAGATGTATTTGTCGGACATGATCCCGGCCATGAAGCCATCGGACGCCTTCGCCAATATGGCGCACCGCAAGATCGAGCGCGTGGCGATCGACGAACTCGAAGGCCGCATCACCGCGATCCTGCTGACGCCTTACCCGCCGGGCATTCCGCTGCTGATCCCGGGCGAGCGTTTCAATCGCGTGATCGTCGACTACCTGCGCTTCGCGCGCGACTTCAACGAACGCTTCCCGGGCTTCGAGACCGACGTCCACGGCCTGGTCAAGCGTGAAGTCGACGGCAAGCGCGGTTACTTCGTCGATTGCGTGATGCAGGACGCGTAAACCGAAACGGGGCTGGGGCTGGAGCCTCTGCCCGCCGAGAGAGGCCCGGATCGAATCCGGGCCTTTTTTTTCGCGTATCATTTTCGCCCATGGATACCAACAACGTCGACTCCGCCTCCTTCTTCACCGCCCGCCGCCCGCGCCTGCAGCGCATCGCCTACCGCATGCTCGGTTCGGTGGCCGAGGCCGAGGACGTGGTACAGGACGCCTGGCTGCGCTGGCACGGCGCCGACCAGGAGGCGGTGCGCGAGCCGGAAGCCTTCCTGGTGCGCACCGTAACGCGCCTGTGCCTGGACGTGCTCAAGTCGGCGCGCATCAAGCGCGAGGAATACATCGGGCCCTGGCTGCCCGAACCCTTCATCGACCCCGCCGATGAGGACGACGACGACATCACCCTGCCCCTGATGCTGGCGATGGAGCGCCTGTCGCCGCTGGAGCGCGCCGCCTTTTTGCTGCACGACGTGTTCGACATGGACTTCGACGAGGTGGCCGAGGCGATCGGCCGCGAGCCGGCGGCCTGCCGCCAGCTGGCCAGCCGCGCGCGCGCCCACCTGGCCGGCGCGCGGCCGCGCTTCCCGGTGCCGCAAGACCGCCAGAAAGAGATCGCCGCCGCCTTCTTCGCCGCCTCGCGCAGCGGCGACGTGGCCCAGCTCACCCGACTGCTGTCGAGCGACGTGGTGTTCTATGGCGACGGCGGCGGCAAGCGCCCGGCCGTGATGAACCCGATCTTCGGGCAGGAGAAGGTGCTGCGCTTCCTGCTGGCGCAGAAGGTGAAGGCGGCCTGGGATGCGGCCGAGCTGCTGCAGTCGCCCAGCATCGACGGCCTGCCGGGGCGGATCACGCTCGAACCCGACGCCATGCTGCAGACGATGGCGCTCGAGATCGACGACGGGCGCATCAAGGCCATCTATGTGATGCGCAATCCGGACAAGCTGGGACACCTGGCGCCCTCCGGACACCGGGCGCGCCAGGAACGCTGAAGACCGGTCAGGTCTTCGGCAGGGTCACGCCGTGCTGGCCCTGGTACTTGCCGCCACGGTCCTTGTACGAGGTCTCGCAGACTTCGTCGCTTTCGAAGAACAGCACCTGGGCGCAGCCTTCGCCGGCATAGATCTTGGCCGGCAGCGGAGTGGTGTTCGAGAACTCCAGGGTCACGTAGCCTTCCCACTCCGGCTCGAACGGCGTCACGTTGACGATGATGCCGCAGCGCGCATAAGTCGACTTGCCCAGGCAGACCGTCAGCACATTGCGCGGGATGCGGAAGTATTCGATGGTGCGCGCCAGCGCGAACGAGTTCGGCGGGATGATGCAGACGTCGCTCTTGACGTCGACGAAGGAGTTCGAATCGAAATTCTTCGGGTCGACGATGGTGCTGTTGATGTTGGTGAACACCTTGAATTCGTCGGCGCAGCGGATGTCGTAGCCGTACGAGGAGGTGCCGAAGGAGATGATGCGGCGGCCGTCCTGCTCCCGTACCTGCTGCGGCTCGAACGGCTCGATCATGCCGGTGCTTTCCGCCATGCGGCGGATCCATTTGTCGCTCTTGATAGTCATTGTCGGTTTCCAGCAGGGAGAAAATCCCGCGATTTTACGCGAAATGGCGGCGCCGGTGATGGTCGCAGTTGGCCATGCTGTCAATATTCATTGCGAGCAGGCGCAATTGTGAATACCATAAGTCACCCTATTCGATGGAGATCCACATGCAGCATCTGCCCAAGGCCCTGATCGGCGTGTTCGTCCTGACCCTCACCGCCTGCACGACCGCGCCCACCACCGACCAGCCGACGCCCCCGGCCGCGGCGGCGCCCGCCATCGCGGCCAAGGTCGACGATGAAACCATGACTGGCTCGCGGATCCCGAAAAAAGGCGGCGGCGACCGCACCGTCAAGACCGTCGGTGCGCGCGACGCGCGCGACTCTTTCGACAACCAGGCCAAGCCGATGGACCGTTAAAGCGGCTCTTGACAGCCTAAGGCCGCATCGGTGCGGCCAGCAGCCGCTCGATCATCGCCTGCGTCAGGCGCGCCGTCTCCTGCGGCTTTTCGAGCGGATACAGGTGGCCGCCCTCGATCATGACCAGGTTCTCGCCCACCAGCTTGCGGGTGCCATCCATGCCGGCCTGGCGCATCTCTTCCGAGCGGGTGCCGGCGACGAAGCCGACCGGCACCGGGAACGGGTCGCGGATCACGGCATCCATGTGGTGCGGGAGCGTCTGGTAGATGGCCGACTCCACGTCGCGCCGAAAGCGCAAGGTCACGCCTTCGGGATGCGGCGCCAGCCCGTGTTCCAGGTAGTCGTCCAGGGCGCCCGGGGCCCAGGCCTGGAAGATCGGCTTGGCGCTGAAGTGCTGGAAGGCGGCGTCGCGGCTGGGCCAGAGTTCGCGGCGCTTGCGGGCGAAGCGCGCCGGCGACAGGCGTTCGCCCCAGCCGGCCAGCTTGGCCAGGCGCCAGCCCAGCGCGCGCCAGCCCGCCACCACCGGCGAATCGAGCATCACCACGCAGCGCGCCAGGTCGGGGCGGCGCTTGGCCGCCAGCATGCACAGCATCCCGCCCAGCGAATGGCCGACCAGGATCGCCGGCCGGCCGTACCCCTCCAGGTGCTCGACCAGTTCGTCGACCAGGGCGCCCCAGCCGTCGGCGACCGGATGGCGCGGATCGTGGCCGTGCATGTCCAGGGTGCGCACGTCGTAGCGCTCGCGCAGCTGCGCCAGAAGGCGGCTGTAGGTGCCGGCCGGGTAGCTGTTGCCATGGGCGAAATGAAGCAGGGGTCTGGACATGGGCGGACGCGATCGGATGCAAGAGCGCCCAATTGTAATGTCCAGCGCCGCCGGGCGGTCCGCCTTTAGAAGGAAACGCCTACAAGCAGCTCGGCGGTATAGCCCTGGACCGCATTGCCTGTTACGCTCGCCATCTGCAGCGCCGTACTGTCGGAAAAGACGTTGTCCGTCGCGTAGCTGATGCGTGCCAGGTTGCGCACGCTGCTGGCGTAGCCGCTGCTGGCATAGGCATCAATGAGCGTCGCCAGCGGGAAGGCGAACTGCGAAGTCTTGACCCGGTTTGCCGCGCTGTTCGCCTTGGCCAGGGTCGGATAGACCTCGAAGTGCACGTGCGGCATGCGACCGTCATAGCAGCCCGGGAAGATGGTCGTGAACGTGACCCAGCCTTCGCTGTCGGCTTCCTGCACGCCGCGCAGGTAATTCTCGTCCACGATGCCGTTCGAATACATCGAGTAGCCGCCTTCGCGGGTGCAATGCCACAGATAGACGGCCGCCCCGCCCGCCGCGGCGCAGCCCTGGAGCACATTCTCGATCTTCAGGCGGATGACCAGCGGCACGCCCTGGGCCATACCGCTGGCGCCGCCCACGCTGGCGCGAATATCGCCGCGCACGATGCCGGACAGGGTCAGGGCATTGGCCACGCCATTGGCGTTGCGGTTGGTGCCGTCGCCCGGATAGGGGCCGCCAGTCTCCTCGGGGATGACGGAACAGGCGGCATTGCCTCCCGTCGCGCCACCACCCGTGCCGTTGCCGGTGGTGGTGGTCGAGGTCGAGATGCCGTAGCCATCGTCCATGCTGCCGCCGCCGCAGCCGGCCAGCGGCAGCGCCGCCGTGCTCATTCCAAGACCCAGCCAGCGCAGCGACTGGCGGCGCGTGGCCGGCCGCGCCAGCAGGCGCGCCAGATCGGCGCCGAGGCCGAGGTGGTGATCGTCGTGCTGGTCGTCCGCACCCTGGATGATCGACAGCACGCTCATTTGCCTGCCTCGCGCTGCCCGGTCCGCGCATTCTTCTTGTCGGCCCTGCCCTTGACGCCCTTGCCGCGCTCGCCGCGTGGCCGCTCGAGCTGTGCGCGCTGCCCGGGCGTGAGCACCGCCTTGATCCGGGCGTCGGTCTGCAGGCGCAGCACTTCCTGGTCGGCGATCGCCTGGCCCAGCGCCTGGGCGCTGGCGGAGGCGCGCGCCTCGTCGAGCTGGGGTGCGCGCGCCAGTTCGTCCAGCGCCTGCCCGGCCTTGCGCTCGGCCTTGTCGAGTTCGCGCCGCCTTGGGGCCTGGGCATGCAGGATGGCGAACACGCGATCCTGCTGCGCCTCGCTCAGGTCGAGACCGCGCAGGAACGGCGGGCCGGCGTGCGGGCCTGGCCCGAATGGCGGGAACGGGCCGCTTGGGTCGAATGGGCCGGCGGCTTGCTCGAAGCCCGGTCCGGCGCCGGGGCCCTCGACGGGCGGCGCGGCTTGCGCCAGCACCGCGGGAGCGGCCAGCAGGCAGGTGGAAAGGAGCGCTGTGGCGCGCAGGGTGGACAGTTTGGGGTGCAGGGTCATCGCGGATCCTCCGGCGTTTTGGAGCGGCCATTGTGTGGCGGGCAGGTGTAAAGCGCGCCTAAGGGAGGTAAATCCGGGTAAAGCGGCCCGCTGCGGGAAAGACCGGAATGCGCGACTGCGCTATCCTGTCGCCATGAACCATGTATTGCTTATCGACGACGACGTCGAACTCGTCGGCATGTTCGCCGAATACCTCGAACAGGAAGGCTTCAGGGTCACCTGCGTCCACAACGGCGACGACGGCGCGCGCGAAGCGCTCGGCGGCCGCCACGCCATCGCCATCCTCGACGTCATGATGCCCGGCACCAGCGGCATCGACGCCCTGCGCCAGATCCGCGCCGCCAGCCGCATCCCGGTCCTGATGCTGACCGCGCGCGGCGACGACGCCGACCGCATCCTCGGCCTCGAACTGGGCGCCGACGACTATGTGGCCAAGCCCTGCACGCCGCGCGAACTGACGGCGCGCGTGCGCGCCATCCTGCGCCGCACCCAGGCGCAGCCGGAGAGCATTCCCGGCGCCGCCCTCACGGTCGGCAAGCTGACCATGCATCCCGAGGGGCGGCGCGCGACCTGGGACGGCGCGCCGCTGGACCTGACCAGCACCGAGTTCAACCTGCTGGAAGTCTTGGCGAGAAATGCCGGTAAGCCGGTGAGTAAGAACGAGCTGTCCGAACAAGGCCTGGGGCGGCCGCTGGCCCGCTTCGACCGCAATATCGACGTTCACCTGAGCAGCTTGCGCCACAAGCTGGGACCACTGGCGGACGGCCGCTCCTGCCTGCAGACCATCTACCGCCAGGGCTACCAATTGATCAAGGAGTAGCATGGGGCGGCTGTTCTGGAAGTTCTTCCTTTGCATTCTGCTGGCGCAGCTGAGCGCCACCATCGCCATCGGCGGCGCATTCTGGCTGCGCGACCAGGCGCGCCAGAAGGCCAGCTCGAGCCTCGACTCCGGCCCGCCGGCCGCGGTCGCCCTCGACGCGGCGACGGCCACCCTGCGTCACGGCGGAGAAGGTGCGCTGCGCGGCCTGCTGGCCGACCTGCGGCGCCCGCAGCTGTACGTGCTCGACGAAGCCCGCCGCGAGCTGCTCGGGCGCGCGGTGCCGGCCGAGCTGCTGAAGGAAGCCGAGCGCCAGCTCGGCAACGGCGAACAGCGCGGCGCCTGGCGCGGCGCACGGCATCTGGTCGGGCCCGGCGGCGAGCGCTACCTGGCCTTCGTCCCGCGCCAGTCGGGACGGCCGGAGGGAATGCGCGGCGGCCCGCCCGACCCGCTGACACCGGCGCTCGACCCGGGCGCGCGCCGCCGCATCGGCCAGACCGTCGTGATCGGCGCCGCCGTCGTGGCCAGCCTGCTGTTCGCAGCCCTGCTGGCCTGGTATTTCTCGCGTCCGATCCGCGCCCTGCGCAGCGCCTTCGAGGCCGCCGCCGCCGGCGACCTGGCGCCGCGCTTCGGCCGCGCCACCAAGGGCGGCGACGAACTGTCCGACCTGGGACGCGACTTCGACCGCATGAGCGGCCGCCTGCGCGCACTGATGGATGGCCAGCGCCGCCTGCTGCACGACGTCTCGCATGAGCTGCGCTCGCCGCTGGCGCGCATGCAGGCGGCGGTCGGGCTGGCGCACCAGCAGCCGGACAAGTTCGCGAGCACGCTCGAACGCATCGAGCGCGAGAGCAATCGCATGGACAAGCTGGTCGGCGAGCTGTTGACCCTGTCCCGCCTGGAGGCCATGCCCGACGCGCTGCGGCGCGAGGCGGTCGACCTGACCGAGCTGGCGGACGGCATCGTGGCCGATGCCCGCTTCGAGGCGTCCCAACCCGACCTGCGGGGCGTGGGTGGAGGCGGCGCGGCGCCCGAGGCGATCCGCATCCTGGTCGAGGCCGAGGGCAGCGTCAGCGTGACGGGCGACCCCGACCTGCTGTGGAGCGCCCTGGAAAACGTGGTGCGCAACGCCGCCAGGCACGGCGCCCAGGGTGGCATCGTGAACGTGACGGTGCGCGCCGACGAGAAGCTGGCCCGCATCGACGTGCTCGATCGCGGGCCGGGCATCGCGCAGCAAGACCTGGCGGCGATCTTCCAGCCCTTCTTTCGCGCCGGCGCATCGCGCACCGGCGTCGATGGTCACGGCCTGGGCCTGGCGATTGCGCAGCGCGTGCTGCACGCCCATGGCGGCGAAATCGTGGCGCGCAACCGCGAGGGCGGCGGCCTGCAGGTGACGATCACGCTGCCGCGCGCCTGATTCGGCTGGCCGTCACCCCATCGATATTGCCCAAAGAACCAGCAGGGAGGTAGAATACGGCGGCCTTCTCCACCTGAGTGCTATCGCTCGCATATCTGGAGCGATCTTGCTCAAGCGCCTGTCCACCTATTGGTTTGCCCCCCTGTTCCTGGCCATCGCCGGTTTCGCCCTGGCCACGACCTCGCTGACCGGCGATGGCTATGAATACATGCTGACCATGCACGCGCTGTACGAGCATGGTACGCCCGACATCACCCACGCCGACCTGGCGTCGCTGAAACACAGCGCAGGGGGCATGCCGTTCTATGGCGGAACCCTGGGCGACCTGATGCCGCAACTCCATGAGCATCTGCGCGCGCCCGAGAAGACGCCGGCCTACACCTTCACGGTCATGCCGAACGATGCGGGCCATTTCTACGGCATCCATTTTGGCTTGTACTCGCTACTGGCCCTGCCCTTCTACGCACTGCTGAAAGCCTTCGGCGCGCAGCCATACTACGCGTTCACCCTGCTCAACCTGTGCTTCTGCGCCAGCGCCTTCCTGTATATCAGGCGCGCGTTGCCCGAGCAATCCTCGCTCGCGATGCTGCTGTTCCTGCTGGGGGGCACGACGTTCTACCTGAACTGGACCGGGCCCGAAGTGATGACCGCCAGCTGCGTGCTGATCGCATGCCTTGCAAGCCTGCGCGGCCAGGCCGGGCTGGCCATCCTGTGCGCCGGCCTGGCGGCGAGCCAGAATCCACCGCTGGCGCTGCTGATTCCCTTTGCTTGCGCCTGCCGCGTCCTGATCGTCAGGTATCCCAGGCTGCAGTGGCCGGACAGCATCGCCGCGCCCCTGGGCAGGCGCGAGCTCGTGCTGGCTGCGGCCGGCATCGTTGCGACGCTGGCGCCGTTTGCCTTCTTCCAGTGGACGTTCGGCACGCCGAGCGTGATCGCGCGCGACTTCAACGGCTCCGAATTCGTCACCGGCGCCCGCCTGTTCTCGCTGTTCTTCGACCTGAACCAGGGAATGGTTATTGGCAGCCCCGGCATCGCGCTGGCGGTATTGCTCGGATTGTTCGTGCTGCCCAAAGGGCAGCGCGCCACCTGGCTGCTCGTCGCGGCGCCGGTACTGGCGCTGATCGTCCTGATGGCCCTGCCCGCACTGAGCACCATCAACTGGAACTCGGGCGGCGTGGTCATGACGCGGTACAGCTACTGGCTGAGCATTCCGCTGCTGGCGCTGGCCCTGCTGGTTGCGCGGCTGTCGTCGCCAAGGTCCCGCGTTGCGCTGCTGCTCGGCGGCGTGGCACTGCAGGCGGTGGTGCTGTCGGGTACCGGCCTGCTGGGAGAAAAGACCATCTTCATCGAACACTCGGCGCCGGCGCGCTGGGCGCTCAGCCACTTCCCGAAGTACTACAACCCCGAAGCCGAAATCTTCCACGCCCGGAACCAGAAGCGGGTGACCCTGCCGCTTCCGAAAGACAGCATCTCGGTATTCAGCGTCGAGGGCAAGCCGACCAAGATCATGCGGCATCGATCGAACCGGAGCGCGCCACCTGGGCTGTGCGCCGCGGGCGCGGCACTGGAAGGACACGATGTACGTTACGTTTCGCGCGAATGGGAATACCTGCATGCGCCGTTCACGTGTGTGCCAAGTCCCTAGGGAAGCACTGATCTGTTCACGGCGGCGCGCTCGTCCACGAGAAAATGCGCCCTGCGGCGTTGCAAATCCTCGCGATACCACGCGGTATCGCTGCGGTTTGTGTGCGGCCGGCGAGGCCTTGCCAAGCACATTTTTCGTGACCGATTGCAGCCCGCCAGAATAGATCAGTGCTTCCCTGGGCTTGTCAGCGGCCATGCCAGTAACGGGCGTGTTCGATCCGGTAAGCGCGTGCGATGAAGCCATCGGCTGAATCGAGCGTGATGGCGCCCGTCTGGTCGGTCCGCATCTGGGCGATGCCCATGGCGCGGTAACGCTCGACCACTTCCTTTTTGGGATGACGATAGCGGTTGCGGTGGCCAACCTGGAACAGCGCCAGGTCGGGACGCACCGCCGACAGGAAAGCGGCAGTCGACGACGTGCCGCTGCCGTGATGCGGCGCAAGTAAAACCTTGGCGCGCAGGCGTTCACCGGCCGTGACGAGCAATTCGGCCTCCTGCGCCGCTTCGATGTCGGCCGCCAGCAGCATGGCCGTGCCGGCCGCGCTCACACGCAGCACGCAGCTGCGCGCATTGGCCTTCAGGCGCGGGTTGGCATAGCTGGCCGGGTCGGGGCCCAGCATCTCGAAACGCACGCCATCCCACGTCCACGCCTGGCCGGCTGCACAGCGGCGCGTATGCTTCGCCTTGCGCAGCACGGGATGCGAGGCCGGCAGGGACGACACCAGGCTGTCGACCTCGAGCGCCTGGAGCACGGCGTCGGCGCCGCCGACGTGATCCAGGTCGCTGTGCGACACCACCAGCGTGTCCAGCCGCCCTACGCCGCGCCCTCGCAGGTAAGGCAGGATGACGCGCGTCGCGCCACTGGCGCCGGGTGCGTACTGCGGGCCGGTATCGTACAGCAGGCGGTGGCGGTGGGTTTCGACCAGCAGCGCCATGCCCTGGCCGACGTCGAAGGCGGTGACGCTGAACGCGCCGGGCGGCGGCGCCGTCGGCAGCTGCGTCAGCAGCGGGGTCCAGGCCGCGAGGCCGGCCCAGCGCTGGGGCCAGCCGCGCGGCGCCAGCATCCATGCAGTGCCAACGAGCGCCAGCGCGAGTATCCAGAGCGTCGGCGCCGGCGCGGTCCATACCGCCAGCGCCGGCGCGGCCAGCCGCTGCAGGGGCCAGGTCAGCAACTCGATCGCCAGGTGGGCCACACCCAGGACCACGCCGGCCAGCGGCGATGGCAGGATGCTGCCGACCAGCGCCAGCGGCGTCACGAACAGGCTGATGACGGGGATCGCCACCGCGTTCGCCAATGGGCTGACCAGGGAAATCTGACCGAACAGCAGCAGCGTGAGCGGCGCCAGGCCGATGGTGACGGCCCATTGGGTGCGCGTCGCCACCAGCAGCCCCGCGCGCCAGCCGCGCGTTTGTTCGCCGAGCCGTCCGCTGCAGGCGTACAGGATCGCGGCGACGGCGCCGAAGGACAGCCAGAAACCGGGCCACAGCATGGCCCAGGGATCGAGCAGCACGACGATGCCCAGCGCCAGGCACAGGACGTGCGAGCTCGATGCGATGCGGCCGCACCAGACCGCGGCCGCGACCACCGCCAGCATATAGAAGGTGCGCTGGGCCGGCACCCCGAAACCGGCCAGCAGCACGTACATCAGCGCCACCATCGCTCCCGCCAGCGCGGCGGCCTTCTGGGCCGGGAGGCGCAACGGCAGTTGGGCGTCGGTCCAGAACGAGCGGCGCCACAGGCTGGCGACGATCCAGGCCGCGAGGCCCGCCACCATCGTGATATGCAGGCCCGAGATCGACACCAGGTGACTGATGCCGGTGCGGTTGAAGACGTCCCAGTCGTCCTGGTCGATGCCGCGCTGGTCGCCGATGACCAGGGCCACAATCACGCCCGCGTAAGGCTCGCCGTCGAGGATGGCCAGGATGCGTGCGCGAAGGTAACCGCGCGCGCGTTCGATCGCGTAGCCGGCTCCGGGGGCCCAGTCGTCGAGGCGTTCGTTGCGGCTGCCTGCGGGACGCACGTAGCCGGTGGCGCGCACGCCCTGCTCCAGCAGCCAGGCTTCGTAGTCGAAGCCGTGGGGGTTGGCGTTGCCGTGGGGGCGCTGCAGGCGCACGACCAGACGCCAGCGTTCGCCAGGGTGGATGAAAGCGGGATCGGCGGCGGCGCCGTACCAGGACAGGACGATCTTTGGCGGAACGCTGCCGCCGCGGGCTTCGGTGTGCGCGACGTCGAACTGGAAGCGCACGCCGCCGTCGAAGCGGTGCGGGAGGCTGGCGATGTTACCGGTGACGGTAATGTCGCGGCTTTCATCGTCGTGGGGCAAGGCGTTGCTCAGCGCCAGGTGCGCGATGAAGGCGGCCCAGCAGAAGCCGAGCAGGAGGCCGGTTGTGATCATTCGGGGCAGGCCGCGCAGCACGAGGCAGGCCGCGATCGTCGCGGCAGCGCAGGCGAGCATGACGCTGGCCGGCGGCAGCGCCGGCTGAAGTTGAAGCACGGCGGCGCCGCCGGCGAACGCGAGGATCGCGCTGCGCATGATCTACGCCGGCGATGTGCCACCTGTAGGCTGGGGCCTCGATTCGTCCGGTCCAGGGCCAGGAAATGAATCGGCGTCGACATGACGCACGAGTTGCCACGCACTGCGCCGGTGAATCAGTTCTGAGTGCCCGCCACCCCGGCCACTGAACTGCGCGCGGAACGTCGCGGCGGGAAGCAGGCTCCCGGCCGCGAACCATCTTGTGCCGTCGAGCGCATGCGTGTCTTCACAACGCCACCATCCGCTGGCCGGACAAGCAGCGCCGGTCCTGGCCACGCTTCCGATCGGTAGCTCGAAGTATCCCGCGGGAACAGTTCCGGCTTGGATAATTCCTGGGTCGGGCACCGCCATCGCCTGCTCGAGTCCCACGATCGGCGACGCCCGTGCGTTGCTTCGCTTGTCCACCAGCATCCACAATGTGGCGTTTGTGCTTTCATAACTGGGCTGAACTCCTCGCAAGCGTTGCCACATTGTCTGCTGCGGCAACAGCAGGGCCTGGGGCATGGTCTGTCCCTGTTTCAGGAACTGGCGCTGACCGCCAAGGACGTTGACGCCAGGCCTGCTGTCGGTGCACTCCCACCAGCCGCTTTGAGGGCAGGTGTCGCCGGCGAACGCACTGATGCCCAATGCCGCGCTGAGCGGCTCGGCATGCCTTGTCGCCGCCGTTTCGACTGGGCGAATCCGGATGCTGTTTGCAATCTGCTCCCAAAGCTCGAACATCGCTTCTTCGGACAGGGTCGACTGGACCGGGCTGCCGCCTGCTTCAGGATTCGTGCCTGACTCCAGCTCCAACTTCAGCCTCGGCGCATGAACATCATCCTTCAGCCCCTGCATTTCCCACTGAAACGAATATCCAGTGGTGAAATTCGGTTCGCGTATCCGCATCACCAGCTCTTCGCCTGCCAATCCATTGATTGCACGCGGATGTTCCCGCAAACTGGTAAATGCCAGCTGCATGTACATTGGCTCACGCGAGGCGGATTTTGCGTTTCGCTCCAGAAGACCGGGCGCTGGATCGGTCCCCGACATGGACGAAAAGACGATATTGACATCGGGATGTCCGGGAAGGCCTGCAAACAGCACGACGCTTTCCAGATTCTCATGATCGTAGGGATCCTCCACAATTGCGTGGCCGAGACAGAATCCTTCCTGGCGGGGGATATACTCCAGCTTCAAGGGACGTATCCGGTCGAGTATACTGGCTACGCTGTCTATATGCCCGGGGGCTATCCATTCGATATTTCCTGTCACGCTGACGTTATCGAGCCGGAGCATGCCGCGCAGCGCCAGGATCTCTTTGTACACGAATCTGTCGTCCTTGAGCGCTTTTATACGGCGGCGGTCATAGACGAATGTCTTTCCATAACCAGTCTCGACGAGTACTCTCTTGCTCGATTCGAGGCTGGGCTGTCCGTCTTCATTCACAGCCTGTGACAGTTCCTCTTCTACCCGCTGCAAGCGCGCCGAGAATTCCCGTTCTGATTCCCGATCCGTACTCACGATATCCAGCCCGCCGACAGATCCATGTTTAAGCGTCACTTGCGCCTCAGCGGGCAGATCGATCAGAAAACGCCCGACACACACCGTTTTCATTTTCTCGGTCATTTTTGCCACCTTATGCTTATCGTTCACAGTCTGTACGGAGTTAGCGAGAATCGACACCAGCGCTAGTGCAACCGCCGTCAATCCACATATCCAGCGGACGCGCCGACTGGCAAGCCGCTTCATCGGATGTCCTGTACGATCTTGACGATGAGATGCCGGATCAGGAGACGCATCGTCTCGGGTTGGAGACTTTCTTGATGACGAAATCCTGCTGGCGCGAATGTCTGTCGAACATACGCGGCCGGCCCCGCCCCGGATTGGACCGGTACCGTTTCATCGCCGTTCGCGTCTTCGGGCCACACCGAGAACTGCAGCTTCATGTCTTGCCCGATTCGCACCTTGCGCGCGCCATCTTCCGCGACGGCTTCGAACTGCCCGCCTCGCACATTCGCTGGGGTCAGCACTGCCGGGTTAACGGATGGCTCCCGAGCAACCCATCTGATCTGTCCATAAGCCTTCAATACCTTGTCCGAACCGTAAAAAGCATAGGTATTCGGATGGTAGTAAGGCCTCGGATCGCCGCTCTCGTTTCCCGGCGCGTTTAACAGCCTCGTGTGAAATCGTTCTGCCTCACCAATGGCCTTGAAAATCCGATCGACAACACGATCGTCCATTCGGGTGTATCTTTTCGCCGGATCTGCAAGGCTGGGGTCAATCATGCGATACCAGGACTTCATGTCGCGGTAAAAGTCATATGGGCTACCGTCAGGCAAGGCAAGAAGATCCCTCACTTCGTCACGTCGATTGACAGCTCGCATCGTTTTGACAATGACCCACGGTTTGGGATATAGATGATTCGGAAGCAGTTGCAACACCCCTTCCGAGAGCGCCATCACCGGCGTCGTCTCGGCACTACTCCCACCAAGGATATCGGCGATGGCGCCCGCCTTTCTGTTCTCGAGAAAGCCGTTCGTGAACCTTCCGCCTTCCGTACCGCATGCGATGCGCCGGTAGGTTACCGGCGCGCCCAGCGCAGGCATTGCTGCATGAATGATGCCTGCGATATCGGGCGCAGTGCCGTCGCCAGGAGGACTGATTCGCGCACAGGCGCGCGCAACCAGCCCCCCCATCGAATGGGTAATCAGAATGACCTTCTGGCATTCATGCTTGCGCTCGTTCCAGTATGCTTTGATCTGATCAATTCGCTGTCGCAGGGTCCGTCCCGACTTCTCGCAGGATTCCAGCCAGTTATAGCCAAAAGCATAGACCGGATACTGGAACACGGCATATTTCTCGAGTTCCACTTCCGTCACCCTCGCAACGCTGCGGACGCCCCAGGTTTCGGGAGCGGCTTGCATCACGCGTCGCCAGAAATGACGTATTTCTCGCCTTCCCTGCGGGGACACCTCAAAGGTCTTGTCCAGATGACGCTGCAAGTCGATCAACAGCGCGCCGTAAGAGCCTGCATGGACCTCTCCCCAGCCCCGTTCCCGCAAGACGCTCGCGTCGAATGTGTTCGGTGCGAATCCTAACTGGCCATCCGGATCGACTTCCAGGGCGCTGCCGTCCAGGATGCGCTGTCGCTCGGAGGGAGGGCGGTCCGCCCATTTGCGGGCTTCCCAAAAACCATCAGCGATCCCGTTCGGCGGTCGCCATGCTGATTCTCCCGGGTTGAGGATGGCGCCCTGGTCGCTTGCCATGTCCGCGCGTGCCCGTAAATTCGAGCCCATGATGCCCGGCACGAATATCACTGGAATCACCTTGCGCGACCCGATAGTGACCCTGGCCCTCACTTTGAAGGCCGTCGGCGTCGCGACCGTATGCGCCACCAGGCTTCCATCGCGGTCGACAGTTGGCTGGGGAATTGGACGGGTCGGCTCCTTCATGCCCGGCCCGGACCGGGATCGTCCGGTTCGTCGTCGGGTAACAGGCGGATTTCGATGTCGCCCATGGCGTAGCTGCAGAGGATGCTGGTGCGTCCCGCGTCGTCGGTGACGCCCTGGATGCGGGTGCCGTCTTCGTGGCGGGCGACGTAGCGCTTGCCACGGGCCGGCAGGTTCGTCTGGCGGTCGAGCACCACCACCCGCTCGTCCGTTTCCAGCTCGGTCGCCGGCAGGCGAAGGCCGGCGGGCATGCCGCCGCCGGGAGAAAGATGCTCTACCGACGCCGCCCTGACCACATGCTTGCCATTGCTCTGGTGCGTGATGGTGCCGCCGTCCCAGTCGGTCTGGGTGCCCTGCGAGACCACCTTCACCGATGGCGCTTCGAGTTCGATGCCGGTGGCGGCGATCAGGCGGATGCGGCTGGACGACTTGATCTCGATGTCGCCACGGTGGGTCTCCACCACGATGTCGCCACGGGCGGCGATCAGCTTCATGCCCAGTTCATAGGCGAACATGCTGAGCGCGCGCGAGGCCCGCAGGAACAGGCTGCGGCCGGTCGCCAGTTCGGCGTCGCCGGTCGAGACGATGTCGATCTTGGTTTGGGCGCCGAGGGCAATGCTGTCGTCGCTGGCCAGCATTACGCCGGCCGGCGCGTTCACGGCCACCAGCGGCTCGCCCCCTGCCCCCGAACCAGGGGCGACGTTCGAGCCGTCGTGCCAGTGGCGCAGGCGCTCGGCCAGCGCGTCCAGGCGGGGCCTGGCTTCTTCGCTCTCGCCGTGGTCGCCCGCCAGCCTTCCGAGCGTGTCCAGCACGCCGTGCATCGTTTCCATGAGTCCGACCAGGCTCGCGCGCTCGAGCTGGGCGCCGGCATCGTCCTGCTTGCCGCCCGCACTGAGCAGGATGCCTTCGCCACCACGGAGCGCGACCGCCTTGTCGCTGCGCAGTTCGGCGCCTTCGCCGCGCGGGCCTGCCTGTCCGTTCGCACGCGGCTCGGACAGCCAGCCGAGGTTCAGCTCAGAAGCAGCATGCTCGCTGGCCAGCTGCACCGCGATCTGGCCCGGCGTGTCGTCGAACAGCAGCTGGCCGCCGCGCGCCCCGCCAATCTCGCGGCTGCGCATCCCCGACAGATAACGGTTGCCCGGCAACTCCCCCGCCCGGCTCAGCGCCGGCGGCTGCGCGCGCTGGTTGTACAGCTGCGACAGGATCACCGGCCGATCCGGGTCGCCGCCCATGAAGGCCACCAGCACCTCGGTGCCGACGCGCGGCAGGCCGAGCGTGCCCGCCTGCTGCTGGCTGCCCGGCCCGGCGCCGGCCCAGTTGGACGCCACCCGAACCCAGGCCGAATCGGCGGGCGTATCGGAGGCGCCGGCGCCGTGCGCATGGCGGTGGTCGCTCGTGCGCATGCCGGGAAAGCGGATCTTGACCCGGCCCAGCGCATCGCAATGCACCTCTTCGCCGGGCGGGCCGGTGACGATCGCGCTTTGCAGCTGCGGATGCGGCAGGTCGATGCGCGGGTCAAAGCTGGGCACCAGCGGGATGCCGCGCCGGACCGCATCGAAGCTCACCCGCACCCGCACCGCGTCGAGCGATGGCGGGGTGTCGGGAAAGGCGGCGTCGTCCGTCCAGGCGCCCATCAGGCGCCGCACACGCGCCGAGACGTCGGCCGGCAGGTTGTTCTCGGCCTCGACGTGCAGCGCGGTGATGGTGAAGTCGCGTTCGGGCGCCGGGTGGGTGTCGATCTCGGGATGGCCGCTCAGGGTGAACCATTCGCCGGCGCGCAGGTCGCGCACCCCGCCTTCGCCATGGAAACACTTGGTCTCGAATTCGTGCCGGTTCATGCGCACCTGGCCGAGGCGCCAGTGGTCCTCGACGTCGTTGCCGGCATGCGGCATCTCGACCTGGTAGTCGTCGAGGCTGGCGGCGAGCTGGTTGCCGCTGCGGCCCTGGTCGGCCATGCTGCGCGCGGTGGCGGTCATGAACTGGGTGCCGAGCGGGTTGCGGTAGTCCCAGCTGTGGCGCGTGGTGCTGCCCGCCTGCAGGCGGCGCGCGGCGCTCCAGGAGACGATGGTATCGCGTTCTTCGCTGGCGCCGCCGCGGTGATAGCGCACGTTGCCGGCGCCGTTGCGCGGCAGCGAGTTGGAATCGGCGAACAGCACCAGCGTGTGCACCGGCGAGGTGTCGCGCTCGACCTCGAGCGTGCGGGTGCGCGCATGGCCGGGACGGAAGGTCCAGGCCACGCCGCGCCGGCGCAGCAGGCGGCGCACGAAGGCGGCATCGGACTCGTTGTATTGCATCGTCTGTTCGCGCGGCGGGAACTGGCGCATGTCGAACAGTGGATCGAGTTCGTATTCGAAGGCGCTGGCCAGCACCCCGTTCGATTGACGCCATTCGTCGAACAGCACCTGCACGATCTCGAGTTCGTTCTGGTAGCGGAACACGCGGCTGTTGACGCGCTTTTCCATGATCGCCAGCGCGTCGCGGATCACCAGCTGGTAGACGCCCAGGCCGCCGTCGTAGTCGCCGGCCCTGGCCTCGGCCACGATGCCGCAAGCGCTGCGCAATTGGCCGCGGTCGGTGACGAACTGGATTTCGGCCGGCAGCGCGATCAGTTCCTTGAGCGGCAAGCGCGGGGTCGACGCGACGCAGGTAACCACATATTCGAGGCTGCCGCAGACCGACTCGCTGCCGCTGACCCGCTGCGGCAGCAGGACTTCATCGGCAAGGTGGTCGGCATGGCCCAGGCGCAGCCGGATCGCCCGATGGGCCGTCGTCAGCGATTTCTCGTGCTGCAGCATGCGCAGGAATTCGCTCGCGCTGTCCAAGTGTGTCTCCTGTCCGGTAATCGCTGGGGTCAGCGCAACTCGTCGAAACAGAATCTTGGCACGGCGGTAGCAATTACAGTTTGCTCGCGCTCACAATTGACGAGTGAACTACGTCGAAAACCGATACTCGTGGCTTTCGTGTCAAGGACACAGCGCCGCCAGGCGGGGAATGGCCGCCAGCGAGGCGCGGTAGGCCGCTTCACGTACCTCGTCCACCCCGATCCCGCGCAACTCGGCCAGTGTGGCGCCGATGCCGGGGAGTTGATCGGGACTGTTGCGTCCCGGATGAATCCAGCTCGGCGCGATATCGGGCGAATCGGTCTCGAGCACGATGGACGAAAGGGGTAGCTCGGCCGCCAGGCGCCGGATCTGCAGCGCGCGCGTGAAGGTCATGTTGCCGCCAAATCCCAGGTGAAATCCCAGCTCAATGAAATTCTGCGCCTGCTGGAAACTGCCGTTGAATGCATGGGCGATCCCCCCTGGCGGGCGAATCTGGCGCAGGTGCTTGAGCACCTGGTCTTGCGAGCGCCGCACGTGCGTCAAGACCGGCAGGTCGAAGTCGCGCGCGATGCGCAGCTGTTCGCGAAAGAACCGCTCCTGCTTGTCGCGCATGGCAGGTTCGGTCAGCTCCGGGATGAAGAAATCCAGGCCGATCTCGCCGATGCCCACGAAGCGCGGGTCGCTCATCGCCTGCTCCACCCGGGTGCGCATATAGACCAGGTCTTCGTCCTGCGCCTGCGGCACGCAGATCGGATGTATGCCGAGCGCATAGCAGGCGTTGGGGCTGCCGTGCGCCAGGCCGGCGACGGCATCGAAATTGCCCCGCTCGACCGCCACGATCACGATCATCGACACCCCCGCGTCGCGCGCTTTCAACGCTTCACCAGCGCCGTCGCCGCCATACTCGCGCGCATCGAGGTGGACGTGGGTATCGATCCACATCGCTCAGCCTTCCGCCGGCTGCAGGCCGTGCTCGGTCATGCGCAGCACGCGGTCGCAGCGGCGCGCCAGTTCCATGTCGTGGGTGACGATCACGAAGGCGGTGCCGAGGGTGCGCGACAGTTCCAGCATCAGGTCGAAGATGATCTGCGCCGTGGTGTGATCGAGGTTGCCGGTCGGTTCGTCGGCCAGCACGCATGCCGGCTGGGTGACCAGCGCGCGCGCCAGCGCCACCCGCTGGCGCTCGCCGCCCGACAGTTCGCCCGGACGGTGCACCACGCGCTTGCCCAGGCCCACCCGTTCCAGGATCGCCTGCGCACGCTCCATCGCGACCGGGCGTGGTTCGCGCCGGATCAAGAGCGGCATCATGACGTTGTCGAGCGCCGTAAACTCCGGCAGCAGGTGGTGGAACTGGTAGACGAAGCCCAGCGCCGTGTTGCGTAGTTCGCCGCGGCGCGCCTCGGACAGGTTGGCGAAGTCCTCGCCGTGCAGGGTCACCGAGCCGCTGCTCGGCGTATCCAGGCCGCCCAGCAGGTGCAGCAGGGTCGATTTGCCGGAACCGGAAGCGCCGACGATGGCGACCCGCTCGCCGCGGTGGACGGCGAAATCGATGCCGTCGATCACGCGCACATTGGCGTCGCCCTGCTTGAAGGTTTTACCGAGGCCGCGGCAGGCAAGCACCGGGGCGCCGTTGAATGCATCACTCATAACGCAGCGCCTCCGCCGGTTTCACGCGCGAGGCGGCCCAGCTTGGATAAACGGTGGCGGCAAACGCCAGCAGCACCGAGATAACGCCGATGACGGCGACGTCCGGCCCATGCAGGTCGGACGGCACGGTACTGATCAAATATATATCTTTGGACAAGAACTCCACTCCCAGCAAACGTTCGATGAACGGAACGATGACATCGATGTTCAGGCTCACCGCCACCCCCATGCCGATGCCGGCCAGCGTCCCGAGCACGCCGACCACCCCGCCCTGCACCATGAAGATCTTCATGATCGATTGCGGCGACGATCCCAGCGTGCGCAGGATCGCGATATCGGCCTGCTTCTCGGTCACCGTCATCACCAGGCTCGAGACCAGGTTGAAGGCGGCCACCGCGATGATCAGGGTGAGGATAATGAACATCATCTTTTTTTCGGTCTGTACGGCAGCGTACCAGTTGGCGTTGAGCTTGGGCCAGTCGCGCACCGTCAGGTCGCCGGTCATCTGGCCTTTTAGCTGTTCGGCGACTTCGGGCGCCTCGCGCATATTGGCGATGCGCAGGCGCAGGCCCGACGGCGCCGGCAGCCGCTCCAGGCGCTGCGCGTCTTCCACGTGGATGAACGACAGCGCCGCATCGAAATCGAAGTGGCCGGCCTCGAAGATGCCGGCGACGGTGAAGCTGCGCGTGCGCGGCACCATGCCGGCCGGCGTGACCTGGCCCTGGGCCAGCACCATCGTCACCTTGTCGCCCAGGCCGACGCCGAGCGCACGCGCCAGCGCATAGCCCAGCACGATGTTGAACTGGCCCGGCTTGAGGGCATCAAAACTGCCGGCGCGCACCTGGCGCGCCACGGTCGATACATTGTCTTCCTCGCCCGGCAACACGCCGCGCACGATCGACGGGCGCATCACGCCGTCGCGCACCAACAGGCCCTGGGTCTCGACGAAAGGCGCGGCGCCCAGCACGTTCGGATTGCGCAGCGCTTCTTTTGCGGACGCGCGCCAGTCGGGCATGCTGCCCGAATCGTCGAATACCTCGATATGGGCCAGCACCGACAGCATGCGGTCGGTGACCTGCTTCTGGAAGCCGTTCATCACCGACAGCACGATGATCAGGGCCGCGACGCCGAGGGCGATGCCGGCGACCGAGATCAGCGAAATGAAGGAGATGAAGCTGCTGCGCCCGCTGCGCTTGCCGGCCCGCGTGTAGCGCAGGCCGACCTGCCACTCATATGGCAGTTTGTGGATGATGCTCATGCGTTCCTGAATCGAAAATGTGAACCGGAGTATGCCAATGCGCCGCGCTCATTCATACCGCAGCGCCTCGGCCGGCTTGACGCGCGACGCCGCCCAGCTTGGGTAGATGGTGGCCAGGAAGGCCAGCACCACGGCCACGCCGCCGATCCAGCCGACGTCGTTCCAACGCAGCTCGGACGGCATCTCGCTGATCAGGTAGACCTCTTGCGACAGGAAGTGCACGCCGAGCACGCGCTCGATGGCCGGCACGATCACGTCGACGTTCAGCGCCACCAGCACGCCAAAGGCCACGCCGAGCAGGCCGCCCAGCATGCCCACCAGCGTGCCCTGCACAATGAAGATCTTCATGATGCCGCGCGGCGAGGCGCCCAGGGTGCGCAGGATGGCGATGTCGGCCTGCTTGTCCTTGACCGTCATGACCAGGGTCGAGACCAGGTTGAAGGCGGCCACCGCCACGATCATGGTCAGGATAATGAACATCATGTTCTTCTGCGACTGCACGGCGGCGAACCACACGGTGTTTACGCGGGTCCAGTCGCGCATGATCAGGTCGCCCGCCATCGACTGCTGCAGCTCGTAGGCCACGCGCGGCGCCTGCTGCAGGTCGGCCAGGCGCAGGCGCAGGCCGAGCGGCGCCGTGGCCCCGGTCGCGGTTTCGGCGTCAAGGATATTCACCAGCGCCAGCGTGGAATCGAATTCGAAGTGACCGGCCTCGAAAATGCCCGAGACGGTCAGCGCGCGCGAACGCGGCAAGGGATTTTCGCCGGGCGAGGCGGCGCCACCCAGGATGCCGCTGCTGGCCACCAGCAGCGACACGCGGTCGCCCACTTCGACCCCGAGCGACTTGGCCAGCGCGCGGCCCAGCACGACATTATAGGAACCGGGACGCAGCGAATCGAAGCTGCCTTCCTTCATCTGTTTCGCGACGTCGGACACCTTGGCTTCTTCGGTGGGCTCGACCCCGCGCAACAAGGCCGGCTTCATGACCCCATCGACCAGCAACATCGATTGCGCATCGAGGAAAGGCGCGGCGGCGCGCACCTCGGGATGGCGCAGCGCATCGGCGCTGGTGGCGCGCCAGTCGGGCAACGCGCCGCGCGCATCGAAGATCTCGACGTGGGCCAGCATCGACAGCATGCGGTTGGTGACTTCCTTCTGGAAGCCGTTCATCACCGACAGCACCACGATCAGGGCCGCCACGCCGAGGGCGATGCCGGCCACCGAGGCCATCGAAATGAAGGAAATAAAACTGTTGCGGCCGCTGCGCTTGCCGGCGCGGGTATAGCGCAGGCCGATCTGCCATTCATACGGAAGTTTATGGGTGATGCTCATACAATCCTGTCGGTTCTTGTTCTTTTGGCTTCGCCAACCCGGCAGTTTGCCAGACAAACCACTTTTGTGGCGCGGATTAGCAAAAAACCATGTGCAAACGCCGTCCGGCAAGCCAAGATCAAACCCTCCGGCCGGCCGATTTTGGCCTAAAATAGCGGGATGGCTCATATTACGCTTGTCCTGCCGTTCGCCCTCCCGCTCCCCGAATTCGCCCCCGACCTGGTCCGCGCCCTGCAGGCGCCGGCTTTGGCCGCGCTGCTGTCGCGCACGTCGAGCGCCCGGCGCGCCCCAAAAACCGACACCGCCCACGCCCTGCCGCATGAAACCTGGCTGGCGCGCGCGTTCGGCCTGGCCGACGATGGCCGCACCCCGTTCGCCGTCGCCGCCATGCGCGGGCTCAATCTCGATCCTGGCGCCGGCCGCTGGCATATCGTCACGCCGGCCCACATCCAGATCGCGCGCAGCCACCTGATGATGGCCGATACGCGCCAGGTCAGCCTGGACGACGCGGACGGCCGCGCGCTATTCAACGCCGCGAGCACGCTGTGCGAAGAGATCGGCCACGAACTGCGCTATGGCGACGCCCACACCTGGTTCCTGCGCGCCGACGACTGGACCGGTTTCGACACCGCAAGCCCCGACACCGTCGCCAATATGGACCTGACCGACTTCATGCCCAAGGGCGTCGGGGCGCAAGCTTACCGGCGCCTGCAGAACGAGGTGCAGATGGCCTGGCACGCGCATCCCGTGAACGCCGCGCGCGAGGCGCGCCGGCTGCCGGTGGTGAACGCCTTTTGGCTGTGGGGCGCCAGTGTGCAGGCACAACAGCCTTCGACGACGATGGCCAGCTACGCCGTCCCCGGCTGGCTGGCCGCCCTCGGCCAGCAGCGCCTGGCATCGCTCGATCGCCTGGACGGCGTCCTGGCGCACGGCGGCCTGCTGGTGGCCGGCAACCTGGGCGAGGCCGCGCTGGCCGCCGACTGGAGCGGCTGGCTGCAGGGCATGCAGCACCTCGAAGAGAAACTGTTCGTGCCGCTTCTGGCTGCCCTCAAGGATGGCCGCGTGCGCGAGCTGCGCCTGGTCCTGAGCAGCCGCGAAGGCCTTGCCGACTACACGACGACCGCGATGGCGCAGCGCAAATTCTGGCGCCGCCCGACACTGGATTCACTGACTTGACCCAGAAGACCCGCATCTCCACCCGCCCCTGCTCGTTCCGCACCTCGGAACTGCTGCGCCAGGATGGCGTCCACCCGGTGCTGGCGCGCATCTATGCCGCGCGCGGCCTGGAGCACGTGCGCGAACTCTCGAGCGAGCTGACGGCCCTGTCGCCGCCCTCGGGCCTGAAGCACATCGACACCGCCGCCGTGTTCCTGGCCGACGCCATTCAGGCAGGCAAGCGCATGACTATCGTCGCCGACTACGACTGCGACGGCGCCACCGCCTGTGCGGTCGCCCTGCGCGGCCTGCGCGCGATGGGCGCCGAGGTCGACTACTTCGTGCCCAACCGGGTCGTGCACGGCTACGGCCTCACGCCCGGCATCGTCGAGATCACGGCGCGCGAAAAAAATCCCGACATCATCGTCACGGTCGACAACGGCATCGCCAGCATGGAGGGTGTGCTCGAGGCCAACCGGCTGGGCATCGAAGTCGTCGTCACCGACCACCACCTGCCGGGCGACACCCTGCCGCCGGCGCGCGTGATCGTCAACCCGAACCAGCCCGAATGCGGCTTCCCGAGCAAGAACCTGGCCGGCGTCGGCGTCGTGTTCTATGTGCTGCTGGCGCTGCGCGCCGAGATGCGGCGGCGCGGCGTGTTCGACGCCCAGACCCAGCCGAAACTCGACAGCCTGCTCGATCTGGTCGCGCTGGGCACCGTGGCCGACGTCGTCAAGCTCGACGCCAACAACCGCATCCTGGTCGCGCAGGGCTTGAAGCGCATGCGCGCCGGCCGCATGCATGCGGGCGTGGCCGCCCTGTTCCGCGTGGCCGGCCGCGAAGCGCGCTGCGCCTCGCCGTTCGACCTGGGCTTTGCCGTCGGGCCGCGCCTGAACGCCGCTGGCCGTCTGGAAGACATGGCGCTGGGCATCGAGTGCCTGACCACCGACGACGAGGGCCGCGCCTGGGCCATCGCCCAACAGCTCAACGAGATCAACCTCAAGCGGCGCGAGATCGAGGCCGAGATGCAGGACACCGCCCTGCTGCACCTGGACAGCTTCGAGCCGACCAGCGCAAGCACCATCGCCGTCTTCGACGAAGGCTGGCACCAGGGCGTGATCGGCATCGTCGCCTCGCGCCTGAAGGAAAAATTCTACCGGCCGACGATCACCTTCGCCCCGGCCGGCGACGGCTGGATCAAGGGCTCGGGCCGGTCGATCCCGGGTTTTCACTTGCGCGACGCGCTCGACCTGGTGTCCAAGCGCGTGCCTGGCTTGATCGACAAGTTCGGCGGCCACGCGATGGCGGCCGGCCTGTCGATCCGCCACGACGCCTTCGAACATTTTTGCCAGGCCTTCGAGGCGGTCGGCCAGGCCTGGCTGACCGAGGCCCAGCTCGAGCGCATCGTCGAGACCGACGGGCCGCTGGAAGATGAGTTCTACTCGACCCAGTTCATTGAACTGATGGATGGCCAGGTCTGGGGCCAGGGCTTTGCGCCGCCGGTGTTCTGCGACGAGTTCCGTGTGGTCAGCCAGCGCGTGCTGAAGGAGCGTCATCTGAAACTGCTGCTGGAGAAAAACGGCCGCCGCTACGATGCGATCTGGTTCGGCCACCCCGACAGCCTGCCCGAGCGCGCGCGGGTGGCGTTCCGGCTCGATGCGAATGAATACAATGGCGTGACCAAGGTGCAGCTGCTGGTGGAGCATGCGGAAGCCGCCTAGGACGTAGCTCCTGATTTCAGGCGATACCAGGCAAGCCCGATCAGCTCGTACGAGGCATACCACGAACGGCGCATCCCCTCGGCACTCGGCACCCAGGCAGCCAGGCCGCGCGCCTGCTCGCCGAAGAACATGGTCGGCGCGTCCGTCACCTGCAGGCCGGTGCGCTGAAACACGGTGCGCGCACGTTCCATGTGCATCGCATCGGTCACCAGCAGCACCCGCTCGACCTTCTCCGCGCCAAGCAGCGCCGCGCTGAAGGCAGCATTCTCGGCCGTATTGCGCGAACGCCCCTCGACCCAGCGCACCGGCACCCCGAAATCCTCGCGCAGCGCGCTGGCCATTGCATCGGCAAGGATCGTGGCGCCTGGACGTGGCGCGCCGCCGCTGACCAGAATGGGCAGCCCCGTGCGCCGATGCAGGTGGGCCGCGTAGCGCAGGCGCGCCAGCGCGAGATGGTCGGGGATGTCGAGGTCGCCGTATTCCGGCGCCGCTCGCACGCGGCCAGCCGCCAGCACCACGATCGCCTGCGCGCCGGCGCTTCCGGTATCGCGCAGTGGCGTGGCCATTGCTTCCAGCGGCGCGACCAGGAAGCGCGCGCCGGCATTGCTCGACAAGAAGACCAGCAGCACCAGAGAGAAGCCAGCAACGATGCTGCCGGCATGCCGCCAGCGGCGGCGCAGCAGCAGGCCAATTGCGATCAACAAGAGCGGGCTGGCGGGAGGAAGAATCAGGTTGCGCGCGATTGCGTTGAACAGTTCTGTCACTGGAAGATGTTGGATGACGGGGATGACGCAGTATAAACCCCGTATGAATCTCAGGATAATTCCCGGCGACATGTACATTGCATTGCCGCTATGATTTCCCGGTTATGGACCAGCCTCGCCGGCAACACCGGTGTATGTACGCATGTTTTCACTCATTCTCAACGGCATCGGCACACTGATGCATTTCTATGTGGCGCATCGCCTGTATGCGCTGGCACCGATTCGCACGCGAGTCAAAGCACGCTGGTGGTGGCTGGGCGCGGTCGTGGTCTGGGCCGTCTACCTGCTCGGCGTACGACTGGGCGACGCCGCCCTTGACTGGCGCTGGTGGCCGGGGCAGTTCGCCATGACCTGGCTCGGCATCCTGTTCGTCATGACGCAATACCTGCTGCTGGCCGACCTTGTCACCGGCTTCGGACTGTGGCTGCGCAAGTGGGCGCCGAAAATCCTGGCGGCCGGCGCCATCGCCGGCGTGTCGGTCAGCGCCTTCGCCATCTTCCAGGCGGTGCGTGCGCCGGCGATCGTGGAGTATGAACTGCCGCTGGCCGGCCTGCCCCAGGAGCTCGACGGCATGACCCTGGTCGCGATCAGCGACACCCATCTGGGCGCCCAGCGTCGCGCCGCCTGGCTCGGCAAGCGGGTCGACCAGATCAATGCACTGGAACCGGCGGCGGTCGTGATGCTGGGCGACCAGGTCGAGGACGAGCCGATCAACGACGACCAGCTGGCGCCGGTACTGCGCCGCCTGCGCGCGCCGCTGGGCGTGTGGGCGGTGACGGGCAACCACGAATACTACGGCGACGCCGGCGGCACGATCGCGGAATTTTCCGCTGGCGGCGTGAAATGGCTGCGCGACGAGCGGGTCGAGATCGCGCCCGGCCTGCACCTGGCGGGCCTGGACGACATCGGTCGCGCCATGCACGGCGGCGATATCTACGCCGGGCTGGAACGGACGATCCCCAACCGTGCGCAGGGCGCCACGATCCTGCTGGCCCACATCCCTGCACCCGGCCTGGTCGAACGCGCCGCGCGCGAGGGCGTGAGCCTGATGCTGTCCGGGCATACCCACGGCGGCCAGATCTGGCCCTTCAGCTACCTGGTCAAGCGCGAATTTCCGCACCTGGTCGGGGTGCACCGCGAAGGAAACATGCAGCTGGTGATCAGCCGCGGCGCCGGCGGCTGGGGGCCGCGCATGCGGCTGTGGCAGCCGGGAGAAATCCTCAAGCTGACCCTGCGCCCGCCACGAACGTGATCGCTATCGGGGGGCCGGCGCGCGATACGTCTCCCCGATCTTCATCACGAAGAATTCGCCATCGGCCACGCCCTGCGCCTTGCGCGCCGTGGCCAGGTCGATCGCGGCCTGGTCCAGCCGCTCCTGCCCCATCGGATACGTCCCCCAGTGCATGCCGACGCTGCGCTTGACCCGCAGTTCGCGGTGGATGCGCAGCGCTTCGTCGGGACTCACGTGCGAATTGCGGTACCAGACCGGCTGGTAGGCGCCGATGCCGATCGCGGCCAGGTCGAAGCTGCCGAAGCGCGCCGCGATGTCCTGGATGTCCTTCGAAAACCCCAGGTCGCCCGAGAAGAAGAAGGAATGCCCCGGCCGCGTCACGGCGAAGCCGCCCCACAGGGTCTCGTTGCGGTCCCACAGCGAGCGCGCCGACCAGTGGTGCACCGGCAGCAGGTGCAGTTCGAGGCCCTGGAAGACGGTCTTGTCCCACCAGTCCAGCTTGACGATGCGCGAGCGGTCGCCGCCGGTGACGTTCTTTTCGAGCCAGAGGTCCACGCCCAGCGGCGCCACCAGCAGCGGCGGGCCGCCGGCCTGGCGGTACAACTGGCGCAGCGAGTCGCGCGACAGGTGGTCGTAATGCGAGTGGCTGATCAGGACGACGTCGATGCGCGGCAGGTCGGCGATCGCCACGCCCGGCGGCTGATGCCGCTTTGGCCCGGCAAAGGACAGCGGCGAAGCGCGTTCGTCGAATACCGGATCGAACAGCAGGTTCACGCCCGTCCCGGTCTGGAACAGGAAGGTCGCATGGCCGATCCAGGTCAGTGCCGGGGTATCGCGGTTGGCGTGGATGAAGGCGAGATCGGGCGCCACGGTCGGAATCGGCACGCTCGGGGCGCGCACGGACTCGTCCTCGGTCCAGTTCCTGATGCGCGCGGCCCAGCCCTCGAAGAAACCGAGTGTCGGCCGCTGATAGGCGGGATTGTTGGGGTAGTTATTAGCGAAGCCCTCAGGCCGGTGATGCGACTTGCTTGAGTCGAAATAAGGATTTTGGTTCGCACATCCAGTCCCAAGCAAGACAAGGATCAGGATGAGTAGTACGTGTAAAGTACGCATGCGGCAGAGTCCAGGCTGTCGAAAACGCAAGTGTACGCGGAGTTGCAGGCGAAGTTGCGGGCTTGTTATCGGGAAATTGCCGATAACTTGGCAAGCTTGCCATGATCTGCCCTGTGTTGGCGGCGGGAGGCATGTAAAGACGCCGCGTTGGGCATCAATTTCGGCCCGATATCGCCTCTGCCTGATGTGTTTTGCGTGGCTTTCCGGTACGATAGCGCCTTTGCTGACAACCGTTTGGCGTCAGCAATCCCGCAGCGACATCTTCGCCTCCGGGACGTTCACTGCTCGAACCCGCCGGTGCAGGTCGCAACTGCTGGGTTCCCTCTACTGGAAGCGAATGGAGAATCCCCAGATCCCTCAGCCGCGCCCCCGCAATCTCGTCTTGCTCGGCTGTGTGCTCCTCGTGCTGCTCATGCTCGGCGCCGAGGGCCTGCGCTGGAGCCGCAGCGCCCACGCCGCCGCCCAGCCGAGCCTGGCCGGCGCCGTGCGCGGCGGCCCGGTCACATTCACCGAACTGTCGAGCACCCATATTCCCGCGCCGCACGGCATGCCGTCGGCCCACGCCAGTTCGATGACGCCGCTGCCGGGCAACCGCATGCTGGCCTTCTGGTGGGCCGGCAGCCGCGAGAGCGGCCCCGACGTCAAGGTGTACGCTTCGACCTGGGCCAATGGCGCCTGGAGCGCGCCATGGATGGTCGCCAGCCGTGAATCGCTCGGCGCCGCGCTCGGTTTCGGCGTGCGCCGCATCGGCAATCCGGTCGCCTGGACCGACCGCGACGGCAAGATCCACCTGTACGTCGTCGCCACCGGCCTGGGCGGCTGGGCAGCGTCGCGCATCGCCCATATCGTCTCGACCGACCAGGGCGCCAGCTTCCGCGTCCGCCGCGTGCTGCCGACCTCCCCCCTATTCAATACCAGCGCGCTGGTGCGCACCTCGCCACTGGCGCTGAGCGACGGCGGCTGGTGGCTGCCCGTCTATTTTGAGATCGGCAACAAATATCCGATGCTGATGGCTTTCGATGCCCAAGGCAACCCGACCTCGCTGGCGCGCATCGGCCAGAGCACCTCGACCCTGCAACCGGCCATCGTGGCGGTATCGAAGACCGAGGTGCGCGCCCTGCTGCGCGACGACAGCGACGCGCGCCGCATGCAGCACGCGGCCAGCAACGACGGTGGCGCCAGCTGGCAAGACCTGCCGGCGCTCGACCTGCCCAACCACAATACCTCGATGGCGGCCATTCGCCTGGCCAGCGGCCAGTTCCTGATGCTGCACAACCACGCCGCCGACGACGCTTCGGCCAGGAGCGTGCTGCGCCTGTCGATTTCCGACGATATGCGCACCTGGCGCACGGTGGCCGATATCGCCAAGGGCAAGGCCGGCGATGAATTCTCGTATCCGACGCTACAGCAGGTCGGCGACGAACTGCACGTGACGTACACCTGGCAGCGCCAGGCGATCGCCCACCACCGCTATCGCATCGACGCCGGAGGGACGATCTGATGAACCTGCCGGATCTCTCGCTGCAAATCCTCTACGGCCGCCTGGGTTGGGCGATCGTCCTGGCCACCCTGGTGTGCGCGCTGTGGCGCCGGTCGGCGCCGATGTCGCGTGTGGCGCTGGCCGCGGTGCTGGCGCTCGCGCTGGCGGCGGTGGCCCTGCCAGGCGAACTGTCGCCGGCCTGGTGGCTCGGCCTGGCCTTCCAGTATCCGAGCGCTCTGCTGGTCGGCTGCTGCCTGCTGCGCCTGGCCGAGCGCTGGAACGGCATGCGCCGCAGCCAGGTCATGCCGCAGGCGCTGGCCGGTGTGCTGGTCGTCAGCGGCGCGCTGCTGTATCTCGACGCCGTCGGCTTCCTGGCGCGCGGCTTTTATTTTGCCGGCTTCGGCCAGGCCGCCGCGCTGCTCGGCATCGCCGCCGCCATCGTCTGCGTGTTCGCCATCGTGCGTGGCCATGCGCGCGGACCGGCGGCGAGCCTGCTGGGCGCGCTCGCCCTCTTCGCGCTGCTGCGCCTGCCGACCGGAAATCTGTGGGATGCCCTGATCGACCCGCTGCTGTGGGCCTGGGCCGTGGCCGCCCTGCTGGCCGCCGCCCTGCGCCGCACCGGCCGCCGCGCTTCCGACCGCCTGGCGGAACCCGAACCTGATTCAGTCCCGGCCCCGGCGTCCGGCCTGCAGCCGCTGGCGGCCGAACATTTTTCGTCTTTGAAGGAGTAATTTAGTGGTAGATAACAAATGGTATAAGCATCCGGTGATCATCTCGGCCACCATCATCAACACGTTCTGCCTGCTGCTGGCCCTGATCTGGGCAAATAATCCGCATGAACTGGCGCGCCTGCTGGTGGAAGACGGCATCGTCGAATGGATGCAGTTCCTGGCCTTCTCGCTCACGTCCGGCCTGCTCGGCTACGTCGCGATCGACCGTTACAAGACCGAAGGTTTCAATCTCGGCGTGCTGGTGCTGGCAGGCCTGACCGGCCTGGTCGCCCTGGCCGCGCTGGAAGAGATCAGCTGGTTCCAGCGCATCCTGAACATTCAGTCGCCGGAATGGTTCCTGCAGAATAACCGCCAGGCGGAAACCAATCTGCACAACCTGGGCTTTGGCGAAGAAAGCCTGCACAAGGCGGTGCTGCTGAAGATCATCGTCATCACCGGCCTGATCCACAACCTGTTCCTGCCGCTGCTCGCGCTCAAGCGTCCGGCGATCCGCGACTTCGTCGAGCGTTTCGGCCTGTACCTGCCGCCCCTGGCCGCTTCGGTGCCCTACCTGGTCCTGGTGATCCTGTCGCACCTGCTGGTCGACCATCCACGCAAGGGCGAGCTGGGCGAGACCTTCGGCGCGGTGCACTATATGGCCACCGTGTTCGGCGCCTATTTCGTCGGCGTCGCCTACAACAAGAAGCCGCTGTTCGAAGGCATCAACGCGCGCCGCGTGTCGGTGCTGTTCACGCTGCTGATGTTCTACCTCTTGATGACCGGCTGGATGCTCAGCGCCGGCGCCGGCGCCGATGCGGCGCTGCTCAGCGGTATCGGCAAGGACTAAGCTTTGTCCGGCACGCGCCCGCGTGCCAATGCAGTTCTCCGGGTCGGCGCGCCATCGCGCCGACCCGCGCAGCCTCAGCGTTCGATTAGCCGCCGCCCTGGCGATATTCGCTGAACACCTCCCCCATGAAATCCACCACCGCCCGGATGCGCGCGCTCGTGCGAAGACCGCTGTGCATCGACAGCCAGATATCCTGGTCCAGTTCAGGGATATGGGGGATCGCAGCGACCAGGTTTTGCTGATCGGTGGCCAGAAAGGTCGCCAGCACACCAAGGCCGGCGCCGTGCGCCACGCCATCCAGGATCCCGAGCCCGTAACTGCAGCGCATCCACGGCGCCGGCGCCCCAGGCAGCGCGCGCAGCCAGCGGTCGGACTGGAATTCCGCGCGCGGCTCATCGAAACCGACGAATGGCAGGCTGGCCCAATCGCGCCGCGCCAGCGCGTCCGCGTGGCGCGCCGCCACCTCGCGGCTGCAATACAGGCCGAAAGACAAGGCCCCGAGGCGGCGCGTGACCAGGTCGAGCTGTTCGGGCCGGAAAGGCCGGATCGCGATGTCCGCCTCGCGCTGCGCCAGGCTGTAGGGCCGGTGCGAGGTCACGATCTCGACCTCGACGTTGGGGTAGCGGTCGTGGAAGCGCGCAAAGCGGGTCGTCAGGAAATACGACAGCCACTCATCGGTATTGATGCGAACAATACCCGAGGCCGCATGCGCATCCTGCCGGTCGCGGGTGCGCTCGATTTCCAGCGCGATCTCGCCCATCTGGCCAGCCCAGGCGATGATGCCGGCGCCGAACGCGGTCGGCACGCAGCCGCCCTGGAAACGCTCGACCACCTTTTGTCCAAGCGCTTGTTCGAGGTCGTCGAGCCGGCGCGACAGCGTCGCCGGACTCAGTCCAGCCTTGCGCGCCGCGCTGCGCAAGGCGCCTTCCTGCACGATCAGCAGCAGCAGGCGCAAGTCGTCCCAATTGGTGTGTTTCATATTTGAAGCATGATGCCTCGATTTTTCCTCTGTGCATATATTTATCGTGTGTGCCATGATGCGGCCCCCACGTCAGCACAGAGGATGTTTTATATGCGCACTTTCCGCGACCGCGTTCGGCACGCGCTCCTGTTCGAAGCCGTCGCCCTTGCCATTTTCGTTCCCGGATCGGCCGCCCTGTTCGACCAGCCGGTCGACCACATGGGCGTGATCGGCGTCGCCTCCGCCACCATCGCCACCGTCTGGAACTTTGTGTTCAATATGGGATTCGACCGGGCCATGCTGCGCCTGCGCGGCAGCGTCGACAAGACGATGGCGATCCGGGTCGCGCATACTTTCCTGTTCGAGGCGGGGCTGGTCGCGATGCTGATCCCGCTGATTGCCTGGTACCTCGGCATCGGGCTGTGGGCGGCGTTGCTGATGGACCTGGCCATCGTCACCTTCTACCTGGTGTACGGCTTCCTGTTCAACCTGGCGTATGACCGGGTGTTTCCCATTGCGGCCGCGGCGCCCCGGGGCGCCTGACGCCATGTCAGCGCGGCTGGTTCCTGCAGTCGCACCCGCGATCGAACACGACGGCCCAACGCCCCGGCGCCTCGAGCCGCCATACGGAATTGAAAGTACCGATCCGGCGCCCGGCCGCATCGCGGATCGAGCCGGTGCTGTAGGCGAGCGTACCCGACTCGACCACCTCCACCTGCTCCGGCTCCCACGAGAACGGCGGCTGGCGGCCGTCGTAGTAGTGGCGCCAGGCTGCCAGTACCGCCTCCTTGCCGCGCTGCGCATCCGCCCCCGTCATGAACACCGCGTCGCGCGACAGGTAGCGCCCGAAACCCTCGAAGTCGCGCGCCGCCATGGTGGCGGCGAAGGCGCGCTCGTGGGCCAGCACCTGGTTGCGCAAGTCGTCATGCGACACCCGCGCGCGGCCGGCGGCGATGGCGGCAACGAGGCAGATGACAATCAAGGAAAGCGAGCTGAGGCGCATACGGTGAGAGGAAAACTTTGCTGTTTGGCAATTGAACGATTCTGTCATGCACGGGCGCGCTTGACAACCGCCCCTTGCACGCTATCCTTAAGCGGAGTATAAATACTCCTGAACCGGAGGAATCATGAGTCTTGCCTATGCCTATCCCAAGAGCCGCTTCGAGCCGGCGACGCTGGTCGACCTCAATTCGCGGGCCGAGCGCGAGCGCTTGTCGCAATCTGCCCTGAAGGGCTTCTTCCGGCTGGCGACCGCCTGGAAGCTGCGCGACGAGGATGCGCGCGAACTGATCGGCGGCCTGTCGTCCTCGGCCTTCTACGACTGGAAGAAAAACCCCGACCGGCTGCTCGAAGTCGACCGCATCACCCGCATCTCCTACCTGCTCGGCATCTATAAAAGCCTGCACATCCTGTATGGCGACCAGTTGGCCGACGAATGGGTCCAGCTGCCCAACACCAACCCGATCTTCGCCGGCCGCACGCCGCTCGCCTTCATGCTCGGCGGCGGCCTGCTCGCGATGCAGAGCGTGCGCCGCCTGCTCGATGCCCGGCGCGGCGGCCTGTAATCGATGGGTAATCTGCGGCCACGGCTGACGCCCCTGCGCCAGAACGACACCTGTCGCCTGATCCCCTCGCGCTTCGCCGATATGGAAGACTCGGTGCTGGCGCCGCTGGCCGAGGGCGACGACGTGCTGCGCGACCTGTTCGACCTCGATAACGCCACCAACGACCGCCTGCGCGGAGAGTCCGGGCTGTTGCCGGGCATCGGCGTGGACGAGCTGGTGTTCGGCGTGCCGAACTTCCGCATCATCAATGCCGCCTTTACCTATGCGCGGCCCGAGGGCAGCCGCTTCAACGACGGCGACCGTGGCGCCTGGTATTGCGGCTTCGACGCCGCGACCTCGCTGGCCGAGGTCATCTTCCACAAGACGGTGGAATATGCCGAGATCGACCGCTTCGACGACAGCGTTACCTACCAATGCCTGCTGGCCGATTTCAGCGCCAGCTTCCATGACGTGCGCGGCATCGCCGCCTATGAGGACTGTCTCGACCCGCGCAGCTACGTCGCTTCGCAGGCGCTGGCGAACGAGTTGCTCGACGGCGGATCGATGGGCGTCATCTACCCGAGCGTGCGGCATCCGGGCGGCACCTGCCTGGTGTGCTTTCGGCCGGCGCTGGTCGGCAATGTGCGCAAGGCGCAGACCTATCGGTTAACATGGGCGGGTTCGCCGCATCCTGCGGTCGAGATTCTTTGAACAGATGCACGATGAAAACCAAACCCGAGAACGACACCGAACTGCACGACAAGATCAACCGCGAAACCGGCCGCGTCAAATGGAGCGAGCTGGAACGCCACTTCGCGAGCGGCTCGGTGATCTGGGTCAGCGAAGCGCTGGACCTGATCGACGTCGCCCTGCGCGTCGCCCACGACGACCGCGAGAGCGTCGCGCGCTGGATGACCGAAGGCAGCGTGGCCAAGGTCAGCGATGCGCAGGCGCAGGGCTGGCTGGAGGCGGATGAGGTGTTGTGGGCGTCGGTGGTGAGCCCGTTCGTGCTGGTGCAGGCGAAGAAGAAACAGCTGCATTGAACGGAGCAGCTGCATTGAACGAAGCAGCTGCATTAAATACGTCGTCCCCGCGAAGGCGGGGACCCAAGTCATCAGCGTCACCGCTGCGCTTGAAGCAGGCAAACCGCCAGCAAACTTGGGTCCCCGCCTTCGCGGGAACGACGTGCGACGGGTAACGATTTACTTCGACAGGTCCACCGCATACAGCGCGGTGCCCTTGCCACTACCATCGTCCGCCTTCAACTGGCTGACGTTGTCGATCCCCGCCTCCCGCGCCAGCCCGACCAGGTCCGGCGCCGAATGGAACACCACCGGCCCGGCCGTCTTTACTTGCGCAAAACGCCAGCTGCGCGCCGCGCCCTGGGTCTTGCGGCTCAGTTCCTTCGCATTGCGGATGTAGTCGATCAGGATATCGCGGTTATTGTCGGGCGAAGCCAGCACCACATTGCTGCCATTCAGGCCCGGGAAGCCGCCACCGCCGCTGGCGCGGTAGTTATTGGTCGCCACCAGGAATTCCTGCTTGGCCTCGACCGGTTTGCCCTGGTAGGACAGCTTGCGGATGCGGTCACCCGGCGCGCGCGTCACGTCGATCTCGTAGCTCACGTCGGGCGAGGTGATAGTGTCGAAGTTAAAACTCGGAAAGCGGCTGTTGACAAGCTCCTGCGCCTCCAGCTTCGCAGGATCGATGGTATTGAAGCGCCCCGCCGCCGTTTCCAGCCAGGCCTTCAGGCCCGCGCCGTCGACCTTCACCGCATACAGCGAGTTCGGGAACAGGTACAGGTCGGCCGCGTTGTTCAAGGCGAGGTCGCCGGCCGGCACGTCGGTGTAATCGGCCACGGTCGGAAAGCCAGCCTTGAATGGCGCGGTTACCGACAACACCGGCAGCTTGGCGTACTGCGGCAGATTGGCCTGGACGTACTTGCTGACGTACTCGGCCTGGGCGCGGTTGACCACTTCCAGCGCCGATGGATCGCCGACGTCGGCGAAATACGTCGTCATGCGGAAAGCCGAACGGCCGACAGGCGTCTTGACGTAGGCGATGGTCGCCTCGTGCTCGGCGCGCACCAAGGCCGTCACTTCAGCATCCGGCTCGACGAAGGTCTTCGGCGCGGTCTGGGTCGAACGCGCTTGAACCACGGTCTTGTCCTTCTCGACCGTCCAGCGCTTGCCGTCCGACTTGAGGTGCAGCTGGACCACGCCCAGATGTTTGCCCCACTGGCTCGGCATCACGGCCGGCACGCCGTGCACCAGGCCGCGTACCTTGTCCACGCCCGGCAGGTTGAACTGACCGACCGTGCTGTCCTTGTTCGGGAACAGCTGGTGCGCGTGGCCCATCAACACCACGTCGACTCCCGGCACCTTGGCCAGGTGCCAGTTGGTGTTTTCCATCGTCGGCGAATAGGTGGCGTCATCCAGGCCCGCATGGCCCAGCACCACGACCAGCTCGGCGCCCTTCTTGCGCATCTCGGGGATGTAGCGCTCGGCGCTGGCCTTGACGTCGACCGGCTTGACGCGGCCCTCGAGCCAGCGCTTGTCCCACGACATGATGTCCGGCGGCGTGAAGCCGATGATGCCCACCTTGACGGTGCTCTCGACCCGCTTGCCGTCCTTGCCGGTCGCGACGATCTTTTTGTCGATGATCTTGTAGGGCGCGAACAGCGGCTGGTTCGTCTGCAGGCTGTGGATATTGGCCAGCACGATAGGGAAATTCGGCCCGGCGCAGGGCTTGGCCTGCGGCGCGACGTCCTTGACCTTGAAGCTGCTGCCGGTGATCTGGTTCAGGAAAGGCAGGCCGTAGTTGAACTCGTGGTTGCCCATCGTGCCGCCCTCGTAGCCGAGCGCGTTCATGATTTTATAGATACCCAGCACCTGCTCGCAGCCCGGCGGTTTCACGAGCGCCTGGTAGTCGGCGAAGGCCGTGCCCTGGATCGTGTCGCCATTGTCGAGCAGCAGCGTGTTGGCGAATTCCTTGCGCGCCTGGCGGATGAGCGTGGCAGTGCGGTCGAAGCCGATCGAGGCGTCCGGGGCCAGCTTGTAGTAGTCGTAGCCGACCACGTTCGAGTGCAGGTCGGACGTCTCGAGCACCGCCAGCACGGCGGTCGAACCGCTCGGGGCCTGGGCAGCGTGGACGGGAAGGATGAGAAGCAGCGGCGCGAAGGCCATGCCAATTTGGTAACGCAAGGAGGGTTTCATGAGAAGTTCTGGAAACGAGACGGGGCCGATGATACGGCAGCGGCTACCGGCGTGGCAATCCATACGGCTTCGTCGGCGCAGTCGTCAGGTATAATCCCCGGTTCGATTCAACCAACTAATGAGACTGCCGAGACCATGGAAGCCGAACGCATCAACGCCATTTCCGCCCTGCTGAACGACCTGACGGGTCGTGAGGCCGAACTTCGGAGGTATCTTTGACTTCGATAAGAAGTCGGAGAAACTAGAACAGGTCAACCAGGAGATGGAAGACCCTTCCATCTGGAACGACCAGAAGAAAGCCCAGGAAATGGGCAAAGAGAAGAAGGCGCTGGAAGGCGTCGTGCACGTGCTCGAGAAGGCCAAGGCCGACCTGGCCGACGCCCGCGACCTGTTCGACATGGCGCGCGAGGAAGGCGATGACGACACCATCGAAGCGGTGTCCGCCGACCTCGAAGCCGTCCAGAAGATCATTGAGGCGATGGAATTTCGCCGCATGTTCAGCAACCCGATGGACCATGCCAGCTGCTTCATCGACATCCAGGCCGGCGCCGGCGGCACCGAAGCCCAGGACTGGGCCTCGATGCTGCTGCGTCAATACCTGCGCTACTGCGAACGCAAGGGCTTCAAGGCCGAGATCCTCGAACAGTCCGAGGGCGAGGTCGCGGGCATCAAGACCGCCACCATCAAGGTCGACGGCGAGTACGCCTATGGCCACCTGCGCACCGAGACCGGCGTGCACCGTTTGGTGCGCAAGTCGCCGTTCGACTCGGCCAACGGCCGCCACACCTCGTTCACCTCGCTGTTCGTGTATCCCGAAGTGGACGACTCGATCGAGATCGAGATCAACCCGGCCGACGTGCGCATCGACACCTACCGCGCCTCGGGCGCCGGCGGTCAGCACATCAACAAGACCGATTCTGCGGTGCGCCTGACGCACGGCCCATCGGGTATCGTCGTCCAGTGCCAGAATGACCGATCGCAGCACCGCAACAAGGCCGAGGCCTGGGACATGCTGCGTGCGAAGCTGTACGAGCTCGAACTGCGTAACCGCATGAGCGAGCAGCAGAAACTGGAAGACTCCAAGACCGACGTCGGCTGGGGCCACCAGATCCGCTCCTACGTGCTCGACCAGTCGCGCATCAAGGACTTGCGCACCGGCTTCGAAACGGGCAATACCAAGAACGTGCTCGACGGCGATCTGGACGATTTCATCTCCGCATCCCTCAAGCAGAACGTCTAACAAGGTAGAACCCGATGACCACACCCGAGCGCGCGCTGATCTTCGACATGGATGGCACCATCGTCGACAATATGGACTTCCACACCCAGGCGTGGATCACCTTCTTCGCGCGGCGCGGGAAAGCCATCGAGCCCGATGCCTTCTTCCGTGACACGGCCGGCCGCCAGGGCAAGGAAATCCTGCGTCACTACATGGGTGAGGAACTCACCGATGACGAACTGGCGACCCTGAACCACGAGAAGGAAGTGCTGTACCGCGAGCTGTATGCCCCGCACCGCAGCACCCTGCCCGGCTTCGACGCTTTTATCGAGGCGGGCGCCGCCCGTGGCTGGAAACTGGCGGTGGCCACCTCGGCCTCGCCGGGCAGCGCCAGCTTCATCCTCGACGAAATGGACCTGCACCGGCGCTTTGACGCGGTGGTGGTCGGCACGGTCGACGTCCCGCGCGGCAAGCCGCATCCGGACGTCTTCCTGAAGGCGGCAGACCGCTGCGAGACGATGCCGGCCCAGTGCATCGTGTTCGAGGACGCGCCGCTGGGCGTGGAAGCGGCGCGCCGCGCCGGCATGCGCGCGGTGGTGCTCACCACCACCCTGCCGGCCGAGGCCTTCGCCGAGTTCGACAACGTCATCGCCATCGTCAACGATTTCACGCAGCTGGACGTTGAGACCCTGCTGGCCTGAATCCACCAAGACTAGAATCACACAATATGACCACCGAAAACCAAGAACAGAGTCCGCTGCAGGCTCTTGATGAAAACAAGATCATGGCCGAGCGCCGCGCCAAGCTGGGTGCGATCCGCGAAAAAGGCGTCGCCTTCCCGAACGACTTCGTCCCGCAGCACAAGGCCGCGGACCTGGTCGAGACCTATAACGGCAAGACCCGCGAAGAACTGGAAGCCGAACCGGTCGCCGTGGTGCTGGCCGGCCGCATGATGCTGCGCCGCGAAGCGGGCAAGAAAGCCGCTTTCGCCACCCTGCAGGACAGCTCCGGTCCGGCGGCATCGGGCCGCATCCAGGTCTACATCGCGCTCGACAACGCCGGCGAGGAAGCCATGGACGCACTGCGCAGCTACGACCTGGGCGACATCCTGGGCGTCGAGGGCACGCTCTTCAAGACCAAGACCGACGAACTGACCGTCAAGGTCACCGCGCTGCGCCTGATCACCAAGGCGATCCGCCCGCTGCCGGACAAATTCCACGGCCTGGCCGACCAGGAAACCAAGTACCGCCAGCGCTACGTCGACCTGATCATGAACGAAGAGACGCGCCGCACCTTCAAGGCGCGTACCGCCGCGATGTCGTCGATGCGCCGCTTCATGGAAAAGAACGGCTTCATGGAAGTCGAGACCCCGATGCTACACCCGATCCCGGGCGGCGCCGCGGCCAAGCCTTTCATCACCCACCACAACGCGCTGGACATGGAAATGTACCTGCGCATCGCGCCGGAACTGTACCTGAAGCGCCTGGTGGTGGGCGGCTTCGACCGCGTGTTCGAGATCAACCGCAACTTCCGCAATGAAGGCGTGTCGGTCCGTCACAACCCGGAATTCACGATGATGGAATTCTACGCGGCCTACACCGACTACAAGTGGATCATGGACTTCACCGAGCAGGTGATCCGCCAGGCCGCGATCGACGCCCAGGGCAGCGCCGTGCTGAGCTACGGCGGCCGCGAGCTGGACCTGTCGAAGCCGTTCCAGCGCCTGACCATCGTCGAGGCGATCGACAAGTACGCGCCGGGCTACACCCCCGAGCAGCTGAACGACGCCGAGTTCATCAAGACTGAGCTGAAAACGAAATTCGGCGTCAAGCCGTTCGCTACCGCCGGCCTGGGCGCGCTGCAACTGGCGCTGTTCGAAGAGACCGCCGAAGCGCTGCTGTGGGAGCCGACCTTCATCGTCGACTACCCGGCCGAAGTCTCGCCGCTGGCGCGTGCCTCGGACACCCGTGAAGGCGTGACCGAGCGTTTCGAGCTGTTCATGGTGGGCCGCGAGATCGCCAACGGCTTCTCGGAGCTGAACGATCCCGAAGACCAGGCCGCACGCTTCCTGGCCCAGGTGGCCGCCAAGGATGCGGGCGACGACGAGGCGATGTTCTACGACGCCGACTACATCCGCGCGCTCGAATACGGCATGCCGCCAGCCGGCGGCTGCGGCATCGGCATCGACCGCCTGATGATGCTGATCACCGACTCGCCGAATATTCGCGACGTGCTGCTGTTCCCGCACTTGCGCAAGGAAGACTGATGCAAGAAAGCCGCCGAAAGGCGGCTTTTTTTTCGTCGATCGACCAAAGCTTTGACGCTACGGCCCGGGCCTCTCGCACGTCGTCCCCGCGCAGGCGGGGACCCCAGTTTGTTTGCGTAGCCAATGCGTTTAACGTCAGTGGCGGCGCAAAACACTTAGGTTCCCGCCTGCGCGGGAACGACGTGCTGGAGCAGCGTGCCGTTTATTGCACGATCGTATAGCAAGGCGTATACGCCTTGCCCGGCAATTTCATGCGGCTCTGCTCCACGAACGACGCCAGCAGCGCATCCATCGGCCCCATGATCTCGGCTTCGCCACTGATCTCGTACTTGCCGTACTGTTCGATCGCGCGAATCCCCTCTTCCTTCACATTCCCCGCCACCACGCCCGAGAACGCACGCCGCAGGTTTGCAGCGAGCAAATGCGTCGGAATTCCGCGATGCAGGTCGAGTCCACGCATATTCTCGTGCGTCGGCTTGAACGGCTTCTGGAACTCGTGGTCGATCTTGAGCCGCCAATTGTAGTAATAGGCGTCGCTATTGGCCTTGCGGAAGGCACGCACCTCTTGCACGCCGGCCTGCATCGCGCGCGCCACCGCGTCCGGATCGTCGATGATGATCTGGTAACGCCGCTGCGCCTCCTGGCCCAGGGTCACGCCGAGAAAAGCGTCGATCTGGGTGAAATAGTCGCGCGCCGAGGCTGGGCCAGTAAACACCAGCGGGAACGGAATCTCGGCATTGTCCGGATGGAGCAGGATGCCAAGGATGTACAGGATCTCTTCGGCGGTGCCGGCGCCGCCCGGGAACACGACGATGCCGTGGCCGGTGCGCACGAAGGCCTCCAAACGTTTTTCGATGTCCGGCATGATCACCAGGTCGTTGACGATCGGGTTCGGCGATTCGGCCGCGATGATGCCCGGCTCCGAGATGCCCAGGTAACGCCCGCTGCCGAGACGCTGCTTGGAGTGGCCGATGGTGGCGCCCTTCATCGGGCCCTTCATGGCGCCCGGTCCGCAACCGGTGCAGATGTCCATCTCGCGCAGGCCCAGCGCATAGCCGACCTTCTTGGTGTAGTTGTATTCGATGCGGCTGATCGAGTGGCCGCCCCAGCACACCACCAGGTTCGGATTGCGCTGCGGCTGCAGTACATTGGCGTTGCGCAGGATGTGGAACACGGCATCGGTGATGCCTTCGCTGCGGGTCAGGTCGAATTTGGGGTTGTCGGTGACGTCGAAATTAACAAACACGATGTCGCGCAGCACCGAGAACAGGTGCTCGTGGATGCCGCGGATCATCTTGCCGTCGACGAAGGCGTTGCCCGGCGCATTGCGGATGTCGAGCTTGATGCCGCGTTCGCGCTGCATGATGTTGATTTCGAACGACGCATAGCGCTCGAGCAGCTCCTTGCCGTCGTCGATGTCGCTGCCGGTATTGAGCACGGCCAGCGCGCACTTGCGGAATACATCGTACAGGCCGGCCTTGCCGGTTTCGAGCAGCTTGGACACCTCGGCCTTCGACAGTACTTCGAGACGGCCTTGGGGTGAAATCAGGGTATCGACAAGTTGCAGGCTTTCGGGCGAAACGAGTGTATCGACTACTTCATGGGTCATGGTCTGGCTATCCTCGGTTATTCGATGGTACGGATGGTGGTGTAAAGACTATCCTGACAAGCAATATACGCCAATCCGGCGGTGCATGCGTGCCCCAGAATAGGGTGCGGTGCACCATCTTCGAACCGCATTAACACATCCGGAAAAATTCTTCTTGTGATGAAGAATATGCACTAGAATGCGTGCCTATTGGAATGTTCGCCCGTCGAATGGCTCCATATAACTATTACTCTGTCATTACATTTTCTTCGGGAGGAACCGCATGAGCGGTGCAGCTACTACACCCGCCAAGGGACCTCTTCCAGAATTCAAGCAGATCATGGGCCACCCAGCACCGCTGTGGATGCTGTTCATGACCGAATTCTGGGAGCGCTTCGCTTTCTACGGCATTCGTTGGGCACTCGTGCTTTATATCGTCGCCCAGTTCTACGGCGGCGATGCGGCCGGCCAGGCCGACGCCAACCTCACCTACGGTTCCTACCTCGCGCTGGTGTATGCCGGCGCCGTCTTCGGCGGCTACGTGGCCGACCGCGTCATCGGCTACCAGCGTTCGATCCTGGTCGGCGCCATCTTCATGGCGGCCGGCCTGTTCATGATTTCGATCCCGAACCATGACGTGTTCAAGCTCGGCCTGGCGACCATCATCGTCGGCAACGGCCTGTTCAAACCGAACATCTCGACCATGGTCGGCCAGCTGTATGCGCTGAACGATACCCGCCGCGATTCCGGCTTCACCATCTTCTACATGGGCATCAACGTCGGCGCCTTCTTTGCGCCGATCCTGACCCAGATCCTGGCCGAGAAGGTGTTCGGCACCGAAGCCATGCCGTCGTACAAGATCGTGTTCCTGGCCTCGGGCATCGGCATGCTGATCTCGCTGTTCTGGTTCTACGTCGGCCGCAAGTCCCTGAAGGGCATCGGCGCGCCGATCGGCGACCTGGCCAATCCAAAACGCCTGATCTTCACGATCATCGGTGCACTGGTCGTGATCCCGATCATGTACCTGCTGCTGCAGGCCGGCGCCAACAACCTGCAGGTCCTGCTGACCATCCTGTTCATCGGCCTGGCCGCGATGCTGGTCATGGAAGGCATCCGCGAAGGCAAGGTCGCGCGCGACAAGACCTGGGCCATGATGATCATCTTCTTCTTCAACATCCTGTTCTGGTGCTTCTTCGAGCAGGCCGGCAGCTCGTTCACCTTCCTGGCCGATAACATCGTCGACCGCAACTTCGGCGACTGGACCTTCCCGGTAGCCTGGTTCCAGTCGGTGAACTCGGTCGCCATCATCGTGTTCGCGCCGATCATCGCCACGATCTGGGTGTGGCTCGGCAAGCGCAACTCGAACCCGTCGATCCCGCGCAAGTTCGGTCTCGGCCTGGTGTTCAACGCGCTGGCCTTCGGCCTGTTGATGTACGCGCTGTCGCAGCTGATCAACGACAACGGCAAGATCCCGTTCTGGACCCTGTTCGCGGTCTACGTGATCCAGTCGATCGGTGAACTGTGCCTGTCGCCGATCGGCCTGTCGATGGTGACCAAGCTGGCGCCTACCCGCCTGGTGGGCCTGGGCATGGGCGGCTGGTTCCTGTCGACCGGTATCGGCAACAACCTGTCGGGCATCTTCGCTTCGCACGTCTCAGGCGACACCGGCATGTCGGTGACCTCGGCCCTGGGCGGCTACAGCTTCGGCTTCTGGTCGCTGCTGGGCGGCGGCGTGCTGCTGCTGCTGCTGGCGCCGGTGATCCAGAAACTGATGCACGGCGTGAAGTAAGAACGTCCTGTTCTGACAAGAATGGCGGCCCGCGGGCCGCCGTTTTTCATTCCAGCTACAAGATCCCTTATCTGTAGTCGAGATGTGCGCTCATGGCGGCCATCTCGGCCACCATCCATTCGCGGAAGCGCCGCACCTTGAGCATGTGTTCCTTGTGCGGGTTAGCGAGAAAGCGGTAGCCGTTCGCGAACGGCACGCTGCGGCAGGGGATCAGGCGCAGGGCGCCGGAAGCGATGTCCTGGAACGCGATCCCGTATGGCACCAGGGCCACGCCCTGCCCCGCCACCGCCGCCTGCACCAGCACGCCCCAATGGCTGTAGGCGCGCGAGAAATCGTAATCGCCCTTGAGCGCACGGTTCTCGTTGAGCAGCTGCAGCCAGGCCTCGGGCGAGTGCACGATCAATAGACGGTGCTCGTCCAGGTCGGCCAGGGTCAGCGCCGCCTGGCCTGGCGCGAGCAGTTCGGGACTGTAGGCCGGCACCAGCCGCTCGCGAAACAGCACCGTCGGATCGCCATCCGTTACCGGGCCATAGCGGATCGCGACGTCGGTGCTGTCGGCGTGCAGATCGACCGGGGCATCGTTCGAGTCGAGCCGGATGTCCAGTTCCGGATACAGCTTGGTAAAACGGTGCATGCGTGGCACCAGCCACTTGATCGCGAACGAGTGGGTGGTGGCGATGCGCAGCACCGCCTCTTCGTCGCCGCTCTGCAGGGCGGTAACCTTGGCGCGCAACTCGCCCAGCATGCGGGCGGTGGCGATCGCCAGCTCCTGCCCCTTCTCCGTCAAGGCGATGTGGCGCGGATGCCGCACGAATAGAGCAAACCCAATGGTTTCTTCCAGCTGCTTGACCTGGAGGCTGACCGCGGCCGGTGTCTTGTGCAACTCGTGCGCGGCCAGCTTGAAACTGCCCCAGCGCGCGGCGCACTCGAAGTCGATCAGGCCCGAAAGGCTCCGCAAGGCCTTCATTTGGCATCCATGGCTAAGTTTTTCTTATTCATTGTCCATACTTTTTCTCGGTTGATGAATTGTACTGCCACTAGGAAAATAGTGGCGATCACACAAGGAAGCGCCATGCCCAAGAATATTCTCGTGATCGGTGGGACCCGGTTTTTCGGCAAGCTGCTGGTGCAGCGCCTGGTCCGGGCCGGCCACCACGTCACCATCGCCACCCGCGGCTACGCGCCGGACCCCTTTGGCGATCGCATCACGCGGGTGCGTGTCGACCGCCGCAACGAGCACGCCATGCGCGTCGCCTTCGCCGGCGTGAAGTTCGATATCGTCTACGACCAGATGTGCTATTCGCCGCTGGACGCCGCCATCTCGAGCCGCGTCTTTGGCGGCAATGTCGGCCGCTACGTCATGACCTCGACCATCGACGTCTACCGCGCGCTGGAACCGCAGTCGCAAGCCTTCGACGAAGAATCGCTGCACGTCGACGCCCAGCCGATCGATACCGCCTACCCATGGCACGATCCGGCGCGCGCCATCGACAGCTATGTCGCCGGCAAGGTGCAGGCCGAGGCTTATCTGTACCGCGCCGGCAGCATGCCCGTGGTAACCGTGCGCCTCGGCCACGTGCTGGGAGGACCGGACGATTTCACCGGCCGCCTGGCCCATTATGTCGACCTGGTGCGCCAGGGCGCCGCCCTGCACTACACCAGCGCCAAGGCGCGCACCTCCTTCCTGGAGGCGCGCGAAGCGGCCGACTTCCTGGTCTGGGCCGGCGCCCAGGAGTTTACCGGGCCGGTAAACGCCGCGGCCGATGGCGCGCTGTCGGCCTACGAGCTGCATGGCCGTGTGGCGGCGGCGCTGGGCGTGGCGTCGCGCATGCGCAAGGTCGCCGCGGGCAGCCCATCTCCGTTCGACCTGCTCACGCCGCTGATGCTCGACACCAGCCGCGCGAAAGAACTCGGCTACCGCTTCAGCGATACCGACGACTGGATCGACAGCGCCATTCGCCAGCACGACCTGGCCTACGTCTGATCCACAGCCCTTTAAACAGCAGCGCCGGCTCAATGCCGGCGTCGTCGTTTGCGCCTAGGTCTTCTTGACCTTCTCGCGCGCTACCCACCACAGCAGCAGCACGATGGCGCCATACGGAATCATGCTGAGCCAGTTCGCGCTCGCCCCTTCGAAGAACGGATTCGACACCCTGGCCCAGGCGCCGATGGCAGCGTCGAAGTCGGTGAAGATACCGGCCGTGATGGCGATGATGATGCCCGCCAGCGCGCCGCCGGCGATATAGCCCGAGGCCAGCAGCACGCCCGCGCTGCGGTCGCCCGCCGCCTGGCGCTCTTCTTCGTTCAGGTGCGCGTTCTGCGGCAGCTTGTTGTTGCGGCGATCGGCCAGCCAGCGCACGGTGCCGCCGATCGCGATCGGCAGCGTCGCCACCAGAGGCAGGTAGACGCCGACCGAGAATGCCAGCGAAGCGATGCCCGCCATCTCCAGCACGATCGCGATCATCACGCCGAACAGCACCAGGGTCCACGGCAGTTCCCGGTCCAGGATGCCCTTGATGATATAGGACATCAGCACCGCCTTCGGCGCATCGTACTTCTTCACCTCAGTGCCGTCCGGCCGCGTGCTGTGATGGCCGTTGATGCCCGGGTCGACCAGGTACACCGCCTTGCCCGCCGCATCGACGAAGTACTTGCCGGCCGGGCCGCCCACGGTGTCGGTCTTGTGCCAGACCTTATAGGTGTTCGGGTCATCCTTGGCCTGCGGGCCATGCAGCTGCCCGGTGTCCGTCAGCGTCCTCGCGTCGACCGTGAGGCCGGGCGCCACCTGGGCGGCCGGCACGTAGACGGTGCCGGCTTCGTTCAGCTTGAGCAGGATCGGCCCCAGGATCAGGGCCGAGGCGAAGGCGCCGCACAGGATCGCATACTGCTGCATGCGCGGGGTGGAGCCGACCAGGTAGCCGGTCTTGAGGTCTTGCGAGGTGGTGCCGGCATTGCTGGCGGCGATGCAGACGATGGCGCCCACCGACAGCGCGGTCACGTAATATTGGCCGCCGGTCCAGCCCATCAGCAAAAAGATCAGGCAGGTAAACAGCAGGGTCGCCACCGCCATGCCCGAGATCGGGTTCGACGACGAGCCGATCTCGCCGGTCAGGCGCGAGGACACGGTAGCAAACAGGAAACCGAACACCAGGATCAGCACCGCGCCCAGCACGTTCATGTGCAGCGGCGTGGCCAGCGAGATGATGGCGATGATGGCCAGGCAGCCGATCACGACCCACTTCATCGGAATGTCGCGGTCGGTGCGCAGCGACTCGTCGCCCTTCGAGCCCTGCCGCACCCCGGCCAGGCCGCCGCGCAAGCCGTTCCAGATTGTCGGCAGCGAGCGCGCCAGCGAGATCAGGCCGCCGGCCGCCACCGCGCCGGCGCCGATGTACAGGATGTACGAGGCGCGGATGTCGTCGCCTGTCATGTCGCGGATCGGGATCGTGGCCGGCGACAGCGGCACGGTCGCCAGCTCGCCGAAGAACTTGATCATCGGGACCAGCATCAACGAGGCCAGCACGCCGCCGGCCGCCATCGTGTAGGCGATGCGCGGGCCGATGATGTAGCCGACGCCCACCAGTTCGGGCGAAATCTCGGCGCCGATGCTGCCGGTCTTGAGCGGCGCGCCGAACTCGAAGTTGATGGTGTCGCGCCAGCCCTTGAACGACACGCTCAAAGTTTTGTACAGGATGCCGATGCCGAAGCCGCCGAAGATCAGCATCGCGCGCCGTTTCGCCGTCTTCATGGCATCGCTGCCTTCCGCGGTCGCCGGGTCGCGCACTTCGCCCGCGGCTTCGCGCGAGACGTCGGTGGCGGCGGCCTTGAGCACCTCGGCGCAGGCCGTGCCTTCCGGGTATTTGAGTTCGCGGTGCTGGTCGACGATCAGCGTCCGGCGCAGCGGGATCATCATCAGGATGCCGAGCAGGCCGCCCAGCACGCCGACCAGCATCACGCGCGAGATCTCGAGGTCGAAACCGAGGATCATGATGGCCGGCATGGTCACGCCCAGGCCGAAGGCCAGCGATTCGCCGGCCGAGCCGGCCGTTTGCGCCACGCTGTTCTCGAGGATCGTCGATTCGCGCGCGCCGAACTTCTTGGCCATGCCGAACAGGGTGATCGCGATCACCGCCACCGGGATCGAGGCGCTGACCGTCAGGCCCACCTTGAGCACCAGGTAGAGCGAGGAGGCGCCGAAGATCATGCCCAGGATGACGCCCATGATCAGGGCGCGCGGGGTCATTTCTGGCAGCTGGGCGGTGGCGGGGATATACGGCTTGAAGCCGGCCGGTTTCGAATCGAATGGCATGGATTTCCTTCGTTGCGGATGCGGCTCGCCGTGCCGCCGGCGGGCCCAAAGCGAGAATATCGCACATGCACGAACGGAAAGAAAGTGCATATTGAAAGCGGATTATAATCGGCCGCTCCTGGCCCACATCAGGGCCGCACCGCGAAAGTCCAGCAGTGAGCGATACCAACAAGCAGTCCAGCAAAACCCTGTTCGGCATGAAGCGCCTGCACGCCTTCATCCTTATCGCTTCGACCGCGATCCTGCTGCCGATCGCCGGCGCCGTGGTCTATGCGACGACCGCGATCCTGCCCAAGGTGCCGCCGATCGATGCCGTGACCGACTACCGCCCCAAGATCCCGCTGCGGATCTACACGGCCGACAATGTGCTGATCGGCCAGTTCGGCGTCGAGCACCGCGACTTCGTGCCGATCGCGAAGATCCCGGCCATGATGAAGTCCGCCGTGCTGGCCATCGAGGACACGCGCTTCTATGAACACGGCGGCATCGACTTCATCCGCGCGCTGGGCGCGGCACGCGCCAACCTGCGCGGCGGCTTCCGGCAAGGCGCCTCGACCATCACGATGCAGGTGGCGCGCAACTTCTTCCTCACCAACGAGAAGACCCTGACGCGCAAGTTCACCGAGATCGCGCTGGCCTACAAGATCGAGGACTCCCTCACCAAGGACCAGATCCTCGAGCTGTACATGAACCAGATCTACCTGGGCCAGCGCTCCTATGGCTTCTCAAGCGCGGCCCGCAGCTATTTCGGCAAGACGCTCGACCAGCTCACGCTGGCCGAGACCGCGATGCTGGCCGGCCTGCCACAGAATCCGGCGCGCACCAATCCGGTGTCCAACCCCAAGCGCGCGCAGGCGCGCCAGCACGCCATCCTCAAGCGCCTGCTGGAACTGGGCGAGATCGACGACGCTCAGTACCGCCAGGCCCTGGCCGAACCGCTGCGCGTCAAGCGTGATGCCGGCCAGTCGTTCGACACCCGCGCCGAGTACGTGGCCGAACTGGCGCGCCAGGCCGTCTACCAGCAGTTCGGCGAAGAAGCGTACACGCGCGGGATCACCGTCACCACCACCATCCTGGCGGCCGAGCAGAACGCCGCCTACGACTCGGTCCGACGCAACGTGCTGGCATATGACGGGCGCCATGGCTACCGCGGCCCGGAAGCGCGCGTCGAGCTGCCGCCCGATGCCGAAGAGCGCGAGGAAGCGATCGTGGACGCGCTGCAAAAGCGCCCGAGCAGCGACGGCCTGTTGCCGGCCGTGGTGCTCAAGGCCAGCAGCGAAGCGGTGGTGGTCGACACGCTGTCGGGCGAAGACATCACCATCCGTGGCGCAGGGCTCAAGTTCGCCGCCAATGCCTTGTCCGCCAAGGCACGCGAGGGAGTGAAAATCACCCCGGGCGCCATCATCCGCATCAGCAAGGACAAGGATGGCGACTGGGCCATCACGCAGGTGCCGCAGGTGGCCGCGGCCTTCGTCGCGATCGATGCCGACACCGGCGCCTATCACGCGCTGGTGGGCGGCTTCGACTACAACCTGCAGAAATTCAACCACGTGACGCAGGCCTGGCGCCAGCCGGGATCGAGCATCAAGCCCTTCGTGTACTCGGCGGCGCTGGAAAAAGGCTATTCGCCGACCACCCGCATCCTGGATGAGCCGATCGAACTGCCCGGCGCTACGCTGGAGACCCCGTGGACGCCGCAGAACGACGACGGCGTGTTCGATGGCGAGGTCACGCTGCGCCAGGCGCTGGTGAAATCGAAGAACGTGCCGACGGTGCGCGTGCTGCGGGCGGTATCGGTCGATTTCGCCCACCAGTACCTGGAACACTTCGGCTTCGACCTGGCGCGCCATCCGAAAAACTACACGATGGCCCTCGGCACCGGCGCCGTCACGCCGCTGCAGCTGGCTGGCGGCTATGCGGTGTTCGCCAATGGCGGCTACCGGGTCAAGCCCTACCTGATCGCCAGGATCCAGGACGGCAACGGCGCCATCATCCTCGAGGCCAGGCCGCCGGCGGCGAAGGATGAAGCCAGCCGCGCGGTCACGGCGCGCAACGCCTTCGTGGTCGACAGCATGCTGCGCGACGTGGCGCGCTTCGGCACCGCCGCCGGCGCCACCAGACAGCTGGGACGACAAGACCTGGCCGGCAAGACCGGCACCACCAACGACGCCGTCGACGGCTGGTTCGCCGGTTATGCGGGCAATGTGGTGGCGGTGTCGTGGATGGGCTATGACGAACCGCGTTCGCTGGGCGGGCGCGAGTTCGGCTCGACGCTGGCCATGCCGATCTGGATCGACTATATGCGGGTGGCGCTGGCCAAGGTGCCGCCCGTGGAACGCACGCCGCCGGAGGACGTGGTGCACGACGGCGACGACTGGATCTACCCGGAATTCATCGATGCGGGCGAGACGCGCACGATCGACATCGAGCAGGCGCCCCTGGAGCAGCCGCTGGACCTGCCGCCCGGCAGCCAGGAAGTGCCGCCCGACGCCTCGCCGTTCGACGAGCGGCCGGCCATCGAGGCATTGCCCCCGGTGGCGCCGCCGATCGCGCCGGCTCCTGCGCCAGCGGCCGCGCCGCCATCGCCAAATCCCCCACCCGCGCACAACCCCTTGTGGTAAGCCATGTGGTAATCTCACCAGTTCCCGGCCGGCGGTCTGGCGGTCGGGACGGGTGCGGCGCGCGCGTATTTCAGCTACACCTTTCAGCAACACCTCACACATCACTTAGTGCATCACCTCACATCAGGAGATCATCATGGCGTATGTAGACGGTTTTGTCCTTCCCTTGCCCACGTCGAAGATCGACGAGTACCGCGCCCAGGCCAACTTGGCCGGCCAGGTCTGGCGCGAACACGGCGCGCTCGAATACCGCGAATGGATCGCGGACGACGTCAAGCCGGGTGAGCACACCTCGTTCCCGCAGAGCGTCAAGCTGGAAGACGGCGAGACCGTCATCCTGGCCTGGGCGGTGTATGAATCGCGCAGCCACCGCGACGCCGTGCTCGAGAAGGTGATGCAGGATCCCCGCCTGGAAGATATGATGAAACCGGGCGGCGTGCCTTTCGACGGCAAGCGCATGTTCTTTGGTGGATTCGAGAACCTGGTCGATTTATAGGCGCGCGGCGTGTCGCAACGGCACGCACATTGGAAAAATGTGAAGTGGAAAGGCGCGCACGGTTGACACTACACCTTTTCACATGCCAACATCTGTTACCTAAATTCAATAGCCGCGACCCGGCAACCGACACCATGACCGTCACGCCCCTCGCCTTCGACGCGCCCGACCTGGCTGCTCGCCTGGATCAATGCACGCCGGAACAGCTCGATGCGCTCGCGTTCGGTGTCATCGGCTTCGGCGCCGATACCAATGTCACGCTGTACAACGCCTTCGAATCCCAGGCGGCCGGCCTGTCCCCGCAACGGGTACTGGGCCAGCCCCTGTTCACCAACGTTGCGCCGTGCATGAACAATTTCATGGTGGCGCAGCGTTTCGAAGACGCGCAGCAAGACAACAGCGTGCTGGACGACACCATCGACTACGTCCTGACCCTGCGCATGCGTCCAGTCAAGGTCGCGCTGCGCCTGCTGTCGAACCCGGGCGGAAGCCACCGCTACGTGCTGGTCCAGCGCCAGCTGCGGTAAGCCCCCGATGAGCGCGGATGCAAACGACTTCGGCGCCGAGCACGAGGCGCTGATCCAGTTCCTGTACCTGGCGCCGGTGGGCCTGGTGCAGACCAACGTCCAGGGCGACGTCACCATGATGAATCCGGTCGCGGCCCAGCTCCTGATGCCACTGTCGCAGGACGGCGGCCTGGACAACCTGTTCACGGCCCTCGAGATGGTGGCGCCAGAGCTGCGCGCGCGCACCGCCCAGCATGGCGAGCCCTACGGAAAGATCTGCGACGGCCTGCACCTCTATCTGGAAGCCGGGGCCGGCGGCAAGCGGGCGTCGCAGATCCTGGCGCTCACCCTGCTCAAGCTCGATCCCGAACGCGTCATGGCGGTCATCGACGACATCACCGAACAGGTGCGGCGCGAGCGCCGGCTGCGCCAGAACGACGCCTGGCTCAAGGCCATCCTGGCCGGGGTCCAGGATTACGCGCTCGTGAGCCTCGACCTGCAGGGCCGGCTCTGCGACTGGAACGCGAGCGTCGGACGCGTCACCGGCTTCGGTCCCGACGCCGTCGGCCGGCCGTTCACGATCTTCTACCCGCCGGACACGATCGCGCTCGAATACCGCCAGGACCGGCTGCGCGAAGCCGACGCCAGCGGCTGGTCGTTCGACGAGGGCCGCCGCCTGCGCGCCGACGGCGCCGTATTCTGGGGCAGCACGCTGGTCGCGCCGCTGCCGCTGCCTGAGCACGAGGCGCTGCCCGGCGAGACCGACGGCGCCGCCTACTGCCTGATCCTGCGCGATCTCGGCACACCGCAAGACACGCCCGCCCGCCAACAGGAGCACGCCCATGCAGCATGAACCGGTCGATGCGTACGAGACGCTGGTGCAGTTCCTGTACCGGGCCCCGATCGGCCTGGCCCAGACCACGCTCGACGGCACGGTCGAGATGCTCAATCCGATGGCCTCGAGCCTCCTGATGCCGCTCGCCACCGACGCCGGGCTGGACAACCTGTTCGACGTACTGGCGCCGGTCGCGCCCCAGTTGCCGGCGATGGTCGAGGCCTTCATCGAACCTTCCGGCATGATCTGCGAAGGCCTGCGCCTGCCGGTCGGCGTGCAGCACGCCGCCAGCGGCTCGCTGCAGGTGCTGTCGCTGAACCTGACGAAACTCGACCCCGAGCGCCTGATGGCGACCGTGGCCGACGCCACCTTCGAGGTCCAGCGCGAGCAGGAAATGCTCTCGCGGCGCCTGCGCAACGCCGCCCGCACCGACAGCCTGACCCGCATGCCCAATCGCGCCGCGGTGCGCGAAGAGCTGCAGCGCCTGCTCGCGCGGCCGCAGGACGGACACGGTTTCGCGGTGCTCACCCTGAACTGCGACCGCTTCCGCCAGCTCAACGACAGCCTGGGCCAGGCCGGCGGCGACCAGCTGCTGATGCACATGGCCGACCGCCTGCGCGGCGCCCTGCGTCCGCCGGCCAGTGGGATCGAACCCGCCGCGCGCAGCGGCCAGCTGGCGGCGCGCATCGGCGGCGACGAATTCGTGGTGGTGCTGGACGGCCTGCGCGCACGCCTCGATGCCGAACGGGTCGGGCTGCGCCTGCTCGACGCCCTCGCCCATCCCTATTTGATCGGCGGCCACGAGATCGTGTGCAGCGCCAGCCTGGGGCTGGTCTGGGGGCCGGAGGCGGCGGCGCTCGATGTGCACGATGAGCACGATGCCGACAGCCTGCTGCGCGACGCCGGCATTGCGATGGTCGAAGCCAAGCGCGCCGGCGGCAACCGCCACGCGGTGTTCGAGGCCAGCATGCGCGAGCGCGCGGCGCGCCGCGCCGACATCGAGGCCGACCTGCGCCAGGCCTTGGCCGAGGAACAGCTGTTCGTGGTCTACCAGCCAGTGGTGCGCCTGTTGCCGGACGACGGCGTCGATCGCGCGGCCGGGGTCGAGGCGCTGGTGCGCTGGCGCCATCCGCTGCGCGGCGTCGTGCCGCCGATCGAATTCATCCAGGTGGCCGAAGAGTGCGGCCTGATCGGCGCGCTGGGCGACTTCGTGCTGGCGCGCGCCTGCCGCGACTTCATGGACTGGCAGACGCGCCTCGGGGACGCGGCGCCGCGCCTGATGGCGGTGAACCTGTCGCGCGCGCAGCTCGGCCAGCCCGGCTGGATCGACAGCGTCGCTGCCGTGCTGCGCACGAGCGGCATGCCGCCCGCCAGCCTGCAGCTCGAAGTCACCGAAAGCCTCGCGGCCCAGGACCAGGACACGCAAGTGCGCCTGCACGAGCTGAAGGCACTCGGCGTCAAGCTCGCGCTGGACGACTTCGGCACCGGCTACTCGTCGCTGTCGAGCCTGCACCTGCTGCCGGTGGACACGGTCAAGATCGACCGCTCCTTCGTGTGCCTGGCCGACACCAGCTTCCACCACCGCGTGCTGATCGAGGCGACCGTGAAAGTGGCCCAGAGCCTGGGCATGACGACCGTGGCCGAAGGCATCGAGACCCGCTCCCAGCTAGATGTCGTGCGCGAGCAGCGCTGCGACAAGGTGCAGGGATATTATTTCAGCCGGCCATTGCCGGCGCCAGAGCTGCTCGATTGGCTGACACAGGAAACAATCGCTGCCTGAAGCCGTAGCTGACGCAGCACTAAGGTGAAATCCTACACGGGTAGCCGCCGTGTTCCTATTCTCGCAAGTGATTGTCATTGCGAAAATGAAAACACTCAGAAACCTAAGGAGAACACCATGAAACGCACCATTCAAAGCGCAGTTCTCGTTGGCATGATGGCTTTCGGCCTGGCAGCCTGCAACACCACCGACACCACGAACGATTCGATGAGCGGCTCGAGCGCCACCGGCTCGACCATCGGCAGCGGCGTGCAAACGCCAAGCACCAACGGCGGCGCCAATAGCTGGAACTCGGGCGCGAATGGCGCCAGCGGCGTGAATGCCGCATCGGGCACCACCAGCAACAACGAACAGGCCACCGACACCCCGGTCAGCCGCTGACCGGCCTGGCGCATGCGGGGCGGCGTGGACAACCGCGCCAGGCCTTCGCGCATGCGCCAGTCCTGACTCACCGATCAAGGAGAATCATGATGAAAAAGCTGCAGACCGTTTTGCTGGGCAGCATGATGGCCTTTGCCCTGGCCGCCTGTAACACCACCGACACCACCGGCACCACCAGCGGTTCGTCCTCGGTAGGCTCGGCCCAGGCCGGCTCGACCGGCAACCCGACCATCGACGCGCAGATGGGCATCAGCCCGAACGACGTGCAGAACACCGGCCCGTCGAACGCCACCGGCAATGCCTCGACCCCGACCAATACCGGTCACACCACCACCGGCTCGAACAACGGCCAGTAACAGGTGAAACAGCGAACCGCCCGGCGCCGCGCAAGCGGCGAACGGGCCGTTTGCGTTCACGGCAGACGTTCGCGATAGAATGGCCGCATGATCCCCATCCCCGACGTCGCACGTTCATGAAACGCTGGCTCGCCCGCCTGTTCGGCACGCGCGAAGCGGGCGTAGCAATCGCCATTCCTTCCGACATGGCGGAAGACCGTCCTGGCGCCGCAGACGACGCGACACTCGCGGAACTCGACCTCGATCTCGCCTTTTCCACTGGCTGGCCGGCCCGCACGTGACTGGACGGCCCGCCCCCGACGGCCCCGTGCTCGACGAACTGGCGCGCCTGGCGCGCGATCCGGACAGCGCGGCGGCGCTGGTGCCGCGGGTGCCCGCCGTCATTCCGCAATTGTTGCGCAGCCTGCGCGAGGAGGAGACGAGCGCCGGCGCGCTGGCGCGCCAGGTGGCCCAGGACCCGGTGCTGGTCGCCGAGGTGATCCGCGAGGTAAACAGCCCCTACTACCAGCCCGCGTCCCCGATCCGCAACCTCGAAGGGGCCGTGCTGCTGCTCGGCCAGAACGGCCTCCGCATGCTGCTGGCGCGGGTCGCCTTCCGTCCGATCATCAGCCAGCAGGCCAGCCCGCTGGCGCGGCTGATTGCGCCGCCGCTGTGGCGCCAGTCCGAACTGTGCGCGCAGGCGGCCAGTTTGCTGGCGCCGCGAAACAAGGCCGATCCCTTCGAGGCGTATCTGGCGGGCCTGCTGCACAACGTCGGGCTGGTAGCGGCGTTTCGCGTGGTCGAGCAACTGCTGCCGCCAGGCGCCCTGCCCGACGGCGACGCCTTCGGCACGCGCCTGATTGCGGCGGCGCGCCTGATCTCGGCCCGTATCGCCGATGCCTGGGACCTGCCGGCGGCGATCGGCCACGCGATCGCGCACCTGGGCGATGCCGGCGCCCTGCCGACCGTGCTGCACGATGCCGACCGGCTGGCCAAGCTGCACATGCTGGCCAGGGGCGGCCAGCCCCTGTTCGTGCGCGCCGTGCTCGCGCTGCCGCCAGAGGCGCGCCAGATCTACGACAAACTTTTAGAACAATCCGACCGACAGGACGCCTGAATGCCGTTTCCCATCGAAGAAAAACTCGTGATCGGCGTCGCCTCCAGCGCGCTGTTCGACCTGTCCGAATCGCACCAGGTGTATCTCGACCGGGGCCCCGACGAGTACCGCGCCTATCAGGAACACCAGCGCGACGTCGTGCTCGCACGCGGCGTGGCCTTTCCCTTCATCCGGCGCTTCCTCAGCATCAACAAGTGTTTTCCGCAGCAGGCGCCGGTTGAAGTCGTCCTGTTCTCGCGCAACTCGCCCGAGACGGGATTGCGTGTGATGCGCTCGATCGCCCACTATGGACTCGACATCTCGCGCGCGGTGTTCATGACCGGCAAATCGCCCTACCCCTACCTGCCGGCCTTTAACGCCGCGCTGTTCCTGAGCGCGAACGAGGAAGACGTCAAGAGCGCTATTGACGTCGATTATCCGGCCGGCCTGGTGCTGCCTTCGCGCATCGCCGACGAGGAAGACGACATCGAGCTACGGGTGGCCTTCGACTTCGACGGCGTGCTGGCCGACGACGAATCCGAAGCAGTCTTCAAGCGCGACGGCCTGGGCGAGTTCCACGCCCACGAAACGCTGCACATGGCGCGCCCCCATCAACCGGGCCCACTGGCCGGGATGTTCCGCAAGCTGGCCATGCTGCAGCAGCTCGAACAGGACGCCGAGCGCGACGACCCGGACTACCGCCGCATCGTGCGCATCGCCATCATCACGGCGCGCAGCGCGCCCGCGCACGAGCGCGTCGTCACCACGCTGGGCAGCTGGGGCGTCTCGCCCGACGAGACATTCTTCTTGGGCGGGATGGACAAGAGCCGCGTGCTGTCCGTGTTCAAGCCGCACATCTTCTTCGACGACCAGCTGACCCACCTCACGGCCGGCCCGGGCGGCACGATCCCGATGGTGCACGTGCCGTTCGGGGTCGCGAACCGGCGCGCGGCCGGGGCAGTGTCGGGATCAGGCATGCCTACAGCCGCGGCAACGCCATCAAGCGATCCAGCTCCGGCTGCATAGCCCTGGCCCAGATGGCATAGCCGGCTTCGTTCGGATGCAGCGCGTCCGGCATCACGTTCGCCGGCAAGCTGCCGTCAGGCGCCAGAAATGCCTCGTTCACGTCCAGGAAGAACACGCGGCGCCCATCGGCCAACGCCGGCAGGCGCGCGTTGACTTGCTCGTTGAGGCGGCGCAGCGGACCGTCGGCCTTTGCATCGCGCGGGAAGATCGCCAGCAGCAGGATCCGCGTGCGCGGCAGGCGCTGCTTGAGTTCCTCAATATTGCGTTCGATGCCGGCCACCGTGATGGCGGGGAAGTCGCGCCGATGCCCCGCGTTATTGGTGCCGATCAGCAGCACCGCGACCTTGGGAGCGATGCCGTCCACCTCGCCGTGCCGCAGGCGCCACAGCACGTTCTCGGTGCGGTCGCCGCCGAAGCCTAGCGCCAGCGCATCGTGGCGCGCATAATGCTGCTGCCACACCTGCGCTCCCTCTTTTTCCCAGCCCTGGGTGATCGAATCGCCGACGAAGACCAGTTGCGGACTGCGGCCTTCGGCGACCATGCGCCTTGCCTCTTCCAGCTTCTGCCGGTGGCGCGGCAGCCACCAGGAGGTGGACCACGATTCGTTGAGGGTGTCGGGCGTGACAGCCACCGTGCGCCGGTCGGGGCAAGGCGTATTGGGTGTGCCGCCCTGCGCGAACGCCACATTGGCGACACTGACCTGGCCACTGCCGGTGCCCTCCAGCTGGAAGGGACGCGTGACGGCGCCAAAATCGTCGCCGTCGCGGGCGAAGCACGACATCGACAGGACGATGCGCTGCCAGCCCTTGCCTTCGGCGGCGCGTCCCGGCAAGACGTAGGAGACGTGGCGCTCGCAATCGGCGCCGCAGCCGACCCGGAACAGGATCCCGCCCTTGTCCAGCGCATCGACCTTGAGGTCGAAGGCCAGCGTGCCGGCCGCCAGGTAGGGGCGCAGGTCGAACGATGGACCGGCAAAGCGCACGCCGCTTTTCCAGATCTTATCCCAGCGCAGGGTCAGGGCTCCGCGGCTGTTCGGCCCTGCGCTGCGCGCCAGCTCAATCGCGCTGCCGGGGAACTCGGCGCGGATGCCTGCATCGGCATCGACGCGCTCGCCCGTGAGAACGTGCTCGGTATCGGGAGCGATTGCCGATACGGTCACGCCCTGGCGCGGCGCGCCGTCGAACAGGACCAGGTCGACGGGCGGCGCCGCATGCGCAAGGGCCGGCAGCAGGGATGCAATGGATAGGGAAAAGGCGGCCAGGCCTGCGCGCATGGGTGTCTCCTGTCTTTATTATGTGGAAACAGGATCATGCGCGAGTTTCAGCCCGACCACAACCCGGCCTCATGCACGACACACCCAGCCGCGGAACACCCCGCCTACATAGAACACGTCGATCTCACTGAAGCCGGCCTCGCGCAGCAGGGCCTCGTCTTCCTGCGGCGCCAGCACCGACAGGCTGGCCTCGATGCCTTCCCGCCGCTGGCGCGCCATCTCCGGCGCCACCCCGCCGGCCACCGCGAAGGCCTCGTCGCGCGCCAGCCAGCGTGCGCGTTCTTCGGCCCCACCTGCGACGCTCATGTGCATGACGACGAAGGGGCTGCCGGGCTTGAGGCGCGCGTGGATCGCGCCCAGCGCATGACGGCGCTCGTCCGGCGGCATGAAGTGCATGGTCAGCAGGCACGCCGCCGCGTCGAACGGACCGGTCGGCGCCACATCGACATAGCCCTGGTGCAGGCGCACCCGGTCGCCATGCGCCGCGACCAGTTGCCGCGCCAGGTCGAGCATCGCGGCCGATGGGTCGACGCCGTCGAAGGTCCACCCCGGCTGGCCGTTCGCGAACGCCTTCAGCTCCAGGCCGCCACCGGCGCCCAGCACCAGCACCCGCGCGTCAAGGGGTGCGCGTTCGGCCAGCAAGACCCGCGCCATGCGCTGCATGTCGGCAAAGCCAGGGACGAATTTCGGCGGGCCTTCGTGGTAGCGCGCCACCATGGCCGGATCGTGAAAATGGGACATCGGATTCCTCGTCGGGTTTATTTGTAACTTAGAATATTACGTAAACGGAGGCTATGCAAGCGTCAGGGCGGCCTGGTGCGCCTTCGTCTATAATTGACGCCTACTTTTGACGCGAACGTAACAGCACGCTGCATGCCTTTCGATCTCAAGAAACACCTCCACAAACCAGGCCAGCGTTTCGTGCTGCCGCTGGCGCACGGCTCGTCCGATGCCTATGCGCTCGCCACCGCCGCCCTGGCCCTGAAGGCCAATGGCCAGATGCTCACCGTCGTCGTCGCCAATGCGAGCGACGGCCAGCGCCTGCTCGACGAGATTCCCTGGTTTGCGGACGGCAAGCTGTCCTGCCACCTGCTGCCTGACTGGGAAACACTGCCCTACGACGCGTTCTCGCCGCACCAGGACCTGGTGTCGGAACGCCTGGCGACCCTGCACGAGATCCGCAACGGCCAATGCGATGTGCTGGTGGTGCCGGCCACCACGGCGCTGGTGCGCCTGGCGCCGCCATCGTTCCTGGCCGCCTACACCTTCTTCTTCCGCCAGGGCGAACGCCTGGACGAAGCCAGGCTGAAGGCCCAGCTGACGCTGGCCGGCTATACGCATGTCTCGCAGGTGATGTCGCCCGGCGAGTATTCGGTGCGCGGCGGCCTGATCGACCTGTTCCCGATGGGCTCCGTGCTGCCCTACCGGCTCGACCTGTTCGGCGACGACATCGAATCGATCCGCACCTTCGACGCCGACACCCAGCGTTCGCTCTACCCGGTGAAAGAAGTGCGCCTGCTGCCGGGCCGCGAATTCCCGATGGACGACGCGGCCCGCACCGCCTTCCGCGGCCGCTGGCGCGAGCGTTTCGAGGGCGATCCCACCCGCTCGCCGATCTACCGCGACATCGGCAGCGGCATCGCCTCGGCCGGCATCGAATACTATCTGCCGCTGTTCTTCGAAGAGACGGCCAACCTGTTTGACTACCTGCCCATTGAGGCGCCGGTGGCCCTGGTGGGCGATATCGACGCCGCCATCCAGCGCTTCTGGCTCGACACCGAATCGCGCTACCGCTTCTTGAAGAGCGACCGCGAACGGCCAATCCTCGAACCGCAAGAGCTGTTCCTCGGCGCCGAGCAGTTCTTCACCTGCATCAAGCCGCACGGCCGCTGGAATATCGCGCGCGACCCGGCCGCACCAGCCTCGGAGTTGTCGGCGCCGATTCCCGACATCGCCGTCAACCGCCGGCTGGACGACCCGCTGACCAATCTGCGCGCCTACCTACAGCGCAGCGACACGCGCGTGATGATCTGCGCCGATTCGGCCGGCCGCCGCGAAACCTTGCAGCAGTACTTCGGCGAATACAGGCTCGATCTGACGCCGGTGGAGGGTTTCGAAGGCTTCCGCCAGGGCGACGCCAGACTCGCGCTGGGCGTGGCCCCGCTGCAGGCCGGCTTCGAGCTGCTCGACGCCGAATCCGGCCACCTGGTCTTCATTACCGAGACCGAGCTGTATGCGGGTTCGGGCCGCCGCGCCGGCAAGAAGAAGCAGGAAGCGACCAGCCAGGTCGAGTCGATGGTGCGCGACCTGTCGGAGCTCAAGATCGGCGATCCGGTGGTCCACATCAACCACGGCATCGGCCGCTACATGGGCCTGACTAGCATGGACCTGGGCGAAGGGGAGACCGAGTTCCTGCACCTGGAATATGCGAAAGACACCAAGCTGTATGTGCCGGTCTCGCAGCTGCACGTGATCTCGCGTTATTCCGGCACCTCGCCGGAGGACGCGCCGCTGCACTCGCTCGGCTCGGGCCAGTGGGAAAAAGCCAAGCGCAAGGCCGCCGAGCAGGTGCGCGACACCGCCGCCGAGCTGCTGAACCTGTACGCGCGGCGCGCGGCGCGCCAGGGCCACGCCTTCGAATACTCGAGCACCGACTACGAGAACTTCGCCCAGAGCTTCGGCTTCGATGAGACGCCGGACCAGGCGGAAGCCATCCACAACGTGATCAAGGACATGACCTCGGGCCGGCCGATGGACCGCCTGGTGTGCGGCGACGTCGGCTTCGGCAAGACCGAGGTCGCGCTGCGCGCCGCCTTCATCGCCGTCATGGGCGGCAAGCAGGTCGCGATCCTGGCCCCGACCACCCTGCTGGCCGAGCAGCACGCCCAGACCTTCGCCGACCGCTTCGCCGACTGGCCGGTCAAGATCGCCGAATTGTCGCGCTTTCGTACCGGCAAGGAAATCAATAATGCGATCAAGGGCATGGCCGACGGCACGCTCGACATCGTGATCGGCACCCATAAACTGCTGTCGCCGGATGTCAAGTTCACGCGCCTGGGGCTGGTGATCATCGACGAGGAACACCGCTTCGGCGTGCGCCAGAAAGAGGCTTTGAAGGCCCTGCGCGCCGAGGTCGACGTGCTCACCCTGACCGCGACTCCGATCCCGCGCACGCTGGGCATGGCGCTGGAAGGCTTGCGCGATTTTTCGATCATCGCCACCGCGCCGCAAAAGCGCCTGGCGATCAAGACGTTTGTCCGCAGCGAGGACGGCTCGATCATCCGCGAAGCGTGCCTGCGCGAGCTGAAACGCGGCGGCCAGATCTACTTCCTGCACAACGAAGTCGATACCATCGAGAACCGCCGCGCCATGCTGCAAGAACTGCTGCCCGAGGCGCGTATCGGCGTGGCCCACGGCCAGATGCACGAGCGCGACCTCGAGAAGGTCATGCGCGACTTCGTGGCCCAGCGCTTCAACATCCTGCTGTGCACGACCATCATCGAGACCGGCATCGACGTGCCGACCGCGAACACGATCATCATGCACCGCGCCGACAAGTTCGGCCTGGCCCAGCTGCACCAGTTGCGCGGCCGCGTCGGCCGTTCGCACCACCAGGCCTATGCCTACCTGATGGTGAACGACCTGTCGAACCTGACCAAGCAGTCGCAGCGCCGCCTGGACGCGATCCAGCAGATGGAAGAACTGGGCAGTGGCTTCTACTTGGCCATGCATGACCTGGAAATCCGCGGCGCCGGCGAGGTGCTGGGCGATAACCAGTCGGGCGAGATGCTCGAAATCGGCTTCCAGCTGTATTCCGACATGCTCAACGAAGCGGTGCGCGCACTCAAGGCCGGCAAGGAGCCGGACCTCGCGGCGCCGCTGTCGTCGACCACCGAGATCAATCTGCATGTGCCGGCCCTGCTGCCGGCCGACTACTGCGGCGACGTGCACGAGCGCCTGTCGATCTACAAGCGCCTGGCCAACTGCGAAAGCCAGGACCGCATCGATTCGATGCAAGAGGAGTTGATCGACCGTTTCGGCAAGATGCCGGATGCCGTAAAAGCGCTGGTGGAAACGCATCGCCTGCGCATCGCGGCCAGGAGCGTGGGCATCGTCAAGATCGACGCCCATGGCGAGGCGGCCAGCCTGCAGTTCATGGAAAAGCCGCCGATCGATCCAATCAAGATCATCACGCTGATCCAGAAGAACCGCCAGATCAAGCTGGCCGGCCAGGACAAGCTGCGCATCACAGCCAGCATGCCCGACCTGGCGGCGCGCGTGAACCAGATCAAACAGACCATCAAACAACTGCTCGCCTGACGAGAACGACATTCATGACCACGAACCTGGTGCTGCAAGGACCGCAGGCTGATCAAGCAACCCTCGAACGCCTGGCGCAGCTGGCCAAGCCGCAGCGATTGACCGCGCGCGGCGCCCGCTGCTTGCGCGCCGAAGGCGTCGACTACAGCGCCGCGCTCAAGCAGGAAATCGACGCCGCCGCCTTCGCGGCCGGCGTCGACGCCACCTTCATCGCGGCCGGCCGCACCTTGGCCGACTTCAGGCTGGTGGCGATGGACATGGATTCCACGCTGATCACCATCGAGTGCATCGACGAGATCGCGGACATGCAGGGCCTCAAGCCGCAGGTGGCCGCGATCACCGAAGCCGCAATGCGCGGCGAGCTCGATTTTTCCGAGAGCCTGATGCGGCGCGTGGCGCTGCTGGAGGGGCTGGACGCGTCCGCGCTGCAGCGTGTGTATGACGAACGCCTGCGCATCTCGATGGGCGGCGAAGCGATGCTGCAGGCGGTGCAGGCGGCCGGCCTCAAGACCCTGCTGGTGTCGGGCGGATTCACCTTCTTCACCGACCGCCTCAAGCCGCGCCTTGGCCTGGACCATACCCACGCCAACGTGCTGGAAGTCGTCGACGGCAAGCTGAGCGGCCGCGTACTGGGCGACATCGTCGACGCCGAGGAAAAGAAGCGCACCGTGCAACGTGTGTGCGCGGAACTGGGCATCGATTCATCTCAGGCCATCGTCATGGGCGACGGCGCCAACGACCTGAAAATGATGGGCATTGCCGGCCTGTCGGTCGCCTTCCGCGCCAAGCCGGTGGTGCGCGAACAGGCCAATGTCGCCCTGAATTTCTCTGGCCTGGACGGCTTGCTGACGATTCTCGCCTGAGCTTTCCGCATTGCTGTTCCTGGGCATCTGCTGATTTTTAGCTGGCAACCCTTCCCATCAGAAATCCGCACGACGCAGCGCAAACAATGTAAGCGACCGTACCCGCGTCGCATGCGCTCTGCGCTATCGTGGACTGGCGCTCGTACCGCGACCGCCAGTTCTCGACCTTTCTCAGGAGCCCGTCATGTCCCTTCCGGATTCCAGTGCCTCCGACTCGCCTGTCACTTCTTCCACGTCGCCCCTCCAGGGCGATCATGGCGTCGACCAGGGCCGACGACGCATCCTGCTCGGCGCACCGGTCCTGGCGGGCGCGCTGGCTGCACCGGCAGCCGACGCACTGGCCCAGGCGGGCCTGCCAGAGCGCTGGAGCGCGGGCTGGGGCTGCGCGCCGGCCGGCCCGCCGCCGTCCGCCTCGCTCCTGACTTTCACCAACCAGACCTTGCGCCTGATCGCGCGCACCAGCCTCGGCGGCAACCGCGTTCGCATCCGGCTGTCGAACGAGATGGGCGATACCGAGTTGCGGCTGAGCAGCGCCCATATTGGCCTGCGCGCGGGCGGCGCCGTCGTCACCGCGGGCACCAGCCGCCAGCTCACCTTCGGCGGACGCACCAATGTCACGATTCCGGCCGGTGCGCCGGTGGTGTCCGATCCCGTCTCGCTGGCGGTGGCGCCGTTCACCGACCTCGCCATCAGCCTGTATTTTTCGGGCACGGTCCAGGCGAGCACGATCCATAACGCCGCCTACCAGGCCAGCTATGCGTCGACCACGGGCGACTTCGGCGCCCAAGCCTCGCTCCCGGTCCAGCGGGCCTTCGCCTCCTGGCCCTTCCTCACCGAAGTGGACGTCGACCGCGCGGCGCCGGTGCTGGTGGCGGTGGGCGACTCCGTCACCGACGGCGTGGGCAGCACCTCCAACGGCAACCGGCGCTGGCCCGACTTCCTGGCGCGCCGCATCCAGTCCGAGCTCGGCAGCAATCGCATCGGTGTCGTCAACCGCGGCATCTCGGCCAACCGCATGCTGGCCGACACGCCGACCGCCCTGTTGGCCGGCAAGGACTTGCTGGAGCGTTTCGATCGCGACGTGCTGTCCACCGCCGGCGTCCGGGGGCTGGCGGTGCTGATCGGCATCAACGACATCGTCTACAGTCCGTCTTCGGCGCCGATCCCGGCCAACGACCTGATCGCCGGCTACCTGCAGCTGCTGACGCGCGCCCACCTGCACGGCATCCCGGTGCTCGGCGCCACCCTGCCTCCTTTCCTCGGCTTCGTCTACTACACACCGGCGCGCGAGGCGGTACGGCAGGCCGTCAATGCCTGGATGCGCAGCGCGCTGCCATTCGACCTGCTGGCCGACGTCGACCTGGCGCTGCGCGACCCGAGCACCCCGCAGCGGCTGCGCCCCGCCTTTGACAGCGGCGACCGCCTGCATCCGAACGACGCCGGTTACGAGGCGCTGGCGGCGGCAGTGCCGCTGACGGCGCTGTCCTCGCTGATGGGCGCCTGACGTCGGGGCCGGCTCGGTGTAACAGGGTGTAATTCCTTCAGCACACTGGCCCGGCAGCTCGTATGATGGCAGTGTCAGGAGGAGCGTCATGAAAAATATTGCCATCGTTCTCGGGTCGCTCGGTCTGCTGGCCGGCTGCGCCGCGCCCGGCCCGACTTATACCTACGCGCAACCATCCGACCCAAGCCAATGGCGGGTCGTGTCCGTCACACCGGTGCCGGTCGGCACTGGCGCCCAGGTCGCAGCCTCCGGCCAGGGCGGGGTCGTGACCTCGACGCCGATCGCGACTGCGGCGCCAAGTTCGGGCTGGACGACGACGTCGGTGACGCCGGTCTATCGCACCCAGCAACCAGTGGTGGTGCAGCAACAACCCGTATGGGTGCAGCAGCAGCCGGTCTACGTGCCGCAACCGGTGGTCGTCGAACAGCCGCGTTACTGGTATCCGCCGATCTCGATCGGCCTGGGCTTCGACTTCGGCCGCAGCAGCTGGCGCGGCCACCGCCATCGTGGCTGGGGTGGGAGTATCGGGACGCGCTGGCCTTACGGTTGGTAAGCAGCGAAGTAAAAAGCGAAGCCGGCCGATGCCGGCTTTGTCGTATCCTGGCTTCGCCTGATCCAGCGTCGTGTTTCAGGGCCGTCACACCACGGCGGCGCTGAACGACTCGGGCCGCCGCGCGAGCAGATGCGACAGCCGTTGCAGACCCGCCTGCAAGCGTCCACGGTCCTTGATGCTGCCCAGCGAGATACGGATGGCGTTCACTGCGTCGCTGCCGGTCGCGAATGCCTCGGCCGGCGTGACAGCGATACCCTCGCTGTCGGCCGCACGCGCAAGCTGCGATGAGTTCCAGTACGCCGGCAGCTCGAGCCACACATGCAGGCCGTCTCCTGCGCCGCCATAGCGCCCCGCCAGGATATCCCGCGCCATCCGGTGGCGCAGGCGCGCCTCCGTGCGCACGCCTTCCATCAATCCACCAGCCGAACCGTCCAGGATCCATTGGGTGGCCAGCGCGGCGCCCAAGGGAGCGACCATCAGCGCGAACGATCTCAGCGCGGCCAGGAAACGCGCGCGTTCCTGCGGGTCGCGCACGAGCACGAAGGCGACGCGCAAGCCGGGCGTCAGGCATTTCGATAGCGTCGAGATATAGACCACTTGCTCCGGGGCGAACGCGGCGATAGGTGGTGGCGGCGCATCGGCGAGAAGCCAGTAGGGATCGTCCTCGACGATGCGCACATTGCAGCGCTGCGCGATGCTGGCGAGTTCCTTGCGCCGGCTTTCCGGCATGGTGATGGCGGTCGGGTTCTGTAGCGTGGGATTGAGGTAGACCAGCGTGGGCTTGTGCCGGCGGCACGCTTTTTCGAACATCCCGGGCATCATCCCGTGCTGGTCCGCGTCGACTGCGACGATGTGCCGGCCGAATTGGGTGGCTGCCGTGCGCAAGCCCGGATACGTCATCGGCTCCGCCAGGATGACATCGCCAGGCCCGGTCAGCGCAAGAATCGACGCGGCGATCGCCGCTTGCGCCCCCGGACAAACGACCAGCTCCCCAGGATCCAGGTGCCCGAACATCGGCGCGAGCCATGTGGCGCCGGCCTTGCGGTCGGCGTCGCTCCCTCCGCCCAGGTGGTAAGTCATCAGCAATTCACTGTCCGCCCTCATCAGGACTTGAGACAAACCTTGCTTCATCATGTCGTCGAAGTCCACGCCGGCCGGCGGCGGTGGCGTGTTCATGCTCAGGTCGAGGATCGGGTTCAGTTCGACTTTCGGCGCCGCGACGTAGGTGCCCCGGGCGCCGCGGCCCTCAAGCAGGTTGCGGCGCCTGGCTTCATCGTAGGCGCGCGTGATCGTCGTCAGGTCGACGTCCAGCTGCGCCGCGAGCTGGCGCTGCGGCGGTAGCCGGTCGCCGGGCTTGAGCGATCCGTCCACCAGCGCCGCCTGCAAGGCATCGGCAATCTGCAAGAACCGGGGGCCGCCGTGCACGGCCAGGCGCGGCAACCAGATTGGCAGACGGTCATCTTGTATGGCTTTCAACTGGGACATTTTGTCTCGATGTATGGAGATTGCTTTCAAGTAGTATGCCTCAACGCGTCGGCACCTACGCCATACATCTACAACGACCCGAGGTAGCGTTCCTCGAGATAGTCTCAAGTCATAGCCGGGAAATACGCAAAATCATGGAATGGATCCCTATCGTCTTCGTCATATTCAAGGCACTCGTGCTTGGCACGGGCATGTTCTACGCCATCAAGTGGCATTACGACCAGGGAAAGAAAGGGAAGATCGAGGAAAGGCGCGCAGTGCTGCGCGCGGCCGGCAAGGTGGCCGCCATCTTCGTGCTGGCGCTGCTGGCCTTGGGCCTGCTCACCTACGTCATTGTGACGAGGCTCAGTCTGGACCTGGGATTGACATGACAACGCCGGCGAGTGCCGGGAGCGACGCACTGCCGTCCCGGTCGATCGCCGTACGCTGAAGATCAGTGGCCGTGCTGGCGCTCGTATTCGTCCGCTTCGGCCTTGGTGGCGTGGATGATGCCGTCCGGATGCTCCGGCGGGGTGTACAGGGTGTACAGGCGCATCGGCTCGGTCTTCGAGGTATTGATGACGTTGTGCTCGGTGCCGGCCGGGATCACCACGGCGACGCCGTCTTCCAGCTTGTGTTCTTCGCCGTCCAGCAGCGCCACGCCCTCGCCCGCTTCGACGCGGATGAACTGGTCGTGGCCATCATGGTGCTCGAGGCCGATCTCTTCGCCCGCTTGCAGCGTCATGATGACCAGCTGGCTGCGCTTGGTGGTGTACAGCACTTCACGGAAGTTGTTTCCTGCAAGCGTTTTTTCTTCGATATTGATGCTATAGCCCGACATGGGATTCTCCAGGATGCTGCGCGCAGGAACTAAGCCGCGCGCGGTGGTTCACGGGCGGCCAATGCCGCTCTGTCATCGATTGTATAAGAGCCGGACGATTCATGTGCAGGGAGCCCCCCGCAGCGCAGCAATTGTGCGTCAGCCCGCGCCAAACAGGTCGTGCGCATCGAGGATCGCCCAAGCGATCTCGGGCCGCTCGGCCAGGCGGCGCCGCACCGCGGCCGGCACCGACTGGCGCAGCTTCTTGCAGAGGCCCGGACGCTCCTCGAGCATGATCACGATGCCGCGCACGGTGCGCACCTCGTTGGGGCCGGGCGCGATGCGCAGCTCGCTGCCGACGTTCTTGCGGATCAAACTCTGCACGTGCTGCAGGTCGGCATAGCTGTCGACACGCCCAATGCGCTCGATCAGCTTCTGTTCGTGCTGGCGCGTGATCAGGAGCGGCCGCTGGTCTGCCGCCGGATCGGCCAGCACCTGTTCGCGCGCGCACACGCAGGCGCCCGGCGGGCACTCGACCCGCAGGGGCATGCCGGCAAGCGCCGCCGGAGAATGGGATGATGCTGCGGCAGTGGTCGTCACATCAGGGAAGATAATCGGGGGGGGACGGCTGATTCTACACCGGCACGCGCCACTTACCCGCGCATCAGCTCCAACGCGTTCGGCACCGAGGCGCCCTCCGCCGTATTGTCGAAGACGCACCAGACCTTGCGTTTCTGCGCCACCAGCGCATCGAACCCGGCGCGCCAGCGTGCGATCTCTTCTTGCGGATAACGCGAGTAATAGATGCGCGGCGTACCATGCAGGCGCACGTAGACCTCGCTGTCGCTGGTGGGCTCGTGCGGCCCTGGCTGGCCGGCGGCCGGATCGGCGATCACGCGGATCACGCCGCATTCACGCAGCAAGGCGGTGGCGGGCTCGGAAAACCAGCTGGCGTGGCGCGCCTCGAAGGCGATGCTGCAGCCGAAGCGGGCACGCAGGCCGGCGAAGAAGGCGTGCGCCGGCGCGTCGGTGAAGCCGAAGCGCGGCGGCAACTGCACCAGCAAGCAGCCCAGCTTGTGGCCAAGCATGCCGGCCTCAGCCTGGAAGCGGTCGAGCTGCTCGTCGACCTCCAGCAGGCGCGCTTCGTGCGTCATGGCGCGCGGCACCTTGACGGCGAAGCGAAAATCGTCCGGGACGCTCGCGGCCCAGCGGGCGTAGGTTTCCGGCTTGTGCGGCTTGTAGAACGAGGAATTGATTTCCACCGTGGGAAAGACGGCGGCATAGCGTTCCAGGTGGCTGCCTTCCGCAGGAAATGCGTCAGCGCAGGCTTTGGGCAGGCTCCAGCCGGCGCAGCCGACGAGCAGGCTCCCGGTCGATTCGGATTGGGGCATCGGACTATCGTGGTCGTGTCGTTTCCATCATTCTATGCACGTCGGGCCGGACGCGGCGCATGGCTGGGCCGGCGACGCCGATTGCACGGCGCCGCTTACAATACCGTCATCGTTTTAGCTGAAGGAGAACACCATGAGCGACCCGCTCCACGTCGTCTGTCCGCATTGCGATGCGGTCAACCGCATGCCGCAGGCACGCCTGCAGGACGCCCCTACTTGCGGCAAATGCTCGCAAGCCATCTTCACCGGCCGCCCGCTGGACGTCGACAGCGCCCGCTTCGAGCGTCACGTGGGCCGCAACGATATCCCGGTGCTGGTCGACTTCTGGGCCGAATGGTGCGGCCCGTGCAAGATGATGGCGCCGGCGTATGCCCAGGCCGCCCAGCGCCTGGAGCCCAAGGTGCGCCTGCTGAAGGTCGATACCGAGCGTTCGCAGGATTTGTCCGGACGCTTCGCGATCCGCAGCATCCCGACGCTCGCGCTGTTCAAGGGCGGACGCGAGATCGCGCGCCAGGCGGGCGCCATGGATGCAGGGCGGCTGATGGCGTGGGTCCAGCAACATGTAGGTTGAATCCTTCGACCTTCCGGCCGGCATAATCCGGTTCTTTGCGGCCGACGCTGCTACAATGACAACAAACGGGGGCTATCCCGTCCTTCATGAGGAGCCACTATGTCGCAAGAACTGGTTTTGGAACGCGGTGTCGAGGACAACAAGCACTGGGCGCGCATCCTGTACGTCATCCACGCGCTGACCTTCTTCTTTTCGCTCGGGATGCTGTCGATCATTCCGGTGATCGTCAACTACATCAAGCGCCCTGAAACCGTGGGCACGATGGTTCACAGCCATCACACCTGGATGATCCGTTCATTCTGGTGGTATGTGGCCTGGATGGCCGTCGGCGGCGTGCTGTTCATCACCGTGATCGGCATTCCGGTTGCCTACCTGCTGTGGTTCGTGGTCTGGGTCTGGAAAGCCTATCGCCTGGTGCGCGGTTTCCTCGACCTGAACAATAACCGGGCGATGCCGGTATAAAAAAGAATGGGGCCGATCAGGCCCCATTTTTCCTTTACAGCTGGCCGAAGGCCCGCTCCAGATCGGCAATCAGGTCGTTTGGCTCTTCGAGGCCGACATTGAAGCGCACCAGCACGCCGGGATCGGCCCACTTGTCGCGCAGGCTCTTGATCCGATACGGCATCACCAGGCTATTCGGTCCGCCCCAGCTGTAACCGATGCCGAACAGGGTCAAGGCATCGACCATGCGGTCGACCTGGGCCTCGTCAAAACGTGGATCGAACACCACCGAGAACAGGCCGCCGGCGCCCGTGAAATCGCGTTTCCAGAACGCGTGGCCGGGACAATCCTCGAACGCCGGATGCAGCACCTTGCTGACTTCGGGCCGCGCCTTGAACCAGGCGGCCAGCGTCCGCGCGCTCGCATCGTGGCGCTCGAAGCGCAGCTTCATCGTCGGCAGGCCGCGCTGCACCAGGTAGGCGTCGTCCGGGCTCACGCCCATGCCGAGCCGCATATGCGCTTGCGCGATGCGATCGTTCAGTCCACGATCGCGGGTGATCACGGCGCCCATCAACAGGTCTGCCCCACCTGACTGGTACTTGGTCAGCGCATGCATGACGATGTCGACGCCGTGGTCGAAGCCGCGCAGCGCCAGCCCGGCGGCCCAGGTGTTATCCAGCGCGACGATCACGCCGCGCGCATGGGCCGCCTGGCACAGGGCCGGCAGGTCCGGCACTTCCATCGACACCGATCCCGGCGCCTCAGTCCACAGCAGCTTTGTGTTCGGCTGGATCAGCTCCGCGATGCCGGCGCCGATCATCGGGTCGTAGTAGCGCGCCGACACGCCGAAGTCCTGGGTCAGCCAGCGGCCCAGTTCGCGGTTCGGGTTGTAGACGTTATCCGGCAGCAGGACGTCGTCGCCGCTCTTGAGCAAGGCGAAATCGACCATCGCGATCGCCGCCAGGCCGGAAGGCGTCAGCAGGCAATGCTTGCCGCCTTCGATCTCGGCCAGCTTGCCTTCGAGGGTGAACGTGGTCGGCGTGCCGTGCAGGCCATAGGTATAGGCCTGTTTGTCGCGCCACTCGGTAGAGCGCATCGCGGCGGTGTTCGGAAACAGCACCGTCGATGCGCGGTGGATGCCGGGCGGGAAGGCATCGAAACCGCTCGGCGCGACGTAGTCGCTATGGATCAGTGTGGTCTGGATCGACTTCTCGTTCATGGGACTCGCGCGCCGGGCTAGGTGTCAGTGCTTCAGATCGGGTTGGCCCACAGGTCGTGGGCGTCGGCGCGGGTTACGACCACGTCGGCGAACTGGCCGACCGCCAGCTTCTGCTTGCCCGGCACCAGCGGACGCTTGATGTGGACCACGCCGTCGATTTCCGGCGCATCGGCAGCCGAGCGGCCAATGGCTTCGCGCGGACCGACTTCGTCGATCAGCACGCGCACGGTCTTGCCGACCTTGGCCTGCAGGCGCTTGGCCGAGATTTCCTCTTGCAGCAGCATCACGCGCGCGCGGCGTTCTTCGCGCACTTGTTCCGGCACCGGATTGGCCAGCTCGTTGGCGGTCGCGCCCTCGACCGGCGAATAGGCGAAGCAGCCCAGGCGGTCGATCTGCGCTTCCTTCAGGAAGTCGAGCAGGTATTCGAATTCGGCCTCGGTCTCGCCCGGGAAGCCGGCAATGAAAGTCGAGCGGATCGTCAGGTCCGGGTTCATCTTGCGCCAGTTGAGGATGCGCTCGAGGTTCTTCTCGCCGCTGGCCGGGCGTTTCATGCGCTTCAAGACATCCGGGTGCGCATGCTGCATCGGGATGTCGAGGTAAGGCAGCACATGGCCGTCGCCCATGAACGGGATCGCGTGGTCGACGTGCGGGTAAGGATAGACGTAGTGCAGGCGCACCCAGGCATCGTACTGGCGCGCCAGCTGGCCCAGGGCCTCGACCAGCTGCGTCATGTGGGTCTTGATCGGACGGCCGTTCCAGAAGCCGGTGCGGAACTTGACGTCGACGCCGTAGGCGGACGTGTCCTGCGAAATCACCAGCAGTTCCTTGACGCCGGCCTTGAACAGGTTCTCGGCCTCGATCAGCACTTCGTCGATGCGGCGCGACACCAGGTCGCCGCGCATCGATGGGATGATGCAGAAGCTGCAGCGGTGGTTGCAGCCTTCGGAAATTTTCAGGTAGGCGTAGTGCTTCGGCGTGAGCTTGACGCCGTGGTCCGGAACCAGGTCGATGAACGGGTCGTGCGGTTTCGGCAGGTGCAGGTGCACCGATTCCATCACCTCGGTCACGGCGTGCGGGCCGGTCACGGCCAGCACCTTCGGGTGCACCTTGGTGATGATGTCGTCGCCCGCGGCATCCTTCTTGGCGCCCAGGCAGCCGGTGACGATCACCTTGCCGTTCTCGGCCAGCGCCTCGCCGATCGCGTCGAGCGACTCCTGCACCGCGGCGTCGATGAAGCCGCAGGTGTTGACGATCACCAGGTCGGCGCCATCATAGGACGAGGCGGTCTGGTAGCCTTCGGCGCGCAGCTGGGTCAGGATCTGCTCCGAATCGACCAGCGCCTTCGGGCAGCCGAGCGAGACGAAGCCGACCTTTGGCGCGGTCAGGCCCGCGGCCGGCGTCGGAATGACGATGGCTGGGGCCTTGGCGGCGGCGGCGATGCTGCCGGAGTTGGCGGAAGGATTACGACGGAGTTCAGGCATGGGCGGACGACAAATGATTTGGGCAATCCGCGATTGTACCTGAACCGGGTGTGGGAGTGGGACCCGAGGCCCTTGCACGTCGTTCCTGCCACTGGCAGCAACGACTTCCCGCGGAGGCGGGAACCCAAGTCTGTTGCGTAGTGGCTTCGTCGAGCGTAGTCACTGTGCCAAGAAACTTAGGTTCCCGCCTGCGCGGCAACGACGTGCTGAGGCTGGTGACGGTGGTCGCGCAGGCGTTGCGCGACGCGCTTATTTCTTGTCGGTCGGATTGGTCGGCATTCCCGGGAACGGGAAAGCGCCGAACATCGCCTTGCTCTGGTTCTGCATCTGCTCTTGCATCTGCAGGAACAGGTTCTTGCTCTGGTCGATGTAGTTGTTCATCATGCCCTGCATCATCGGGCCCTGGACGTTCATGAACTGGGTCCACATCTCGGGGCTGAAAGGCTTGCCTTCGAGGGCCCCGGCTGCGTTGCTGGTGAACTTGTTCTGGATGTCGGTGAAGGCTTGCACGTTCTTTTCGAGGTAAGAACCCATCATGCCCTGCATCGCGTGACCGTAGTAGCGGATGATCTGGGCCAGGACCGAGCTCGAGAACATCGGGACGCCGTTGGCTTCTTCTTCCAGGATGATCTGCAGCAGGATGCTGCGGGTCAGGTCTTCATTGCTCTTGGCGTCGACCACGGTGAATTCATCGGCGTCGAGCACGAGCTGTTTGACGTCGGACAGCGTAATGTATGAACTGGTCTGCGTGTCGTACAGGCGACGGTTCGGGTATTTCTTGATCAGGCGTTCCGTACTTTTCTTCACACTGCTCATCTCTCGTTCCATAGGTTGCGCCGCGGCTTCGTGAGCCTCGTACTTAGAATTGTGTGCGCCGGCATGGCCGGTTCGTCTCCTGCCCATCCGCCACCAGGTCGGCAGTAGACGGACAGCAGACACCATACCATGCAATTGACGCAGGTGCAGCAATTACCAGTTTAATCACTATCTTAGCTTTTCTGTCAACTTATCCGCCTCACACTCAATCGGCACGCGCCTTGACGTAACGTCCCGGCGCCGGTTCCAGCGCCGCATATTGCGCATTACCAGGCGTCTCGGGCGCCGGCACGTCGGCGCCGCCGTGTTGCGCCAGGAATTTTGCCCATTCCGGCCACCAGCTTCCCTTGTGCTCGACCGCGCCGTCGAACCAGGCGCCGTCGTCCTTCGGGCGCGACTTGCCGCCCTTGTCATTGACCCAATAGCTGCGCTTGTTCTTCGCGGCCGGATTGATGACGCCGGCGATGTGCCCCGAAGCGCCCAGCACGAACCGGTTCGCCTTCGCATTCCTGGGGTTGAGCAGCCCCATCGAGGCATAGGCCGCCTGCCATGGCACGATATGGTCTTCCTTCGAACCGTACATGAATACCGGCGCATCGATCTTGCCCAGGTCGACCGGCACGCCGCACACCGTCAGCGCGCCCGGGTTCTTCAGCTTGTTCTCGAGGTAGGTATTGCGCAGATACCAGCAGAACATCGGTCCCGGCAAGTTGGTGCTGTCGGCATTCCAGTACAACAAGTCGAAGGCAGGCGGTTCCTTGCCCTTCAAATAGTTTTGTTGGACATAGTTCCATACCAGGTCGTTTGGACGCAGCGCCGAAAAGGTCGTCGCCAGGTCGCGCCCCGCCATCAGTCCGCCGCCGCCCAGGGTCTGCTCGCGCAGCGCCACCTGGGCATCGTCGACGAACACTTCGAGCACACCGGTGTCGGAAAAGTCGAGCAAGGTGGTCAGCAGCGTCAGGCTGGCCGCCGGCTGGCGGCCGCGTGCGGCCAGCACCGCCAACGCGGTGGCGGCGATCGTGCCGCCGACGCAGAAGCCGAACACATGGGCCTTCTCTTGCCCGGTGATCTCGCCCACCACCTCCAGCGCGCGGATCGCGCCCGTCTCGACGTAATCGTCCCAGCGCAGGTTGGCCTGGCTGCGGTCAGGGTTACGCCAGGACACCATGAACACCGTATTGCCCTGCTCCACCGCGTAGCGGACCAGTGAGTTCTCGGGCTGCAGGTCGAGGATGTAGAACTTGTTGATGCAGGGCGGGATCATTAGCAGCGGCACGCTGTGCACGGTCGGCGTAGTCGGCGTGTACTGGATCAGCTGGAACAGCTCGTTCTCGAACACCACCTGGCCTGGCGTGTTGCCGACGTTGCGGCCGACCTCGAAGGCCGATTCGTCCGATTGCGAGATGCGGCCCTTTTGCAGGTCTGCCAGCATATTCGCCATGCCTTTGGTCAGGCTCTCGCCCTTGGTGTCGATCATTTTCTTCTGCGCTTCCGGATTCGTCGCGAAGAAATTGGCGGGCGACATGGCGTCGACCATTTGCTGCACTGCGAAGCGGATCTTCTGGCGCTCGCGCGGACCGGCCTCGACCGCATCGGCCATGGCCAGCAGGAATTCGGAATTCAACAGGTAGGAGGCGGCAGAGAAGGCCGACAGCGGGTGCGCCATCCATTCCGAGGCCGAGAAGCGCCTGTCATGCAGCACGGGCGTCTTGCCCGATACAAAATCTTGCCAGAGCTGTGCGCCCTTCTTGAGGTAGTCGTCGCGGATCGACTCCAGCTTGACCGGGTCGATGCCGGCGCCAATATCTTTCAGATAGCCGGCCAGCGGGTTGGCGGATGCGGGCGGCGGGGTCATTGGCGCCATCTTCATCCAGCCGTCCCAGGCCTTGGGATCGGTAAACTGGGACAACCAGGTTGCGGCAAAAGCTTGCGGGTCAGGCATGTTCATGTAGGCATCCGTTGTTAGAATCTCGTCTCTTCAACCAGGAAACAAAACATCATGTGGATCGTCGCCATTGCTTGGATTTACGTTGTCGTGCTCATGGCGGCGACCGAACCGACCGTGGTCGGCGGGATCATGACCTTCGTTTTTTATTGCGCAGTCCCATTATCCATTCTTTTCTATCTCACCGGCGCAAAGCGGCGTCGGCAACGTCGCCGGATGGCAATGGGTGGGCAAAACCAGGGCGGGGACAAACCCGCAAACAAGGATGCGCCTGGGGACGCCACCGAAGCGTCCCATGGGGACGGCGACGGCGACTGAGCAGCATCAGCGAGGATGCCGATCGCTCACTTGATCCAGATCAAGCTGGCCTGACGGCCGGTGACGCCATCGCGGCGGTAGGAATAGAAGCGCTCGGGTGCGCTGGCGGTGCACAGGCCGCCGCCATGGACGCGTTCGACACCATCGCGCGCCAGCATCAGGTGCGCCAGGGTGAACATATCGGCCAGGAATTTGCCCGGACGGCCGGGATAGTCGCGGAAGCAGGCCCGTGCGGCCACTCCCGGGATGGCGGCCACGAAGGCATCCACCACGTCCTGCCCCACCTCGAAGGCATCGGGACCGATGGCCGGCCCCATCCAGGCGGTGATCTCGCCGGCGCCGGCCGCGCGCATGGCGCTCACGGTCGCCCCGAGCACCCCGCCCGCCAGGCCGCGCCAGCCCGCGTGGGCCGCCCCCACCACCTTGCCATCGAGGTCGGCGAACAGCACCGGCAGGCAATCGGCGGTGAGAATCGCGCACACGAGGCCTGGCGCCGTCGCCATGCTGGCGTCGCCGGTACACGCCGGACGATCGGGCCCCACGTTCGCGGCGTCGACCACGTCGGCGCCATGCACCTGGGCGATCCAGGCCGGACGGCCCGGCAGCCAGACTTGCAGGCGCTCGCGGTTGGCGCGCACCGCATCGGGGTCGTCGTTGACGTGCAAGCCCAGGTTCAGGCCGCCGCCACCCTTGCCGTCGTCATAGGGCGCGGCGCTGACGCCGCCATCGCGGCTGGTGGCCAGCGCGCCGATCGAGGCCGGCAGGTCGGGCCAGTCCGGCCAGACCAGGCCGGCGGCGGTCAGGCCTTGCGTCATACGCGGTAGGTGACGACGCCTTCGTCGTCATCCTCGTCATCGAATTTGCCAGCAGAATCGCTACCGAATCCGTCATCCTGCGGCTCCTCGATGCCCGCCTGGGCAATCAGCGCGGCGAAATCGTCGGCCAGCGGCACCGTCCATTCGCACTGCTCGCCCGATCCCGGATGCACCAGGCCGAGGCGGCGCGCCTGCAGCGCCTGGCGGTGGAAGACCGGCGTCAGGTGGCGCTTGCCATAGACGGCGTCGCCCACCAGGGCGAAGCCCAGCGACTGCATGTGGACGCGGATCTGGTGGGTACGGCCCGTTTCCAGGCGGCAGCGCACCAGCGACACCGGACGACGATCGAGCTCGCCGGTGACGACGCGCTCGTAATGGGTGATCGCCGGCTTGGCGAACGGGCTGTTCGAAACCGCCATCTTGACGCGGTCCTTGGCATCGCGGCCCATCGGGCTGTCGATGGTGCCCGAAGCGCGCGGCGTGCCCCACACCAGCGCGAAGTATTCGCGCTTGACGGTGCGCGCCTGCAGCTGGCGCACCAAATCGGTCTGGGCGGCCAGGGTCTTGCCGACCACCATCAGACCGCTGGTGTCCTTGTCCAGGCGGTGCACGATGCCGGCGCGCGGCACACCGACCAGTTGCGGGCAGTGGTGCAGCAGGCCGTTGAGCAGGGTGCCGCTCCAGTTGCCCGAGCCGGGATGCACGACCAGGCCTGCCGGCTTGTTGATGACGATGATGTCGTCGTCCTCGTGGACGATGTTCAGGTCCATCGGCTCCGGCGTGAACGCCGTGTCTTCAGGCGCGGCCTGCGGTTCGACGACGATCGTCTCGTCGCCATAGGCCGTGTCCTTGCCGCGCGCCGGTTTGCCGTCAACCGTGATGTGGCCGCTTTCGAACCATTGCTGCAGGCGGCTGCGCGAGAACTGGGGCACGAGGCCGGCCACCACCTTGTCGAGCCGCTGGCCGCAGTGTTCCTCTTGCAGCGCGAGCGTCATCGGCGACAGGTCGATGCCGGGCACGGGGGCGAACCCGGCCTCCAGTTCATCGTCAAAGTCAGGGTCAATAGGTAAATCCGCCGAATCCGGCGCAGGAGTTAATATCACGTCAGTCCCATCGGCTATAATCAGCCGTTCGTTGAATCTAGGTAAAACTTCTCTGCAAAAAGCTATGCAAAAAAAATTGTCTGTGTTGGTCGCAACTTGCGCCCTCGTCGGCCTCTCGGCATGCAGTGTTCTGCCGAAGCCTACCGACGAATCCAAAAACTGGTCGGCGGAGAAATTATACGCTGAGGCGCGCGAGGAGATGGCCGGCGGGCACTACGAAGCCGCAATTCCCTTGTTCCAGCGGCTCGAAACCAACTTCCCGTTTGGCGTCTATGCAACGCAGGCGCAGATGGAGATCGCCTACGCCCACTACAAGGCGCAGGATCAGGCCGAGGCCCTGGCCGCCGTCGAGCGCTTCATCAAGCTGCACCCGAACCACGCCCAGGTCGACTATATGTATTACCTGCGCGGCCTGATCAACTTCAATGACCAGCTGGGCTTCTTCAGCTTCGTCTATGAACAAGACCCGACCGAGCGCGATCCGCGCGCGACGCGCGAAGCGTTCGCCGCCTTCAAGGCCCTGGTCGACAAGTTCCCGAACAGCAAATATGCGCAAGACTCGATCGAGCGCATGAGCTATCTGATCAACGCGATGGCGCAGTACGAAGTGCACGTAGCCAATTACTACTATCGCCGCGGCGCCTATCTGGCGGCGCTCAATCGCGCCCAGGATGCGGTCGCCAACTACAGCGACGCACCAGCGCGCGAGGAAGCGCTATTCATCATGATGCGCAGCTACGACAAGCTCGGCATGCCGCTGCTGCGCGACGATACCCAGCGCGTGTTCCTGCTCAACTATCCGGACAGCTACTTCCTCAACCCGAATGCGCGCGTGAATGCTGCCTGGTGGAAGTTCTGGGCCAAGAAGGACGTGCGTCCGAGCCCGAACCTGAGCGCCGATGCGCCGTGGTGGAAATTCTGGGCCAAGAGCGGCCCACGTCCTTCGCCGAAGGATGCGGTGGAATAAGGGAGCGGGCTGTTCTTGTTGACTTGGGTTCCCGCCTGCGCGGGAACGACGTTCAACGGTCGCATGATAAAAGCCGCGATGGCTGAACCAGCACATTGAACGTATCAGCACGTCGTTCCCGCGAAGGCGGGAACCCAAGCTCACATGAGCAGCCCGAAGCTCACACCTCCACCCGCCTCCTGAACACCCAAGCGCGTTCGCTGGAAGCACCCGGTTCGTAGGCATACCCGTCGACATCGAACTCCTTGAGCTGTTCAGGGTCGGCAATGCCCTTGTCGGTCGCATAGCGCGCCATCATGCCGCGGGCGCGCTTGGCGAAGAACGAGATGATCTTGTACTGGCCGTTCTTCCAGTCCTGAAACACCGGCTCGATCACCGGCGCATCCAGCAACTTCGGCTTGACCGACCTGAAGTACTCGGTCGAGGCCAGGTTGACCAGTGCCGAGGCCTTGGTCTCGGCCAGCTGGCGGTTCAGCGCCTGCGTGATGGTCTCGCCCCAGAACGCATATAAATCCTTGCCGCGTGCGTTCGCCAGTTTGGTGCCCATTTCGAGGCGGTAGGGATGCATCCGGTCCAGCGGACGCAGCAGGCCATACAAGCCCGACAGGATCCGTACGTGGCGCTGTGCGTATTTGAGCCCTTGCGCATCCAGGCTCGGGGCATCGAAGGCGGTATACACGTCGCCGTTGAAGGACATGATGGCCGGACGCGCCTCGGCGTGATCCGGCTGCCAGTGAGCGTAGCGGCCGACGTTCAACCTTGATAACGCATCCGACAGATCCATTAGCTCGCTGATCCGCGCCGGCGAATAATCGCGCAGCACCTCGATCAGCTCCGCGGCCTGCGGGATGAAGTCGGGCGTAGTATGTTGCTTGGTGGTCAGGGGCGATTCGAGATCGAGCGACTTGGCGGGGGACAGGACAATCAGCATGAACGAACAGAAAATTTCCACAAATAAACAAGCTACATGATAACCGTTCCAGCCCAACCTATCGTCATCGACACCAATGTCTTGCTCGACCTGTTCGTGTTCCACGACCCGCGCTGGGCCGAGCTGCTGGCCGCCATCGAGGCGAAACAGGTCGACGCGATCACGCGCGCCGAATGCCGCGACGAATACCTCGCCGTGTTGCGCTACCCGCACCTGCCGCTGGACGAAGCGGGCCGCGAGCAGGCTGCCGCTCGCTTCGACACCCTGCTGCGCCTGGTCGCACCGGAGTCGAAAGCGATCCGCCTGCCGGTCTGCACCGACCGCGACGACCAGAAATTCATGGAACTGGCGCGCGACGCCGGCGCCTCGGTCCTGATCAGCAAGGACAAGGCCTTGCTCAAGCTGGGCCGCAAGACGGCGCAGGCCGGCCTGTTCCGCATCATGCTGCCCGAAGCCTGGCTCAAGGCCAGGGCCGAAGGCACGCTAGAATAAGAACGTTTTCTTCACGATCCGCCTACGCCCATGAGCCTTCCTCCGCTAGTCTCCCGCCTGCCTCAAGTGGGCACCACCGTGTTCACCCAGATGTCGCAGCTGGCGCTCGAGCATGACGCCGTCAACCTCGGCCAGGGCTTCCCCGACTTCGCCTGCGACCCGAAGCTGGTCGACCTGGTGGCCGAGGCGATGCGCGCCGGCCATAACCAGTACGCGCCCATGACCGGCATGCCGGTGCTGCGCCAAGCGATCGCCGCCAAGATCGAGGCGAGCTACGGCCACCACTATGACGCCAATACCGAGATCACCGTCACGGTCGGCGCCAGTCAGGCGATCCACACGGCGATCCTGGCTGTCGTGCATCCGGGCGACGAAGTGATCGTCATCGAGCCGGCCTACGACTGCTATGCGCCGGCGATCGTGCTGGCCGGCGGCGTGGTGGTGCCGGTGGCAATGCGCTTCGACGACGCCGGATTCAGCGTGCCATGGGACGCGGTACGGGCGGCGGTCACGCCGCGCACGCGCATGATCGTCGTGAATACGCCGCACAATCCGACCGGGACCATCCTGCGCCAGGCCGACCTCGATGCGCTGGCAGCGATCGTCGACGGCACGCCGATCCTGGTGCTGTCCGACGAAGTCTACGAGCACATGGTGTACGACGGCGAGCCGCATGCATCAGTCTCGCGTGACCCAAGGTTGGCCGAACGCGCTTTCGTGGTGTCGAGTTTCGGCAAGGCCTTCCACGTCACCGGCTGGAAGATCGGCCACGTGGCAGCGCCAGCGGCCCTGATGACCGAATTCCGCAAGGTCCACCAATACAATGTGTTCTGCGTCACAGCGCCGATGCAGCATGCGATCGCGGCCTATCTGCAAGACCCGGCGCCATGGCGCGACCTGCCCGCCTTCTACCAGGCCAAGCGCGACCTGTTCCGCGCCGGCCTGGCCGGCTCGCGCTTCACGTTGCTGCCATCGGATGGGACGTATTTCCAGTGCGTGCGCTATGACGCCATCTCGGACCAGTCAGAGGCGGATTTCGCGCGCTGGCTGACCACCGAGATCAAGGTGGCGGCGATTCCGGTATCGGCCTTCTACGGCCAGCCGAAACAATTGCGGGTGGTGCGTTTCTGCTTCGCGAAGAAGGACGAGACGCTGCAACTGGCGTTGTCGCGCCTCGGCCGCCTGTAGAAATCAGTAGCCGCGCTGCGGCTTGGTGGCCATCGCCACGATCGCAGCGCCAGCGGCCACGATCAGCGCATCCTCGATCAAGCCGCTCTTGGTCTGGCCGATGCGCGCCATCGCCTGCTTGCGGCCGGCCAGGGTCAGGTAAGCCAGCGGCACCGCGGTGGCCACCGCGGCCGCGGCGCCCGCCTTTTCCCTTCCCTTCGGCGCCAATGCCGCGCCGGCGATCCCCGCGCTCATCACGCGCGCCAGCAGTCCCAGAAAGACGGTGCGGTCGGGTGCGCTCTTCATCTTGTCGCCGAACAGCTCGCCGACGCCCATCGCCAGCGCGCCATATTTGAAGGTCGGACGGTCCAGCAGGAACAGTTCGCCCGAGGTGCCGCGGCCGGCCAGGCGTGCGGTGGCGATGGTGGCCATGGGCGTCATCGAGCGCGCGCTGGCGACGGCGCCGATCAGGATCGAAGAAAGCAGGTTGCGGATAGACATGTAGGGGGCTCCTGTAGGTTGGAAGCGGCTCGCTTCAAGGAGCGAGCCGGATCATCACAGGCTACCAAAGCGCCCGATATATTGACGCACGGCTCAGCCGCACGCCAGGCGAGCCCTTAGTCGAGCCCTTAGTCGAGCCCTTAGTCGGTCAGCGAACTCACCGACAGCGGCGCCGTATCGGCGCGTTCCAGGCGCTTCACCAGCAACTGGTCGATCCGGTAGTGATCGACGTCGACCACCTCGAAGCGCATGCCTTCGTGTTCGACGCTGTCGGTCGGCTTGGGCACCTTGCGCAGCATATACATCATGAAGCCGGCCGCCGTTTCGTAGCGCTCTTCCTCGGGCAAGGACTGCAGGTCGAGCACCCGCTTCATGTCGGCCACCGGTGTGCTGCCGTCGATCAGCCACGAGCCATCGTCGCGCTGCAAGGTCTGCTGGTCGGCTTCGAGCGGACTGCCCCAGCGACCCATGACGGTGACCATGATATCGCTCAGCGTGATCACGCCGACCACGAAGGCGTATTCGTTGATCACGATCGCGAAGGTTTCCTTGCTCGATCGGAAGCGGTCGAGCATCTCGGACAAGGTCAGGCTGTCCGGGATCATCAGCACCGTGCGGATGGTCAGTTCGCTCAGCTGGAACTTGGTCTGCTTGCTCAGCAGGCGCACCAGGATGTCGCGCGTGTCGACATAGCCGACCACGCGGTCGATCACGCCGTCGCACACCGGGAACTTCGACAGCGAATGATTGGCGATCTTCTGGCGGATGCTTTCCTCGGGCTCAGTCAGGTCGAAGAACACCACGTTCTCGCGGGTCGTCATGGTCGACGTCACCGTGCGCGATTCGAGCTCGAACACGTTCTCGATGAAGTGCTGCTCCTGCTTCTGCAAGACGCCGGCCTGGGCGCCGGCTTCGACCACGGCCGAGATCTCGTCGAAAGTGATGCGGTCTTCGCGCGTCATGTCGACCCCGAACAGGCGGAACAGCATATTGGCGATCTTGTTCAGCACCCAGGAAAATGGACTGAACAGGCGGATCACGAACAGCACCGGGCGAATTACCGCCATCGCCGTGGTTTCGGGCGCGATCATCGCCAGGCGCTTGGGCATCAGGTCCGAGAACAGCACGAACAGGGTCGTGACGAACACGAAAGAAAGCGCGAAGGCCACGTTGTCGCGGCCCGGGCCGCTGTAGAACAGCGATAGCCAGTCCAGGAAGAACGGCCGCAGGGCGCCCTCGCCCAGGATGCCGCCGAGGATGGCGATCGCGTTCAGGCCTAGTTGCGAGACGGCGAAGAAGTCGGCCGACTGGGCCTGCAGCGCCATGACCTTCTGGGCGCGCTCGTCGCCCGCCTGGGCCAGCAGTTTCAGCTTGATCTTGCGTGCGCCCGCGAGCGCGATCTCGGTCAGCGACAGGAAGCCGGCCGCCAGCACCAGGAGCGCCAGGACAGCCAAATGTTCGAACAGATTCATGGGACACCCGGGGTTTATTATTTGGGTCGCTTAGACCGGGGGAATACGCGCTGGCTGCATGCTACACCAGCAATCATGCCACTTTAGCACATGGCTGCCCTAGCGCCCGTCGCGCGTCCGGTCCAGCAGGATGTCGACCATGCGCTCGGGGTTCACCACGAAGTCGTGCATGACCTGGAAGTGCTCGGTGTCTTGATAATGCACGCGCTGGATGCCTGCCGCCGAACATTCATACACCCAGGCATCCGGATAGGCCATCAGGATCGGCGAATGGGTGGTGATGATGAACTGGGAATCGTCGTTGGTCAGTTCGTGGATCCGGCAGAGCAGCGCCAGCTGGCGCTGGGGCGACAGCGCGGCTTCCGGCTCGTCGAGCACGTAGAAGCCGCGGCCTCCGAAGCGGTTCATCACCAGGGCCCAGAACGATTCGCCGTGCGATTGCTCGTGCAGGGATTTGCCGCCGTAAGAGTCAACGATACGCGGCGCGCCGGAGGGTTCGCGATCGAGGTGCTCGATCTCGGTGGCCAGGTTGAAGAAGCTTTCGGCGCGGAAGAAGAAGCCATCCCTGGGTCGTTTGACGCCCTTCGACAGCCGGATGTATTCGTGCAGGGGCGAGTGCGACTGGCGCGTATTGAAGCCGAAGTTCCTGGTGCCGCCCTCCGGATTGAAGCCGTAGGCGACGGCGATGGCTTCCAGCAGCGTCGACTTGCCCGAGCCGTTTTCGCCGACGACGAAGGTCACCTTCGGATGCAGTTCAAGGGTACCAAGGTGGCGCACCGCGGGCAGGCAGAACGGATACCCGTCGAAGCTCGCGACCTGGTCGGCCTTCAGGGCTACCCGCGAGACGAATTGTTTGGAGATCATGCCCGCTTCGGCGCGTGGCCCAGCGTCGTCAAGGTGTCGATCACCAGGTCGCAATGGTCTCCCTGTACTTCGATCACGCCATCCTTGACGGTGCCGCCCGAACCGCAGGCCGTGCGCAACTGCTTGCCCAGCAGCGCCAGCGCGAGCGGGTCGAGCGCGACGCCCTTGACGAGGGTGACCGTCTTGCCGCCCCGCCCCTTCGACTGGCGCGACACCCGCACCACGCCGTCGCCGACGACAGGCGCCCTGGCCGAACAGGCGCAGGCGGCGACCGGCTGCCGGCATTCGGGGCACATGCGCCCGCTCTCGGTGGAATACACCAGGCCACCGTTCGAACTATGTTTCATCTTGCCCTCCACTATCCTTGCTCTTCGCTTCCCTGACTTTCACGCCGCGGCGGGCCAGGCTCTCGCGTAGCAGGAACTCGATCTCGGCGTTCACGCTGCGCAGGTCGCGCGCCGCGAGACGCTGCAGCTCTTCCCACAGGGCGGGATCGATCCGCAAGGGGAACGCTTTTTTGCCCGGACTTGCCATGCTGTTTCGCTGCTAGTTATACAGGGTGCCGGTGTTCACGATCGGCTGGGTTTCCTTGTCCGAGCACAGCACGACGAGCAGATTGCTCACCATTGCCGCCTTGCGCTCGTCGTCGAGTTCGACGATGCCGCGCTCCGACAGGCCCTTGAGCGCCGTCTCCACCATGCTCACCGCGCCATGCACGATTTTAGCGCGGGCGCTGATGATCGCCTCGGCCTGCTGGCGGCGCAGCATCACCTGGGCGATCTCGGCGGCATAAGCCAGGTGGGTCAGCTTGGCGTCCAATACCTCGACGCCGGCCGCCTCGAAGCGCGCCTGCAGTTCGACCTTGAGGGTCTCGGCCACCACGTCCATGCCGGCGCGCAGCGTGGTCTCGCCCGGGGCCAGGTCTTCGCCTTCGTCGTAGGCATACTGCGATGCCAGGTGACGCAGCGCGGCCTCGGCCTGGATCGAGACGTAGCGCTCGAAGTCGTCCACCTCGAACACGGCCTGGGCGGTGTCGCGCACGCGCCAGACCACCGCCGCACTGATCTCGACCGGGTTGCCGCGCTTGTCGTTGACCTTGAGCGTCGGCGCATTGAAGTTACGGGCGCGCAGCGACAGGCGCCGCTTGACATAGAACGGGAAGGCCCAGCGCAGCCCTTCGCTGCGGTCGGTGCCGATGTACTTGCCGAACAGGGTCAGGATCGCGCTTTCGTTCGGCTGCAGCATGTACAGGCCGCCCAGGCACAGCAGACCGGCGAGACCCAGTGCCACCGCGCCGATCAGGAACGAGAGGCCGTCGGACGACTCGGCCATCCTCTTGAGCAGATAGAAGGACGCCAGCAGCAGGACGATCCCGGCGCCGGCCGCCAGGTAGCCGTTTGCCGATGAGAACGCCGATTCGCGGCGCGTGTGTGCTGCATTCATGGTGGACACCCCTCAGTTAAGTAGCATCAAAGTGATATCACTTTAGGATCACTCAGGGTTCTTGTCAAGCAACTTGATGATACTTATTGCAAGCGCACGGCGACGTCGAACAGCCAGGTACGCCGGATCTCGACCACGTCGTACTGTCGCGCCAGCGCCGGCGGAAACGGGCCGTATGGCGCCTGGCTCGCGATGATCTTGCGGATGCCGTCGTCGATCGCCGCCACCCCGCTCGAGGTCTCGAAAGTGATCTTTTCCACGGAACCGTCGGCGCGTACCGCCACCGTCACGACCGGCTGCGTATGCGGCTGCTTCACCGCTTCGCGCACCATGTCCAGGGTCCGGTTCAACTCAATCTTGCGGCCCATGGCTTGCGCATACTGGACCAGGTCCTGGTTGGGATCGGCGCGTCCGAACAGCCAGCCGCGGCGCAGGCCGCTGACCGTGGGCGGCGGCACACCTGGCGCACTGCCGGCGCGGTCGCGCCCGGCGGATTCGCGAGCCAGTTGTTCGGCGATCGCGCGCAGCCGTTCGGCGCGCGGCGCCAGTTGCGCGGCCTGGCCCCGGTCGACAGGTCCCTGCTGCACCGGCGCCTGGCTGGCCTGCGCCTGGGCCTGCGCCTCCGCCTGCCTCGCCCGCTCCTGCTCGCGCTGAGCTTCGTCCAGCCTGGCCTGCTCTTGGCGCGCCTGCTCTTGGCGCGTCTGTTCTTGCTGGATGGCGTCCTGGCGCGCCGCCTCGAGACGCGCAGTCTCCTGCTCGCGTCGCACGGCGTCGAGACGCTCACGTTCAAGACGCTCGGCCTCGATACGCGCCGCAGCAGCGTATTCTTCCTCCAGGCGGGCCAGCGCGTTGCGCCGTTCCTGCTCCTGCCGCGCCGCTTCCCGTCGCTCGGCCGCGATCCGGTCCAGTTCCACGCGCGCGCTTGCCTCGCGTTCGGCCTGCTCGCGCGCGAGCGCGATCAGCTCCACCTGGCGCGACTGCTCCGCGGCTTGCGGGTCCCGCTCAGGTGCGGGTGTGGATTTGAGTTCGGCCTTTGCTGGCGGCGCTGCGGCCGGCTCCTCGCGCGGGGCAGGTGCCGGCGCGGGAGGCGGGAGCGGCCGTGGCGTCACGGCAGGCGCCGGGGGCGTGGCGGGTGCCGCGGATGGCGCAGGCGCCGGCCGTGGCGTCACGGCACGCGCCGGGGGCGTGGCGGGTGCCGCGGAAGGCGCAGGCGCCAGCACGATCTGCAGGTCGCTGGCCGCAAGACGCCGCTCTTCCCATGGAAAGCGCAGGCCCGAAAGCCCGAACACATCCCCTTGGATGGGAATGCTCAACAGCAGCAGGTGGAGCAGCACGGACAGCGATAACGCCATGCGCATGCGCCATGGCGCGGCTGGAGGGACGAACTGCGTTGATGTGACCACGTGACCTTGCGAATAGATGCCAGGAATGAAACGAACCCGGCGATGCTATCACAAGGGCCGCTGTCGCCGCCGGGACTGGATTATCGTTCGAGCTGTCCCAGGCGGCGCTCGACGAAGGCGGCCAGCTCGGGCGACAGCGTCCCGCTGCCAAGGGCTTGCCAGAATGCCGCCATCGCGTCGGGATCGCGCTTCTCGGCCTGCAGCGAAATGCCCAGGCCCATCCACCACACGCCATTGCCCGGCGCGGCTCGCAGCGCGGCCTGGTAGTGCTCGGCCGCTTCGCGATGACGACCTTCGCGCTGCAGCACGCCGGCCAGGAAGGCGTGGTATTCGCCATTGCCGGCCGCATGCGGCAGGGTGCGCATCAGGGTGTCGAGCGCGGGACCGCCCCGCTCCAGCTGCAGGCGCGCAAGCAGCATCGCCATCGACGGTTGACGGGCATCGAGCGCCAGCGCGGCCTGCAACTGGCGTATCGCCTCGTCGGTCCTTCCCGCCTCGATCAGCAGTCCCACCAGCGTCTGGCGCGACGGCTCATGCTTCGGATCGATGCGCAATCCGGCCTGCAGGGTCGCGATGGCCTCGGTCACGCGCCCGTCTTCCAGCACCAGCAGCGCGCGGCGATAGGTGTTTTCGGCGCGCTGCGGCGCCGTCTCGACCCGGCCTTGCGCTGCCGGCGCCGGCGCCGGCTTGGGTGGCGCCGGCTTGGGTGGCGCCGGCGCTGGCTTCGACGGTGGCGGCGCAGGCTCGGGTTCCGGCTCCGGTGCCGCCACCACCGGCGCCGGCGGAGCGACATCGGCCACCTGCACCGGCGCGGCCGCCGGCATCTCGACGAGCACCGCCTTGGGCGCCGGTGCGGCAGGCGCAACTGGCGCCGCCGCGGCCACCGCTACTGGCGGCGGCTGTTCGCCCGCCATCCGCCAGCCGATCACGCCGGCCGCGGCGACGGCGATCACTGCCCCAGCCGCCAGCGCGCCACGCAGCCACTGCCTGCGCGGCTCGGGCGCCGGCGGCAAGCGCACGTCGGCCGGCAGCGGCGTAGCGCCGGGCTGGCCGGCGCGCGCATCGAGGTCTTGCAGCATCTTGTTAATCAGGCTCATATAATCAGGCTCATAGCGAGATCGCCCAGGCCAGGGCCGCCGCCGCGCCGGCGACGACGGCGCCACCGGCGAGCCAGGTCCAGATCGTGCGCGTCACGCCCACCGTATCGCGCGCGGCGATGGCCACGTGGCTACCGGCCACCTGCTGCTTGCCCTGGCCGTAGCTGAGCATCAGCGCCTTGTGCGCCATGATGTTGACCAGGCGCGGCACGCCGCCGCTGGCTTTATACAGGCCGCGGATCGCCGCGCCCGTGAACAGGCGCGCGCCATCGAAGCCGGCCACGCGCAGGCGGTGCGCCACGTAGAAATCCAGGTCGTCGCGGCTCAGGGGGCCGAGGTGGTAATGAAAGGTGATGCGCTGGGCCAGCTGGCGGATCGCGTCGAGTTCGAGCTTGCGGTTCAGTTCCGGCTGGCCGAACAGGACGATCTGCAGGAGCTTCCTCTTCTCGGTCTCGAGATTGGTCAAGAGGCGCAGCGCCTCCAGGCTCTCGACCGGAATCGCCTGCGCCTCGTCGAGGCACAGCACCACGCGCAAGTCCTGGCCGGCCAGCTCGAGCAGGCGCAGGTTGATCGCCTTGAGCAGCTGGTGCTGGTCGACGTCGCGCTCGAGCGGGATGGCCAGTTCGTCGGCCAGCGCCAGCATCAGGGTACGCGGCTCCAGGTAGGGGTTCGGGATATAGGCGGTGACGAAGCCCTCTCCCAAGGTGGCCATGAACTTGCGGCACAACAGCGTCTTGCCGGTGCCGACTTCGCCCGTGATCTTGATGAAGCCTTCGCCGCCGCGGGTCGCCACCAGCAGCGTATTGAGCGCTTCCTGCGAGCGCGGGCTGCCGAAGAAGAAGCTGGTGTCGGGCGTGATCCCGAACGGCAGCTCGCGCAGCCCGAAGTGCGTCGCGTACATCAGTCCGCGCCCAGAGTGCGGCCGCGGCTGCGCGGGTCGAGCTGTTCGATGCGGCGGCTGGCGTCGAGCATGTCCTGGCTCCAGTCGCTCGCCCCTTCGACGATGGTCGGCTTGATCAGCACCACCAGCTCGCGCTTCTGGCTCATGCGGGCCTTGTTGCGGAACAGATTGCCCAGCAGCGGGATCTTGTCGGCGCCCGGCAGCTGGTCGGTGTCGCCGCTCGAAGCCTGGCGCATCAGGCCGCCGATCGCGACCACCTGGCCGTCGCGGCCGCGCACGATGCTGTCGAGCTCCGAAGTGCTCGACGCCGCCAATGGCAGGCGCAGCGTGCCGCCCGAGCCCAGGTCGACGTCCTTGTTGACGGTCGTGACCTGGCTTACCGAAGGGTGCACGTGCAGCAGGATGTTGCCCTTGTCGTCGATCTGCGGCGTCACGTCCAGCACCACGCCCGAGAAGAACGGCTGCACCGTCACGCTCGGGCTGACGATGGTGCTGTTATTGCTGGTGTTGATGTTGTTGGTGATGCCGGTGACGAAGAATTCGTCGGTGCCGATCTTGAGCACGGCCTTCTGGTTGTTGATCGCCGCGATGCGGGGGCTCGACAACACGTGCACGCTGCCCTGCGACTCCAGGAACGTGATCAGCGCCGCGAAGTTATTGGTCTGGAAGGCGAAGCCGAACAGCGAGCCGGCGGCGCTGGCCGCGTTCGACAGCGAAAAACCGGTGCTGGCCGCCAGGCCCGAACCGTTGTTGATCGGGGCCGGCTGGCCGCCATTGTATGGCAGCGGCGCCAGGTTCGCGCCTGGCGAGATCATGCCGCTCGAGACGCGGTTGGCGGTGCCGCCGCGGAACGAGGCGAACGAGGCCCAGTTGATGCCGCTCTGGAAGCTGTCGGAAAGCTCCACTTCGAGGATCTTCGCCTCCAGGATCACCTGGCGGTCCACCGACAGCTGGGTCGCCTTCAGGTAGGCGTCGACGTTGCGCAATTCGTCGGGCATGGCGCGGATCACCAGCACGCCGGACTGCGGGCTCACCACCACGCTGCGCCCGCCCTCGAGCGTGCCGACGATGGCAATAATCGATTCCTTCAGATCTTTCCAGAAGTCGTTGTCGGAGCGGGTCTGGACGTCGGTGCTGTTGAGCTGGCGCTGGCCGTTCGGGTTGTTGCCGTTCTGGCCGTTCTGGCCGTTCTGGCCGTCCTGGTTGCCGAAGCCCTGCCCCATGCCGCCGCCGTTGTTGCCGCCGTTATTACCATTGTTGCCGGCATCGGCGACCGAGGTCGAGGACACGCGCGTGTTCGACATCCCGCTGCGGCTGGCGGTCAGGTAGTTCACCTGGAACATGCGGGTCTGCATGGTCAGCGGGCGAATGCTGATGCGCGCGCCGTCGATCCTGTAATCGTAGCCGTACATTTCGCGCACCGCTTCCAGCGTCTCGACCAGGGTCACGTCCTTCAGGTTGGCGCTGATGTTGCCGCTCACGTCCGGGTGCACCAGCATGTTGTAGCGGGTGCCGGCCACGATCGAGCGGAAGAACTGCTGCGCGGGCACGTTGTTGAAAGCGACGTTGAAGCGCTCCTCGAGCGCTGGCCGCGCTTTCGGCAACTGGCTGGCCAGCGTCGCTGCCGGCGGCAGCAATGCATTGGCCACCGCATCGTCGACCGCCGGCCGCGGCGCCGGCTGGCTGCTGGCCTTGGCCATCTCCTGGGCGATGGCGTCGTAGGTGGCGTTCGGCGGGGCGCTCTGGCAAGCGGCCAGCAACAGCGTCGCAGCCAGCACGCAGGGAATCGCGAAAAGCTTGGTCATGATGGATTGCCTTGTCATTTGGCGGCCGGCGTCATGCCCGGCAGCGGCGCGTCCATGCGCAGCACCTGGCGTTCGGCGCCGCGCACCAGCACGACCTCGTTGGCGCTGACGCGCGCCACGCGCGCGCCCTTGAAACGCTCACCCAGGCGCACCGTCTCGCCGTCGATCACGGCCACGTGGCGGCCACCCGCATGGCGCGCGATCAGCACCGACTGCAAGCGCGGCGCATCGTCGGCAGCGGCCAGTTCAGGGGCGATCCGGTCCATGCCCGGCGGCGGACGGGTGGGGTCGAGCAGCGCTTGCGCGGCGGCGGGTTGGGCCAGCGCGAGGCAAGCCAGCGCGGTCAGGAACAGGTTCTTCACAGCTTCATCCATTGTCGGTCCAGGCTCAGGGTATGCAGGGTGAGCGTCAGGCGCGCGGCGGGATACTCCTCCACGTCGAGCTGGGCACGGCCCCAGAACATCCGGGTCGGCATCGCATCGAGTGCGCTCATGTAGTCGATCATGTCGAGATAGTTGCCACGCACCGAGACTTCGATGCCGTGGCGGTACAGTAGTGGCGCGGCGGCCGGTGCGGACGTTGCCGCTGGCGCGGGCGCCTGCTTGTCCGCCAGCGGTTCGACCGGCAAGGTGCGCATCGACACCAGCTTCAGGCGTCCGTTGGCGCGCAGGATGCCGTCGACCAGTGGGCCCATGCGCTCGGGCGGCACCAGGCCGTGCTCGATGGCCAGCAACTGTTCGCCGAGCTGGCCCATTTCCTGGCGCAGCGCATTCAGGCGCGTGCGCGCCGCGGCGTCGGGATCGAGCTGGAAAGCCTGCACGCGGACCGTGATGGCCTCGTCGATCGCCGCCATGTCGGTGCGCTGCTGCGCGATCTGGCTGCGCAGCGTCTCCTGGGCCGCTTCCATCGGCGCCAGCACCAGCGTGTGGCCGGCGAAGGCCAGCAGCGCGCACGCCGCCAGGCATACCAGGCCGCGTTCACGCAGCGACAGCGCATCGATGCGCGCGCGCAGGATCAGGATCCGCTCTTTCATTTGCCCACTCATGGACGAGATTCCTCGGGGACCGACTGCAGGCTGAATTCGATATAGGGCGCAGGGCGCGTGGCCGGCTTGCCGTCGGCGTCCTGCACCTGCAGCGGCGCGGCCTCGCCGATCTGCAGGCTGGCGAAGGATTTACCCTGCATCAGCGGCTCATGGGTCAGGCGATTCAGGTAGCCCGGCACCATGGCCGGATCGACGGTGCGGCCCTTGATGCCGATCTGCGCGCCGCCGGCGCCGACCGTCACGCCGGTCAGCCACAAGCCTTGCGCGCTCTGGCGCGCCAGCGCCTTGAAGTAGCCGGCGAAGCCGCTGGTGTCGCCCAGTTCGCCGCGCGACAGCGCGCCTGAGATGTGGCGCATCGCGGCCAGTTGCGTATTCGCTTGCGCGATCTGTGCGTCCAGCGTGGCGTCCTTCTGGCGCGGCGTGAACTCGCGGTTGGCCGTGGCCAGGCGCGCCTGGCGCTTTTCGAGCTGGGCGGCGCCGCTGCCAGCCTGCTGTTGCAGTTCAGCGGTTTCCATCTTGCCGGCAACGGCGAGGATCGCGATGCCGACGATCACGACGCCCACGGCCAGCGCGACGGTGGCGCTCGACAGCACCTGCTTCTGCGGCTGGAAGGCCGGATTGAACAGGTTGATCTGTTGCTTCATGCGCCCTCGCCTTCGCGCAGCGCGGCGCCGATCGCGAGAAAGAAGCGCTGCTGCTGCGCCTTGTCCGCCAGCTCGGGCACGCGTGACAGGTCGAACAGCGTGGCCAGGTCGAGCGTCTCGACCGGTGTGTACAGATTGCTCGACAGGTATTCGTCCAGGCCGCTCACGGGGGACGGCCCCAGCACCAGCTTGGCGATGCTGATGAAGGAATACTGGCGCTCGAAATGGTCGAGCGAGCGTTGCAGCTCGAGGGTGATCTTGTCGAAACTCTGGTGCTTGCGTTCGTGGTCCGGCTCGAGCAGCTGGGCCAGCGTGACGTCGAAGCGGCGCGACAGGTACAGCTCGCCGCGATAGGACACGGTCAGCAGGCCGCCGTCGTCGCCGAAGGAGAGCATGGCGACGCCGCGGCCTTCGGGTTCGAGCATGACCGATACGTTCCGTTGCGCCATCTCGGGGATGTCGATCGCGTGCAGGTCGACTTTCGCGTCGAGGAACAGCTTCTGGCGCGGCTGGATCACGGTATTGCGGGCGGCGACAGTGAAAATCGATTGCTGGGCGCGCGAATTGGCGTCGAGCGGGATGTCGAGCACGTCGATGGTCGCTTCCGCGGCCGGGAAATCGAGGATGTCTTTCAGGCGCCAGCGGATGGCGGTCTTCATTTCCTCACGCGGCACGTTGGGCGCCTCGACGTTCAGGATCTGGTATTCGCCGCCCGACAGCAAATTGGTGCAGTGGCGCAGATGCGCCTGCACATCACGCCCGGACTTCTCGAGCGCATCGGCGCCGGTCGATCCCGGAAGGAACTGGGCCAGGTGCACCAGCGGTTTGCCGCCCGCGTGACGCTCGACGCTCGCAAGCGCCATGCCATCGCGATGGAATGCCACGGTCAGCCAGCCATCCCTTCTTTTCGCTTTCTTAAACAAACGCATGCAAGCTGCTTCGGTGATCGAACGTTGTCGGCTTCTGAGTACTTGATTATAGACAAGACCCGCGGCCCGGAATCGGAAAAAGTCGCCGATCGGGCACAAGATGGCCGAGGAGTGTGGTCAGAAGGCACCATCCTGCGAACCCTCCATAAACAAAAGGCGCTGCAATGGCAGCGCCCGTCGTGCATCAGGCGAAACTTACTCGCACTTCAGGCCGGTCGCGAGGGCGATGACCGGTGCGGCATTGGCGCTGGCGGCTTCCGTATAAGTGACATGGCAGGTCGTCGCGAGCGCGGACGGCACGCTCTTCGGCGTGATCTTCAGCACGGTACCTTCGTCGGCGATGGTGTAGTCATCGGCGCTCAATCCCGCAGCCGCTGCGAGCTGGGTGGTAGCGTTCGCGTAGCCGGTGGTTCCCATCGGGACATTGATACCGCCTTCGATCTGGAACACGCCATCTTGCGGATTCGGGTTGATCAATGCGCGGCCGTGCAGCATGGCCGAGGTCGAAGCCAGCGAACCCTTGACTGCGTTCAGGCTAGCAATGCGCGCATCGCCGTTCAGGCCCGAAAACTTCGGCAACGCGGTCGCGGCCAGGATACCCAGGATGACGATCACGACGATCAGTTCGATCAGGGTGAAACCACTCTGCGCCGTCTTGTTGAAACTGGTTTTCATTCTTTTTTCTCCGTTACGATGATGGGGACGAGTGGCCGTCCTGCGTAGCATTACCTTGCTGCCCAATTCTACCGTGAGAATCTGCAACTTTGATGTCTTCGCGGCAAAAGGATCGCCTAAAAGCAATGTTTCATTGATGGAATTTTAATTTTCATCAAGCCGATGCGTTCTTTTTGCAACAGCTCACGCCGGTTGCGCCTACTTCGGATGGATCGCCGCCTGTCCCAGGTCCCACATCGGCATGAAGATTCCCAGCGCCAGGACCAGCACCATCGCGCCAAGAAAGGTGATCAGGATCGGCTCGATCTGGCTCGACAAGGTCTTGAGTTCATAGTCGACCTCGCGCTCGTACATCTGCCCGATCTCGTCCATGAGGTCGTCGATCGACCCGGTCTCTTCCCCCACCGCGATCATCTGCAACACGATCGGCGTGAACACATTGGCCGCGGTCGAAGTGCGCAGGATGCTCTCGCCGCGCTCGACGCCGTCGCGCATCTGCTCGATGCGCGAGCTCAGGTAGGCGTTATCGGCGGTCTGCGACACCACGGTCAACGCATGCACGATCGGCACCCCGCTGCGCATCGACAGCGCGAAGCTGCGTGCGAAGCGGGCCATCGTGCCCTTGTGGATGATCTTGCCGGCGATCGGCAGCCGCAGCTTGTAGCGATCCCAGGTCAGGCGCCCTTGCGCAATGCGGGTCCAGGCCCGGAACCCATACCAGCCAAGGATCGCGACACCCGCCAGCGCCGGCCACCACTTGACCGTGAACCCCGACGTCGCCAGCAGGATGCGCGTCATCAGCGGCAATTCGGAGCCGAACGACTTGAACACCGAAGCGAACTGCGGGATGACGAAGATGTTGACCACCACCATGGCGATGACCATCGCGATCACCACGAAGCTCGGATAGCGCAGCGCCGTCTTGACCCGTTCGCGCATGTCGCGATCGAACTCCAGGTGGTCGAACAGGCGCAGGAAGACTTCTTCCAGCCGCCCCGTCATTTCTCCCACTTTCACCATCGACAGGTAGAACGGCGAGAAGCATTGCGGGTGGCGCATCATCGCGCTGGATAATTCGCGCCCGGCGTCGAGCGACTCGCGCAAATCCTTGATCACGCGCGCGAACGATTTGCTGATCGCCGACTCCTGCAACCCGGCCAGGCCGCGCATGATCGGCACGCCGGACTTGAGCAGCGTGTGGATCTGGCGGCTGAACAGCTGCACGTCCATCGACGTGACCTTCTTTTCGAACAGGCGCTCGCGCCATCCCAGGCCGCCAGTGGTCGCGGCCTTGCGCGTGACCGTGATCTCGATCGGCGTGACGCCGCTGCCGAACAGCTGGTCGGCCACGGCGCCGCTGTCGGCGCCTTCGAGCACGCCGTGTACCGGCTCACCGCGTCCATTGCGGCCCTTGTAGGCGAAATATGGCATGGGCTGTTAATCAGTCGTCCATCTGGTTACTGACCCGCATCGCCTCGGCGATCGTCGAGCGCCCCTGCACCGCCAGGTTCACCGCGTGGCGGCGCAAGGTCTCGCCGCGCATCTCGGTGTGGGCAACCTTGAGGAAGTGGCCCGGATCGGGATGGTTGACCGCGTCGGTGACGGCGCGCGTCATCTCCAGCAATTCATAGACGCCGGTGCGGCCGCGATAGCCGGTGCCGTTGCAGTGGGAGCAGCCCTTGCCATGATAGAAGCGCGTGGTCGCGGCATGCTCGCCCAGTTCGGCGCGCAGCCAGTCGGTCTCGTTGGCGGCCGGCTGGTAGTCGACGCTGCAGCTCTCGCAGATCACGCGCACCAGGCGCTGGGCCAGCACCGCCTGCAGCGAACCGCTCACCATATAGCGCGGCACGCCCATGTCCATCAGGCGCAACGGGGTCGACGCGGCATCGTTGGTGTGCAGGGTCGACAGCACCAGGTGGCCCGTCATCGCGGCGCGCAGGCCGATGGCGGCGGTTTCCTGGTCGCGCATCTCGCCGACCAGCACGATGTCCGGATCTTGCCGCAGCGCCGAGCGCAGCACGCGGGCGAACGACAGTTCGATCTTGTCGTTGACCTGCACCTGGTTGATGCCCGACAGCCGGTATTCCACCGGGTCCTCGACCGTGATGAGTTTCTTCTCGACCGAGTTCAGTTCGGACAAGGCGCTGTACAGGGTGGTGGTCTTGCCGCTGCCGGTCGGGCCGGTGACCAGCACCAGGCCGTTCGGCCGGGCGACGATGGCGCGAAAGCGCTCGACCAGGCGCGCCGGCATGCCGATCGCATCCAGCCGCAGGTTGGCACTGACCTGGTTCAGCAAACGCATGACCACCGATTCGCCGTACTGGGTCGGCATGGTCGAGAGTCGCACGTCGATGCGCTGGTTGCGCACCTTGACCGCGAAACGGCCGTCCTGCGGCAGGCGCTTCTCGGAGATGTCGAGGTCGGCCATCAATTTCAGGCGCAGCGCCAGCGGCGTGGCGACCTTGAGGTCGGCCTCGGTCTGCAGGTGCAGCACGCCGTCGATGCGAAAGCGAATCTGCAGCCGCCCTTCCTGCGGCTCGATATGGATGTCGGAGGCGCGCACCTGGGCCGCGTCGTCGAACACCGATTGCAGCAGCTTGACGATCGGCGCTTCTTCGAGCCCCGGATTGGCGGCCAGCGCGCCGAAGTCGATCGAGGCGTCGCCCAGGTCGGCCTCGACCTCGCGTGCCAGGCCGGTGATCTCGCCGGTGCGGCGGTAGATGCGGTCGATCGCCGCCAGCACCTCGGTCTCGTTGACCACCGCCAGCTCCACGCCCTTCTTGATCAGGCGCGCGATCTCGTCATAGGCGAACAGGTCGGTCGGATCTGACACACCGACCAGCATCGTTTCCTTGCGGTCTTCCAGCACCAGCGCGCGGAAACGCCGCGCGGCGGTCTCTGGCAGCAGGCGCACCAGTTCGGCGTTGATGTTATAGAACTTCAGGTTCAGGTAAGGGATGTCGAGCTGGCGCGCCAGCGCGCCCGAAATCTGGTCTTCGGTGACGAAGCCGCTTTCGACGAATACCCGGCCGAGCTTGCGGCCGGTGCGCTTCTGGTCGGCGAGCGCCTGCTGGAGTTGCTCTTCGCTCAACAGTTTCTGCTGCATCAGCACTTCGCCGAGGCGGACTTTCTCTGGCCTTGCCATACCATCCCTTGGGTTAATTCCTGCAAGGAGGATTTTAATGCCTGAAGGAACAATAGTGATTATCGGCATCATGTCGGCTTGCGATTCTGTCTCGGTTTCGCCTCGTTGCCCACACCTGACGGTAACAATCCATCATCGACCGACGTTTATCTGGCATTGCATAAGGACAATATGGCCTGTCTGCTATGTTGCAGAGTGAAGACGATGCACGGCGGCAATTAAAACCGCCGCTATGCGGTATGGATGGGGGCAGCTAACATGGTGCCTGCGTCCATTACCGTGTTGAAACCAGGAGTCGTCTTTGCCGTTTGCCCGTCTTTCGCTGCCCTCGATCCGCGCCAAGCTCTATATCCTGGTGCTGGCATGCGCGTTACCGATCCTGGTCGGCTACGTCGCCCTGGCGCGCGATGCCGCCTTGCGCGAACGCGCCCACGTCGCGCGCGACGCCCAGACCGTGGCCGAGGTGCTGGCGGCGGCAGTCGAGCGCGACATCGAAAGCGGCGAGACCGCGGCCCGGGTCCTGGCCAATACGGCGATGATGGCCCGGGGCGACATGGTCGCTATCCACGAGGTGGCCAAGAGTCTGCTGCGGCCCGACTTCCCGGCCCAGGCGTTCGTATTGAGCCTGCCGAACGGCATGCCGTTGATTAATACCCGCTATCCCATCGGAGTGCAGCTGCCGCGCACCGGCAACGAGGACGACATCCGGCGCGTGGCCGCGACGGGCAACACCGTGGCGTCCGGCCTGCACCGGCTGGACGACGGCGGCCAGTACGCGCTGTCGGTCGAAGTGCCGATCTGGCACGAGGGCGAGGTGCGTTTCGTGCTGTCGGTGCACCTGCGCCCGCGCCGCATGGCCGAGCTGCTCGACAGCCAGCACCTGCCGGAAGGCTGGATCGCCGGCGTCTACGACCGCCGCCTGCTGACCGTCTCGCGCAGCGCCGATGGCGGCCAGCACCTGGGCCTGCCGATGGAAGCCGCGCTGGCCACGGCCGTGGCGCGGGGCGGCGCCGGCACCGTCGAACTGCCGGAGAGTAGTAACGCCCCGGGCTACGCGGCCTTCGCGCGCTCGCCCGAACACGGCTGGGTGGTGACGATTCGCTATCCGTACAACGCGGCCGGCGAACTGCTGGGGCAGTCCATGCCCAAGACGGTGGCCGCGATCGCCGGCCTGCTGGCGATCAGCCTGACGCTCGCATGGGCCCTGGGCGGCTCGATCGCGCGCGCCGTGCAGGGCCTGGCCGGCCCTGCCGAGCAACTGGGACGCGGCGAGCCGCTGGTCTTGCCGCAGTCGGACATTCGCGAGGTGGAGACGGTGGCGCATGCGCTGCGCCAGGTCGACGCCGAGCTGCAGGAATACCGGCGCGGCCTCGAGACGCTGGTAGCCGAGCGCACGCAGGAGCTGGAACGCTCCAAGGCGCAGCTGGAAACGGTGTATGCATCGATCCCCGTCGGCCTGTGTTTCATGGACACCGAGATGCGGGTGGTGATGGTCAACGACTACCTGGCCGACATCAACGGCCGTCCGGCGCGCGACCATGCCGGCCGCAGCCTGCCGGAGCTGCTGGGACCTGCCGGCGAGGAATTCGAAGCGAACTACCGGCGCGTGATCGCCAGCGGCCGGCCGCTGGTCGAGATCGAGGCCACCGGCGACGCCCCATCGGCGCCGGGCAGCGCGCGTCACTGGATATCGAGCTACTTCCCGGTGTATGGGCCCGACCACCAGCTGATGGGCGTGAACGCGGTGGTGCTCGACATCACCGAGCGCAAGCGCCAGCAGCAGCGCGAGCGCGATCACCAGGAGATGTTCCGCGCCCTGTTCGAGGCCGCCGGCGATGCCCACCTGCTGCTGGCCTATGGCGCCAGCTACGTCAGCGCCAACCAGGCGGCGGCCGACCTGTTCGGCTTCGCCAACCCGGCCGCCCTGCTCGAGGAGTCGCCGGCCAGCCTGTCGCCGCTGCTGCAGGCCGACGGCCGCCCGAGCAACGAGGTGGCGATCGAGCACATGCGGCGCACGCTGGACGAGGGCCGGGACGCCTTCGAGTGGCTGCACCTGCGCGCCGACGGCAGCGTGTTCCATGCCGACATCCTGCTGACCCGGGTCGACATCGGCGGCGTCGGCATGATGCAGGCCACGATCCGCGACATCAGCACCCGGGTCGCGGCCGAGGCGGCGTTACGCGCCACCGGCGTCCAGCTCGAGGCGGCGCTGCGGCTGGCCGAACAGGCCAGCCGCGCCAAGAGCGAGTTCCTGGCCAATATGAGCCACGAGCTGCGCACGCCGATGAACGCCATCGTCGGCCTGGCGCGCCTGCTCGAGGAAGGCCAGCTGGGCCAGCGCGAACGCGGCTACGTGGCGCGCATGCGCACCGCCGCCCGCTCACTGCTGGGCATGCTGAGCGACCTGCTCGACTTCTCGCGCATCGAGGCCGGCCAGCTGACCCTGGAGCGCATCCCGCTGCGCATCGACGACATCCTGGCCAGCATCGCGGTGCTGCACGGCCCCGGCGCCTGGGCCAAGGGCGTCGAACTGGCGTTCGCGGTCGATCCCCACTTGCCGGCGCTGCTGCAGGGCGACCCGGTGCGGCTCGAGCAGGTGCTGCTCAACCTGATCGGCAACGCAGTCAAGTTCACCGACCGGGGCGAGATCGTGCTGTCGATCGCGCTGCGCGGCGCAGCCGACGACCAGGTGCGCCTCGCATTCGAGGTGCGCGACACCGGCATCGGCATCGCCCCCGAGGTGCAGGCCGGGATCTTCGAAGTGTTCTCGCAGGCCGACAGCTCGACCGTGCGCAAATATGGCGGCGCCGGCCTGGGCCTGTCGATCGCGCGCCGCCTGGTGGAGCTGGCCGGGGGCGTCTTGCGCCTGGACAGCGTGCCCGGCGCCGGCGCCACGTTCCGCTTCGAACTGTCGTTCCCGGTATTGGAAGCCGCGCCCGAGGCGCCCGCCCTCGAGGACGACGCCTTGCGCGTCCTGGTCGCCGACGACAATGCCAGCGCGCGCGGCGCGTTGGCCACGGCCTGCACCGCCTTCGGCTGGCGTGTGGAGACGGTGCCCGATGGCGATGCCGCCCTGGACGCCCTGCGCCGCAGCCGCTACGACCTTGCCTTCGTCGATCAGGCCATGCCGGGGCTCGATGGTGTGCCGTTGATCTCGGCCGTACGCGCGGCGCAAGTGCACATGCCCCGCCTTTGCCTGCTGGCGCCCGATCCCGACACCGAGCGCTACGTCGAGCTGGCCGATGAACTGGGCGTGGCGGCCGTACTGGGCAAACCCTTTACCCACGCCAGCCTTCACGCGGCCGTGGACCGGCTGCTGGGCGGCGCCGGCGCGCCGCATCCGGCGCCCGCGAGCACGCCGCTGGCTGGCGCCCTGCGCGGCCTGCGCGTGCTGGTGGTCGAGGACAATCCGATCAACCAGGAAGTGGCCAGCTTCATCCTGGCCCACGCCGGCGCCACGTTCGAGATCGCCGCCAACGGCCGCGCCGCGCTGAGCACGCTGCAGGAAGACGCGGCATTCGACGTGGTGCTGATGGACTTGCAGATGCCGGTGATGAACGGCTTCGAGGCGACCGCCGCGATCCGTTCCGCCGGCCTGGACCTGCCGATTGTCGCCATGACCGCGAATGCGATGGACGAGGACCGCCAGCGCTCCCTCGACGCCGGCATGCAGGCGCACCTGTCCAAGCCGGTCGACGTCGACGCGCTGGTCGCGACCCTGTCGCGGGTCACCGAACGTGCACCGCGCACGCCCGCTGACGTCCCCACCCCCACGCTGCCCGCACCGCTGCCGCACCTGCCCGGCATCGACCTGAAGTCGACCCTGCCGCGTTTCGCCGGCAGCGTCGAGCGCTTCTGCGAGCTGTTCATCCGCTACGCCGACGGCCAGGCGCAGACCTTCGGCGAGCTGCGCGCCCATGTCGAGGCCGGCGAGCGCGGCGCCGCCGGCCAGCTGGCGCACCGGCTGCGCGGCGTGAGCGCCAATCTCGGCGCCACCGAGGCAGCCGAGGCGGCCCATGTGCTCGAACAGGCGCTGCGCGACGCCGACGACGGCACGGTGCGCCTGCGCCTGGCCGACCTGGCGCGCGCGCTCGACGCCGTGGCCGCGACCGCGCGCGAGCTGGCGCCCCCAGCCATCCAGGGAGCGGCCCAGGACCTACCCGGCATGGATGAGGGCGCCACGCTGCACGATACACTGGCGCGCCTGCTCCACTTACTGGAGAATAACAATATGAGGGCGATCGCCGCCGAAGCTGCCTTGCGGCCGGCCCTGGCGCTCGATGCCGGGCAGCCAGCCGCAGCCGCGCTGGCCGATGCCGTCGCCACCCTGCGCTTCGACGAGGCGGCGCGCCAGGTGGCAGACCTCATGAAGCGAAAGGGAACCCCGTGAGCTGGACCGAGATGGCACTCAATGGCCGCATCCTGGTGGTCGACGATGCGATGGAAAACATCCAGATCCTGCATGCGGCGCTGCAGGACGAGCAGGAAGTGCTGTTCGCGCTGGACGGCGCCCGCGCGCTCGAGCTGGCGCGCACCCAGCACCCGGACCTGATCCTGGTCGACGCCATGATGCCCGGCATGGATGGCTACGCCGTGTGCGCGGCCCTGCGCGCGGCCCCCGAGACGCGCGACATTCCGGTGATCTTCGTCACCGCGCTCAAGACGCCGGAAGATGAAACCCGCGCGCTGGAGGCCGGCGCGGCCGACTTCATCACCAAGCCGGTCAACGCGGCCGTGGTGCGCGCCCGCGTGCGCACCCAGCTGACCGTCAAACGCCAAGCCGATGCCCTGCGCGCGCTGACCCTGACCGACCCGCTGACGGGCGTGGCAAACCGCCGCGCCTTCGACGAGCGCCTGGAAGCCGAATGGCGCCGCTGCGCGCGCGCCGGACTGCCGGTGGCGCTGATCCTGGCCGACGTCGACCATTTCAAGGCCTATAACGACCATTACGGCCACCAGGCCGGCGACGCCTGCCTGGTGCAGGTGGCGGCGGCGCTGCGGCGCGGCGCCGGCCGCACCCACGACCTGGTCACACGCTATGGCGGCGAGGAATTTGCGATCCTGCTGCCGCAGCTCGACGCGCCCGGCGCCGAAGGCGTGGCGCACCGCCTGTTGGCCGAACTGGCCCAGCTCGGCCTGCCGCATGCGGCGTCGCCCACGGCGCCACACATCACGATGAGCCTGGGGTTGTCGAGCCTGGTGCCGCGCGATGCGCAAGGGGCCAATGTGCTGGTTGCCAGCGCCGACGCCCTGCTCTACCAGGCCAAGGCCGGTGGGCGCAACCAGTACCGGATGGGCGGCATGGGCGCGCTCGGCAACGCCGGCGGCCACGGTTCGTGACGATGAAGTTGCGGATACTTCAGGCGTAGCAGCGGATCAGGAACTCGGCCACGCACACGGGCTTGGCCGCCCCGTCGGCCTCGATCGCCACGTCCCAGGTGAATTGCCAGCCGCCGGCGACCGCATCGGCGCCGCGCAAGGTCCAGCGCCCGCGCACCCGGCTGCCGGCCGGCAGCGGGCTCGGGAAACGCACCTTGTTCAGGCCATAGTTCACGCCCATGCGCATGCCCTCGATCGCCAGCGCGCTGGTAAGCATGGCCGGCAACAGCGACAGGGTCAGAAAGCCATGCGCGACCGGCTGGCCGAACGGCGACTCGCGCTTGCAGCGTTCGGGATCGAGGTGGATCCACTGGCGGTCGTCGGTGGCTTCGGCGAAGGTGGCGATGCGGTCCTGCCCGACCTCGAACCAGTCGGAGACTGCGACTTCGCTGCCGACCCGGGCCGGCAGCGCTTCGAGTGCGATCGTGGTGGCCATTAGTTCTCCCTGGCGGGCCGGCGCCCATAAAGGCCGATGCCGTCAACCGTGCACACCTGGTCGCCGTGCTGGTTGGTGGCGGTCCAGGTCGACCACACGACGCCGCGATCGGGTTTGCTGTTGGACGCCTTGACCTGGCGCGTAAGGTAGCGCACGCGCAGCGTGTCGCCGGCGCGTACCGGCTGCAGCCAGCGCACGCCGTCCAGGCCGGGCGAACCCATGCCGTCGGCCGCGCTCAAGAGGCCATCGACCACCATCCGCATCATCATGCTGCAGGTGTGCCAGCCGCTGGCGATCAGGCCGCCGTAAGGCGAGGCTTGCGCCGCCTGGGCGTCGACGTGGAAGGACTGGGGGTCGAACGCGTGTGCGAAGGCGAGGATCTCGGCTTCGGTAACGGTGCGCTCGCCCAGGTCGATCTCCTGGCCCGGATAAAAGTCGTCGAAATACCAGCGCTTGCCGACCGGCGTCCCAGCCTGGGCGTCGTCTCGCGCATCCGCCGCCAGGCCCGCGCCTTCATCTGGTGCTGCCCTCATGCGGCCTCCCGGAATCCCGGCTGCGCCATGAAGCGCTCCAGGTGGTGGTCCATATCGCCCAGCGTCAGTTCAATCATCGACAGGCGCTTGAAGTAATGCGAAGCCGGCAGCTCGTCGGTCACGCCCATGCCGCCGTGCAGCTGGATGGCGCCCTGGCCGATGAAGCGCGCGGCCAGGCCCACGCGGTACTTGGCGGCCGACACCACGCGCCGGCGCGTCTCGACATCGGCGTCGTTGTCGGCGTCGGCACCAGGGCCACCGGCGGGACCACGCGAACGCGCCAGGGCCAGCGCCGCCAGCAAGGCCATCGACCGCGCCTGCTCGAGGTGGATCGCCATATCGGCCATCCGGTGCTGCAGCGCCTGGAACTTGCCGATCGGCGCGCCGAACTGCTGGCGCACCTTGAGATACTCGAGCGTCATGTCGAACAACGCCTGCATTGCCCCCAGCGCCTCGGCGCATAGCAGGCTGGCGCCGTAATCCAGCGCCGCATCGAGGATGGCGCCGCCCCCTTCCACCCGGCCGATCACTGCATCAGGCCCGACCACCACACCGTCGAGCGCTACGTCCGCCGCACGCAAGCCATCGAGCGTGCGGTAGCCCGTGACGCGCAGCCCGGCGCTGTCGCGCGGCACCACGAACAGGCTCACACCATCCATGCCATGGCCATTGCCCACATTCGCTGCGCTCCCCAAGCCCACCGCGCTCTGCGCGCTTCGGGCCGACACGATCAGGGCATCGGCCTGTGCGCCATGCAGCACCACCCGCTTTTCGCCATGCAGGCGGTAGCCGCCATCGACGGCCTCGGCCCGCGTGGCGATGGCGAAGGCGTCGTGGCGCGACTGTCGCTCGCCCAGCGCGCAGGCCAGCTTCGCTTCGCCGGCGGCAACCCGCTCGAGCAGGGTACCGTGCCTGCCGCCTTGGCGCAGGAAGTCGGCGCCCAAGACCGTCGCCACATACGGTTCGACCACCAGTCCACGGCCGAGTTCCTGCATCACGGCGAACATGGCGACGGCGTCGCCGCCGAAGCCGCCGTTCTCCTCGGGTACCGGCAGCGCCGTCAGGCCCAGTTCGACCATCGTCGCCGAGGCCTCGGGCGAAACGCCCGACTCGGAATGGACAGTCGCGCGCCGCGTCTCGAAGCCGTAATCGCGGCCGATCCAGCGCCGGATCGCATCGGCCAGTTGCTGCTGTTCGCCGTTCAATTCGAAATGCATGCCGTCCTCACAGTCCCAGGATCATCTGAGAGATGATATTGCGTTGGATTTCGTTCGACCCGCCGTAGATCGAGGTCTTGCGGTAGTTGAAGTAATAGGCCGCCAGCGGGGCCGCATCGTCGTCGCCCGCGACGGCGTGTTCGCGCGCGCCGCCCAGGTAGGCCGGATCGAATGGCAGCGCCAGCGGGCCGGCCGCTTCGACCATCAGCTCGGTAAGCGCCTGCTGGATCTCGGTGCCCTTCACCTTCAGCATCGACGCTTCTGGGCCAGGCGCGGCCTCGCCCCTGGCCAGCACGCGCAGCACCGTCATCTCGAGCGCCATCAATTCGATCTCGAGCGCCGCCACTTTGGCGCCGAACAGGGGATCGTCGAGCAGCGGCCGTCCGCGCTTCTGTTCGCGCAGCGCCAGGCGCTTGACGAAGGCCAGCTCGCGCTTGGATCGGCCGACGGCGGCGATGCCGGTGCGCTCGTGACCGAGCAGGTATTTGGCATAGGTCCAGCCGCGGTTTTCCTGGCCCACCAGGTTGGCGACCGGCACCTTGACGTCGTTGAAGAAGACTTCATTGACTTCGTGGTCTTCATCGAGCATCGCGATCGGGCGCACGGTGACGCCGGGACTGCGCATATCGATCAGCAGGAAGGAAATGCCCTCCTGCTTGCGCACGCCGGGATCGGTGCGCACCAGGCAGAAGATCATGTCGGCGTGCTGGGCCAGCGTGGTCCAGGTCTTCTGACCGTTGACGATGTAATGGTCGCCCTCACTGTCCTGCACACGCACAGCGCTGGTCTTGAGCGCGGCCAGGTCGGAGCCGGCGCCGGGTTCGGAATAGCCCTGGCACCACCAGTGCTCGCAGGACAGGATGCGCGGCAGATAATAATCCTTCTGCTGCTGGCTGCCGAAAGCCATGATCACCGGCCCCACCATATTGACGCCGAACGGCAGGACCTGCGGCGCGCCGGCCAGCGCGCATTCTTCTTCGAAGATATGGCGCTGCAGCTGCGTCCAGCCGGGGCCGCCGTACTCGGCCGGCCAGCCGGGCGCGGCCCAGCCCTGGGCAGCCAGGATGCGATGCCAGCGGACGTAGTCGTCGCGGGTCAGGCGCAGGTGCTGCCGAACCTTGTGCTGCAGTTCAGGGGGGAGATGGGAAGCGAGAAAAGCGCGGACCTGGTCGCGAAACGCCAGGTCCTCGTCGGAGTAGTACAGGTCCACGTCGTCTCCTTGTTGTTGCCGTCATGAATAGCACGATCGTTCACAAGGATTGTACCCGAATCGGCCGCGCCGCCAAGTGTGGACGGCGTGGCCGATCGGGTTAAAGCGCGAGCCTGGCCTTGGCCTGCAGCGGCCAGGCCAGGACGCCGATTACTGCTTGGCGTTGCGGCGACGCGAGAAGGCGCCGGCGCCCACCAGGCCAGCCAGCATCAGCGCGATGGTGCCTGGTTCCGGCACGGCGTTGACCTGATCCGGCAGTGCGCCGATCTGGTCCTGCACCGGCAGGTTGAAGACCGGGTCGGCGCCCGGCGCCGGCAACGTCACGTTGCCGCCACCGCTGTCGCTGCCCGAGCCTGGCGTGGTTGGGCTGCCGCTGTTGCCGCCTGGCGCCGTGCTGCCGCCGCCTGGTGCCGGGCTGCCGCCACCCACTGGGGCGCCGCCACCACCACCACCGCCGCCGCCGCCACCACCGGCTGCCGGGGCGCCGGCCGCTGGTGCGCCAGGCGCGGCGCTGCCGCCACCCGCATTCTGGCCAGGCACGATCTTCACGCCGTCGCCATCGTTGATGACCGATACCGAGTTACCGTAACGGGCTGCCAGCAGGCCGTTACCGGCGCTCAGCACATAGGCGGCGTCGATGCCTTGCTGGACGAAGAGTTTCTGTGCATCGGCGGACGACAGGCTGGCACTAGCCTTGCCGATCAGGTTGCCAGTGCTGCCGTGCGCGACGCCGCCTACCAGGCTGACGTCGCTACCCAGCACACCCGAACCGATCACACTAGTGCCGTTTCCGGCGGTCCAACCATTCTGGAAGCCTGTCGTGGAAACGACATCTGCCTGGGCTGCGCCGGCGCAGACCAGCAGGGCAGCAACAACGAGGTGACGTGTTGACATGAAAATAACTCCTAAGGTAAGTAAACATTATTATTTTTACAATTACGAAGTTATGTTATCACAAACCAAAAAAACTTAAGTTTTGATCAACCGCAAATCGTGCATGCGATTTTATTGTTGAGTCCGAGTTCTTTCATGCCACGCAACCTCTATTGACAGCAGATTCATTTTATTTTGCCGATTTCTTGAAGTACATGTACTTTCGAGGCAGGCGCGGCTGGCCGTGGGCCCGGCCCTGATAACTTTGCCAGTTATTCCGGCAAGAAACGCAGTCAGAGCCAGTTGTGTTGAACGGAAATAAAAAAGGCCACACCTGTCACAGTGTGGCCTTCCTTGGGGCGGCGTCCTGCCGCGGTGGCGACGTCCTTACTTGCTGTCGACCACCGTCATATACGGCATGACGCGCGACGCCATCCGGGTATCGGTCTTGAGCATCTCGACCTCGTCCGCCAGAATGTTCGCTGCCTCTTGCAGCATGACGTCCTTGGCATCCTTGGCCGCCTTTTCGGCCGCCAATTCCGCCTGGAGATCGCGCTCGTCGCCCTGCAGGCCATCGTCCTGGCGCGGGGTGCCGCGCAGGGCGACCACCGACTTTTCGGGCTTGGTGGAATCCGGCGCCTCGGCGCGCTTCTCGACGCTGCCCGGACCGCTGGTCGGTTCGCCCGGCGTGGCCGAGGTGCCGGCCAGGCGTGCTTCGCGCAGCTTCGACCGCGCATCCTGGGCATCGCGCTCCTTGCGCCGCACGGCCTCGTTCAGCGAGATGAGGTTTTCCTTGCGCAGTTTCAGCACCTCGTTGATGTCTTCCTGCAGGAACTGGAAGTCCTTGTCATTGGCGATGCGATCTTCATGGCGCTTCTGCAGCGGTGCGACCAGTTCCTTCAGGTCACCCAGCGGCATGTATTGCGCCGGCTTGATCGCCACCCATGGCAGCGCATTGTCGTAGGACGATTCGCCAAAGGTGTCCATATCGGTCAGCACCGGCAACTTGATGTCCGGCGTCACGCCGCGCAACTGGGTGGTGCCGCCATTGATACGGAAGAACTGGGCGATGGTCATCTTCAGCTCGCCGTAGCGCATCTTTTCGTTCGGCGCGAAGCGGTCGAGGTCGATGAGGGTCTGGACCGTGCCCTTGCCGAAGCTCGGCTCACCGATCACGAGACCGCGGCCGTAATCCTGGATCGCCGCCGCGAAGATCTCGGACGCCGAGGCCGAACCGCGGTTGATCAGCACGCCCATCGGACCGTCCCAGGCCAGGCCCGGCTTGGTGTCGCTCTCGACTTCGACCCGGCCTTCGGCCGTGCGCTGCATGACGACCGGACCCTTGTCGATGAACAGGCCGGTCAGTTCGACCGCCTCGGTCAGCGAGCCGCCGCCGTTATTGCGCAAGTCGATCAGGACGTTGTCGACCTTCTCTTTCTTGAGTTCGGTGAGGATGCGCTCGACGTCGCGGGTCGCGCTGCGGAACTCGCGGTCGCCCTTGCGGCGCGCTTCGAAATCCTGGTAGAAGGTGGGCAGCGCAATGACGCCGATGCGGCGCTCGACGCCGTTTTCCTTGACCTTGATGATCGACTTCTTGGCGGCCTGCTCTTCCATGCTGATCTTGTTGCGCACCATGGTGACGGTCATGTGCTTGGCGTCGACGCCGCCGGCGCCCGGGATGACGTCCAGGCGCACGGTTGAACCCTTCTCGCCGCGCACCAGCGCCACCACGTCGTCCAGGCGCCAGCCCAGCACGTCGACGAACGGCTTGTCGCCCTGGGCCACGCCGACGATGCGGTCGCCGACCTTCAGCTTGCCCGACTTGTCGGCCGGGCTGCCCGGCACGATTTCGCGGATGATGGTGTAGTCGTCGCGCGCCTGCAGCACGCAGCCGATGCCTTCGAGCGACAGGCGCATCGCGATGTCGAAGTTATCGGCCGAGCGCGGGCCGAGGTAGTTGGTGTGCGGCTCGATCGCGGTCGCATACGCGTTCATGAACATCTGGAACACGTCCTCGTTGTTCAGCTTGCCGATGCGGTTGACGTAGTTGTCATAGCGCTTATCGAGCGTTTCGCGAATCGATTTGTCGTCCTTGCCCGCCAGCTTGAGGCGCAGCCAGTCGTTCTTGACGCGCTTGCGCCACAGGTCGCGGATTTCGTCCTCACTCTTGGCCCAGGCTGCCTTTTCGCGGTCGAGCTCCATGGTCTCGTCGGAGTCGAACTCCAGCTTGGTCTTGAGCACACCGCGCGCATAGGCCATGCGTTCGGCGAAGCGCTTCTGGTACAGGTTGTAGATGGCGAACGGCGCGGTCAGGTCTTCGTTGTTGATGGCGTCGTCCATCTGGGTGCGCAGCGCGGCGAAATGATCCAGGTCGGCCTGCACGAAGTACAGTTTCTCGCCGTCGAGCCCATCGAAGTAATTGTCGAAGATCTTGCCCGACATGGCGTCGTCCAGCGGTATCGGGCTGTAGTGGTAGCGGCCCAGCACGCGCGAGGCCCACAGGGCGGCCTGGGTCTGGGCGGCGATCGGCTTCATCTCGAGCGAGGCCGGGGTCTTGGCGGTTTTCTTGGTGGAGTCTGCGGGCTTGGCAGGCGCCGCGGGCGTTGCGATGGCAGCCGACTTCTCGGGCTGTGCGGTCACCACATGGGCGGACATGGCAAATGCCATGGCGGCGATGAGCACGTGCTTCTTCATTCTGCGTTTCTCCGTACGGAATTCCTGCGGATTGCGGCATGACCAATATCGATAAGCCAACCATACCGCGCTTTGCGGTCCATTCTACAGGATAGAACCGCGTGCCAGAGGCGGCTTGTCCCGCTTGAAACGCCGGAATCGCCGGAAATTAAGTCTGCCGTAAGCGATTTATTTCCAAGTATTTACGCCTTGATAATACCCAGGGCCGCATCCTTGAAATACCAGCATGCCAGGACCAGCGCCAGCAGTGGCGCCCAGGGCCAGGAACGGGCCGCCAGCTTCCAGTCGACCGGCGATGGCCAGAATGACAGGAACTGGGGCGCGAGGAAGAACATGATGGCCAGGTCGAGCGGCTCGAAGGCCAGCCCCCCACGCGTGCGCCACCACGCCACGCCGAACGGCACCAGCAACACCAGCAGCGGCGCCAGCGCGGCCGGGGCCGCGTTATACCAGCGCAGGTTGGCGAAGGTAACTGAACCGAGTTCCCAGTTATGCCCGCCCTTGGGCCGTTTGATGCGGCGCGGGAAGACGCTCATCCCGACCGGTTCGGCATTGGTCAGCAAGCCCACCGAGAAATGGGCGAGCTCATGGCACAGGGTGCCGGCCGCGGTGAAGACGAAGAAGGCGGGATGGGCGCTGGAGGCGATCCACAACAGCACGGCCAGTGCGGCCGAGGGGATCAGGTACAGAAAGATGTCGAGCGCGGGCCCGGCCGCGGCGCAGGCGGCGGCCGGGAGCCAGGCGCCGCAAGCGATCGACATGAGCGGCTCAGGCCGAGTAGAAGCAGCGCCCGCAGGCCTGGCGGTAGCTTTCGTTGCCGCCGATGCTGACCTGTTCGCCCTCGCGGATGCGGCGGCCCTGATCGTCGACGCGGATATTCATGGTCGCCTTCTTGCCGCAGGTGCAGATATTCTTGATTTCCTCGATATCGTCGGCCAGCGCCAACAGGTAGGCCGAGCCGGGGAACGGTTCGCCGCGAAAATCGCTGCGCAGTCCATAGCAGATAACGGGCACGCCGCGCACCTGGGCCAGCTGGTGCAGCTGGCTGACCTGGGCGCTGGTGAGGAATTGAGATTCATCCACCAGCAGGCAAGCCACGCCGGACACTTGCTCGAGGAAATTGGTGTCGGTGTCGAACACCTCGGCATTGCGCTGGGCGCCCAAGCGCGAGGTAATCAGGCCGACGCCATAGCGGTTATCGATCGCCGCCGTGTAGAGCTTGACCTGCTGGCCCTGCTCTTCGTAATTATGGGCGACCTGCAACAGGGCAGTCGATTTGCCGGCGTTCATCGCCGAGTACCTGAAATAAAGTTTGGCCACTGCCCTGTCCTGCCTTGCTGTCCGGTGAAACGAAGCTGCGATTATAGCAAGCGGGAAACAGGCGCCGCCAGCCATCGGCCGCTCGCTGCGGCATCACGGTCGCTAGCGCGCCATCACCGTCGCTTGCGCAACACCATCGTCGCTTGCGCGCCATCACCGGCGCTCCCGCGAAGGCGGGAGCCCAAGTGTGCACGCTCACCAGCTACAGCCAGCGCTGGCAACGGCGCTGAAGACTTGGGCTCCCGCCTCCGCGGGCGCGACGTGCGACGGAGGCGTGGCGGATCAGCCCGAAATCGGCTGCGCCGGATTGCCCGCGACCTGGGCGCCCGGCGCCACGTCATGGGTGACCACGCTGCCGGCCCCGACGATGGCATCGTCGCCGATCGTCACGCCCGGCAGGATAATCGCGCCGCCGCCGATCCAGACGTTGCGGCCAATGGAGACCGGCAGCCCCGACTCGAAACCGGCGCGGCGCAAGGCCGGATCGCGAGGATGGTCGGCGGTATAGATGTGCACGCCCGGGCCGATGCGGCAATCGTCGCCGATGACGATCGGCGCGACGTCGAGGAAGACGCAGTCGAAATTGATGAAGACGCGCGCGCCGAGGGTGATGTGCCAGCCATAGTCGCAGTGGAAAGGCGGACGCACGGTCGTGCCCTGCCCCGCGCGCGCAATCCGCTCGCCTAGCAGCGACTGCCAACTGGCCGGCTCGCCCAGCGCACCGTTGTAACGCGCCAGCCATGCTGCCGTCGCGTTCTGCTCGGCGCGCAGCTCGGGATCGCTGGCGTGATACGGCATACCAGCCAACATTTTTTGCTTCTCGCTCAGTTCCACGCCGTCCCTTCTAAATGTACTTGCTGTGCTGCGTGCGTTACGTCACCAGGCGGCATTCGTTACTGCCCCGGATGGTATTTGCGCTCCAGGTTGCGCTCGATGTCTTCCTTGTAAAACAGCACGTCCTTGAACTCGCCGCGCGCATACATCGCCGCCTGGTCATTGAAGTGCGGCGAGCGCGGATCGCCGCTCTGGCCGCCGGCCAGGATGCTCTTGGCCTTGATGCGCGGGCCGAACTCGACCGCAGCGACGAAGCTGTTGCCGCGATCGCCATAGATGCGTTTGGTGCTCTGCTTGGCCGACATGCCGAACGAGGCCAGCGAACCCCAGTTGGCCGAGGCGAAAGCGACCGGAATGCTGGGTTTGCTGTCGTCGTACGGCTGGTCGACATCGCCGCTGACCCGCTGGAAGCGGTTGATCTCGCCCCATGGCGTGCGCCAGCTGCCGAAGTCGGCCTGCAGCCTGTTGGAGGCGCGCACCAGCGCATCGAGGCGGTCGGCCGGGCTCAGGCGAGAAGCGATGTAGTCGACCGCCGGAATGTTCTCGGCACGCGCACGCGCGCCATGCTCCGCCACCATCTCTTGCCCCCAATAGATCGCGAGCGAAGTCGGCACCGAATCGATCGCGTAACGCAGGTTCCAGTCGCGCAGCACGGCGATTTGTTCAAGCAGCGCCGCCTTGCGCGCATCGCTTTCGTGCAGCGCTTCGTAATCCGCCACCACGGCCGGCACCAATGGCTCGAATGCCGCCAGGCGCGTGTCGTAGGACGCCGCGATCAGGCCATCGATCGTGAGGCCCTTGGCGTCCTTGAACACGCGATCGGCGTTACGGCCACGGGCATTCTCGGGCAGCGACCACATATAGGCCGGGTAGCTGGCGCATTTCGGGCTGCTGCCGGCGCCGGCAGCATTACACGGCCAGTTGTTAGTGTTGGAGATGTAGCCGCTGGCTGGGTTCAGCAGGGTGATCGTTTCCTTGATCTCGTGCAGACCCTGCCACTCGGTGGCCGGATTGCTGCCGTCGACCGGGCGGGTCCAGTCGAAGCGCGGGTCGCGCTTCGGAATGAAATTGCCGTGGAAGTAGGCGATATTCCCCTGCGCGTCGGCGTACACCGTGTTGTTCGAGGAATTGGTCCGCAGCTCCATCGCCTTATAGAAAGCGTTGTAGTCGCGCGCCTTGGTACGGGTATAGGACTGGGTCAGCGCATTGAGCGGGTCGTCCATCATCTTGACCGACACCCATTTATTACCCTCTTGGCGCACGACCGGGCCGTGGTGAGTGAAATAGGCGGTGACGGTGCGGCTGGCCATGCCGCCGTTCGGCGTTTTATAGGGCAGGTTGATCTGCGCGGTGCGCATCCGGCCTTCGTGCTTGCCGTATTTATAGAAGAACTCGCCGTCGCGCTCGACGACGGTCTCGAGGTATTCGTCGATCACGTCGCCACCGCCCGAGGTGTGCATCCAGCCCACCTTGTCGTTGAAGCCCTGGTAAATGAAGAACTGGCCCCAGGTCACGGCGCCGTAGGCATTCAAGCCCTCCTCGCTGACCATATGCACTTCGGGACGGAAATAGAACGAGGTGTGCGGGTTGATCATCAGGAGCGCATGGCCGTTGGCCGAGCGCCTGGGGGCAATGGCGAAGCCGTTCGAGCCGCGCGGCTCGGGATCGAAGCCCTTGTCGACGCCGGCCTGGGCCAGCACCGGACGCTTGCCATAGAAGCGTTCGAGTTCCTTGAGGTCAATCGACTCGATGTCGCCGCCAATGCTGCCCTCGCTGAACGTCAGGGCCATCCACGGTTCGAAGCGCGTGATGAGCTTCGGCTTGACCTCGGGGTGGGTGTGCAGGTAGTAGTTGAGGCCATCGGCAAAGGAATTCATCAAATTCTTCAGCCAGGCCGGGCTGGCGGCGTACTTGGCCTGCATCTCGGCCGGCTGGATGTACATCTTCATGCGCAGGTCGCGCCAGATTTCCTTCTCTCCCTCGACCTCGGCCAGGCGCCCCATCGCATTGATGTAGTTGAGCTCGATGCGGTTGAAGTCGTCCTCGGCCTGGGCGTACAGCATGCCGAACACGGTGTCGGCGTCGGTGCTGCCGTAGATGTGTGGAATGCCCCATTTGTCGCGCATGATCGTCACCCTGTGCGCGGTCGCTTTCCAGCGCGCGACGTCGGCGGCGCTGAAGGCCTGCGTTGCGGGCGCGGCACTGGCCGGCGCCTTGGTCTGCGCAAGGGCGCAACCTGGAGCGGCCAATCCGGCCAGCAAAGCGCCGAGCAGGGCCGGCGTGAACGAACGGGGCATGCGCATCTTTGGGCTTCCTTCAGGTCGTGTTATTCGTCGTCCAGGCCGGCATTGGCCAGGCGCTGCTTGAGCCGCTGGTTATCGGTCAGCAGCGTTGCCATGCGATCTTTCAGGCTTGCCACTTCCTTGCGCAGGGCCGCGAGCTCGTCTTCGGGATCGAGCTCGACCTTTTCCTTTTTCGGACGGGTAGCCATCTTCTGTTCGCGCACCTGGCGCGCGGCCTGCTGCAACTCCTTGCGGCCACCTGCGACGGCGGCGATCTGCTGCTCTTCCGGCAACTGCGCCACATTGGCGGCGGCATTGATCGAGATGGCGCCGGTGCGGACCGCCTCGCGCAACTGCGGGGTGGCGGCCTTCTGGATGCGTTCGATCTGGCTGATGGTATTGCTCGAGACGCGGGCCGCGCGCGCGACGTCCTCGCGCGTATTCCATGGCGGCGAGGTCTCCTCGGCCGGGGCGTTCTTATCGCCCTCCTCCTGTGGCGCCTGCTCGGCCATCCGCGCCGCGACGAGTTCCTTCTTGCGCAGGGCGAGCACGCCGCGCTGGAAGTCCGACACGCTGCGGCGCGCCAGGTGATTGTCGATCATCCACAGCATTACGTCTTCGAGCGAGGCGAAGTTGTTGTTGTGGACGGTGCGGAAGGGGATATTGTGCTTCGTGCAGATCTCGTAGCGGTTATGGCCGTCGATCAGCGTGTCGCGCCAGAGCACCAGCGCGTCGCGGCAGCCCTCGGTCTGCAGGCTGCGCTCGAGCGCGGCGTATTCGATGTCGGTGAGCGGGTCGACGAAGGACCGCAGCTCGTCGTTGATTTTGATGTCCAATTCTTGTCCTTGCGTGGTCTTGCCATAGGTAGCGCCAGCTTGGGTGGCGCCGGTTGGCATGCTACACCATCCGGGCGGGGGTTCCAAAGATGCAAGAGACCGGTTGAGAAGGATGCGCGGGCGATCATGCCGCGGCAAGGGGCTTATCAGGAGGATAAAGTTGCCAAACCGCTCCGAATTGAGCACGCCTGTGCTAGAATCTCGGGCGTTGCCCGGATGGTGAAACTGGTAGACACCGCAGACTTAAAATCTGCTGCCAGCAATGGCGTGCCGGTTCGATTCCGGCTCCGGGCACCAGTGTTGATGCGGTTTTCATCCGCAAGCGATGATCAACGTTAGTTCCGCAAAAACCCAGTAGTTCCGCATGGAGTGTTTTCTATGCGCCTTGTGGGGCGTGTCATTTCTCCCATCCCCTCCTCATCTCGCGTCCTATCCTGTTTACGTTTTGTCATGCATTAGGACTGTGCTGCATGTCGTGGCCACCACGCGACTCGCGCCTGGAATCGGTCGGCAACTCGTGCATGCAAAAGGTCTGCAAGCAAGCGCTTGCGAAAGTTAGACCTGACACCGCTTCGTGACACCGCTTCGAAAAGGTCAGTCATTGATGACCTGTAGGAGAAGTCCCGCCTGCCTGACCGGCGCGCACTGGTATTGTTAATGAGTGAATAAGAAGTAAACTCGAGTCAAGTAATCAGAACATGGCGCCGACATGAGAGCAGCATTGGTGGTAGGTGACAGCCGTAAACTGTGTGGCGATCTGAAGACTCATATGACGTCGCTCGGCTACATGACTGTCGCCACTGAAAAGCATGACGCCGCGTTGAGCGCGGTGGGGACAACACAGTTCGATGTAGTGTTGATCTGCAGCCCGACGCGCCCGGTGGAGCGGCGATCATTTGCTGGTGAGCTGAAGAGCCGCTGCCATACCGCCGTTATCATCCTGATTACAGCAAGCGATGCAACGTACGCAGCCGCAAAAGCCTGCCAATTTGCTGGCATCACCGCTGTGATCAAAGGTCCGGTCTCGCTCGTCGCGCTATGGCGTGTGATCGAGTTCGGCCTGGAGGGCTTGGGCTGTCACAGAGGATGGGTCGACGAGACCGACGATCGACGGCGCGCGCGCGCCCAGGCGGAACGGCTTTAGAAGTTCGGCGGCCGTCCGGTGGGTCCAAGGCGCCTGCACCGATCTTGTCGGCGTTTCGACGCTTCGGTGCCTGAGACTGCTTGCTATCTCAGCCATGAGTTGTTCGATTGACACCTCTGACGACATGGCAAAGTGGGCTCCCCCAAAGTTACTGCATAGCCAGGTCTGGTAAGACGAAAGATCACAAAATTGAACGGCGTGCGCGAGCAGATCCGCACCACTCACCGTTCCTTTCACGTACGCGCATAGCATCGCCTGATCCGCTTCGGAGATAACGACTTCCTCAGCTTCCAGTTCGTTCATCATTTGCGCGACGCGCTTTCCTCGTAACTTCTGCATTTTTCCACCTTTGAGACACACCAATCCCAGCGAGTTGAGCACGAACGTGACAATTGGAGAGATTTCCTTGTGAATATTAATTGCAGTCTGCAACCAAGTACAGCGGGGTTCGCTTAGGAAGTTCTTAAAAACAACAAACAATGCATTTCATCAATAATTGAGATAATGCTCTTTCCAACCCGTTATCACCGCTAGCCTCCGACTATTTCAGGCTCTGGCTTCCAAGGTGCCGCGCATCGTAGCACCGGTATACGCCGGCGCCGGCGAGGCTTCGCACATCGATTGGCAAACTTTAGTCGTTCAAGTTACCAAACAACGTATGCATTTCGCATGGCTGGTATGATTTTGACCCGCCATCGATATGCTTCCTACTGACATCGTGCCGTGCCACTCGTAAAATAAGTTGTCGATATAGAACGAGGGGTTTATGGACAGCTTTGAATCAACAAGGTCGGTCAACCCTTGGGATGAAGGCGATTACCGCATCCATGGCCGCGTCGTGGAAGCCCCCGACGGCGGATTCTGGCCCGCATACTCGATCGAGCGGATCCGCGGCATCCCCGATGCACCAAAACAGGCCGCTGCCTTACACGAGGTCCGCGCACAAAGCTTTACCACCAGGGGCCTTGCAGAAATGATGGCCGTATCTCACGGCGTACAAAGGGTTCGTACAATGTACCGACTGGACTGCTGAAGACTTCTGCGATCACCCGAACAGGTCGCCAATGCGTGCGCGACAGGGTCTGCGCGACAGGGTCAGGTCTGACATTCGGACTCGA
>NZ_JBDGJG010000007.1:169073-364857 GCF_057657035.1 Massilia sp. Soil_C_3
GACCTCAGCCTTGCACACTCAATCAATGCTCTCGAGAATCGTGCGACAAACGCGCGGCAGCCGATAATTGATGAGACCATGTCCATACGTCGGACCTGACACCGCTTCCTGACACCGCTTCCTATGTGACGCAGCTTCCGGACACCGCTTCTGCCCGCCGTGCGCGACAGGGTCAGGTCTGACATTCGGACTCGACCTCAGCCTTGCACACTCAATCAATGCTCTCGAGAATCGTGCGACAAACGCGCGGCAGCCGATAATTGATGAGACCGTGTCCAGATGTCGGACCTGACACCGCTTCCTGACACCGCTTCCTATGTGACGCAGCTTCCGGACACCGCTTCTGCCCGCCGCGATAAAACGCGTACTGACCGATCAGCGGAGCCCCGCCGATCATTGAGCCACAGGTCAATAACGACAGCCTGCTGGCGCCGGGCTAAGACGGCCTCGATCAATCGGTGCCGCACACTCGCGTGACAGTTGACGCCAACCAATTCTCCCATTCAGCACATCGGCCACGATGGCTTCTACAACCTGGGAGGACACGATGGCTCGAAAAATGCGGATGGCGACATGCGCGACGGTCCTACTGGCGGCCCTGCTGCCGGTCGAGGTGCTTGCGGTGCCCTACATCCCAACCTTGACCGGCGAGAAATTCGTTCGGGACATGCTGGCCGCCCCTGACAACGGCGCCGCTTCGATGCGCCGTGAGCGTGCGATGGGCTACATGGATGGCGTCATGGATGGCACGGTCGGCCTGCTCTGGTGCCCGGCTGGGCAGCACGTTGGGCATGAGCTCAGCTACCTGGCCGCTGAGCAAATGGAGTTGCTGCCGGCGGACCAGTTGAAGAAAGGTGCCGCACCACTCATCGTGGCTGCCCTGGCCAAGATCTACCCATGCCCAACCAAAGGGAGGACGTCGTGAGACCGGCACTGCTCAGCGTGATGATGCACTATCCTAACCGCACCAAACGTGAAGATCTGTATGCCGACATTGGCTGGAATGACCTTATCGACGATAGGGCCTACAACGACACCTGCGCGATTCGCATAAGCTATGGCCTGCTCATGGCCGGGGTGAGCTTGCCCGGCGCGCGGATGAAGGCGAATGCTGGCGCCCTCAAGGGCAAGTACGTCGAGCCGGGCCAAGCCAAGTTGTCGAACATATTGCGGCACCAGTGGGGCGCGCCCGAGGTCTACAGGGGCGAGCAAGCTGCGCGCAACGGAATAGGCTCGCGTACAGGCGTGGTGTCGTTCTTTCGCATTGGCGGAGGCGACGGCGGTCACGAGTCGGCCGAGATGGTGGCACTGGTCGGCGTCATGAGCACGACATTCGAGGTCGCTTGAGTACCAACGAACCACGACGCCCATGGTCCGACATTGAATGCATCCATTTCACAACACTCGAGCAGCCGGAAGCAAGAGAGTCAAGGCTTTACCTGTTCAGTATCTTGCGCACTCACAAGTTCCGTAATACGCTGACTAGGTTAACTTCTGGCGGGCATCATGGGATTTTTCTCGGCATCAAAATCGTTCTTTTCTGCCATCGCGGGCGCGCTCACGACGACCCATTCCTGGCAGTACAACACGGCCCGAGACCAGCGCACCTGCACCTGCTGCGGCCGGCAAGAAGAAATGGTCCTCGACCTGGTCAGCACGAACTGGGAAATGCTCGTTCCCGGCGACCTGACCGCGCACGCCGCGAAGCCCGCCACCACTGAATCGCAACCGTCCGCCGCACCAGACCTGGTCGCGGCGCGCATCCCAGGCGCCTCCACCTAAAAAAAGGCCGCTGCCGCACGAAGCAGGCAACGGCCAAGTCCTCGGCAGGGCCGAGATGGAGACACAAGAGAACCGACCACTTCGCCGGCAATGACATAAGTATGCGGCCACCGCGCATCGTCACAAGGCCTAAAAGAGGTAATCGCTACCGCGTCCTTGCGTCAGAGCAGTCGTACGCACTCCTGACAATGCCCCTCGGCATTCATCTTCCCTTCTTTCTTAGCTTTTTTGATTCACATCAATCGCGGTCCTGACATGCGTCCGATCCGGGAATAAAGTGGACTTCGAGTAATCCAAGTGTATAGGCCAGATGACGTTCAGGGTCCATCGCCTTGGCGGGATACCGGCATGCCTATCCGCCCGAGTCCGCTTTTACCGAGAAGAAAGGAACGAGCATGTACAAGACCATCGTGGTTCACGTCGACGGCAGCCCCGAGCAAGAGGCGCGCTTGCGTGCCGGCGCACTGCTGGCCAATGCCTTCGACGCCCACCTCGTCGGCAGCGCGGCCACCGGCATTTCCTGGTTCGATTATTCCCTGCTGGTCGGCTCGATGGGGGCGCCGATGATGCCCGAATCCGATTTCAACGGGGTGCGCGAGGCGGTCGAGGCGCGGCTGGAAGAATTCAGCACCGCCGTCGGGCGCCACGGCGTCAACAGTTTCGAGACGCGCATGCTCGAAGACGACGCCCGCTACGCCCTGCTGCTCGAATCGCGCTACGCCGACCTCGTGATCGTCAGCCGCGACGCCGAACCGATCGTCGTGCCGGGCATTCCGGCCCAGGCGCGCGGCTTGCCCGAATACATCGCGCTGCATGGCGCGCGTCCCGTCCTGGTGGTGCCACCCGGCTGGAAAGGACGGCTCCTGCCCGGCACCGCCGTCGTCGGCTGGGATGGCAGCATGCAGGCGATCCGCGCGATCTCCGCCGCCCTGCCCCTGCTGCGGCAGGCGGATGCAGTCAAGCTCACGCTCATCAATCCCGGCGCCATGGCCGAGATGCATGGAGAAGAACCCGGCGCCGACATGGCGCTGCACCTGGCGCGCCATGGGGTCAAGGTCGACGTCGTCATCGAGACCACGCGCAGCAGCACCGGCGAGGCGCTCCTCAAGGTCGCGCGCGAGCACGATGCCGGCTTGATGGTCACGGGCGCCTTCGGCCATAGCCGCTACCGCGAGTTCGTCCTCGGCGGCGTCACCCGCGCGCTGCTGGCGGGCAGCACGACGCCGCTCCTGATCGCGCACTGAGCGCAGCAGCATCCCGCGAGCCCTCTTCATGGCGCCCGACACTCGCCCCGATGCCGCCGGCAGCTCGCGCCGGCTCGAAGGCAGCGCCTGGCTCGGCGGCACCCACCGCCATGCGCGCGTCGCCGGCAGCGGGCATGTCCATGCCGACCTCGTGCTGTGGGCCTGGCTCGGGCGCATGACCGGCAACCTGTCGCCGGCCGCGCTCGGCATGGCGTGGTTCGACTGGGCCAGCCACCTCATGATGTCGCCCGACAAGCAGCACGAACTGGCGAGCGATGCCGTCCTCGGCTGGCAGCGCTGGCTGCAATACCTGGTCACGCCGGCCGCCGATGGCGCCGACCTGGTGCGGCCGCTGGCCCAGGACAAGCGTTTCGTGGATCCGGCCTGGAATACCTCGCCCTGGCGCCAGCTCAGCCAGGGCTTCCTGCTGAGCCAGCAATGGTGGCACCGCGCCACCTCCACCGTGCGCGGCGTCGCGCCGCACCATGCCGACGTCGTCACTTTCCTCGCGCGCCAGATGCTCGACTGCGTGGCGCCGTCCAACTTCGTCACCACCAACCCCGTCGTACAGCGCGCCGTGCTGGCCAGCGGCGGGCTGAACCTGGCCAATGGCGCCGCGCGCGCCTGGCGCGACGTACAAGCCCAGCTCGCGGGCAAGCCGCGCGAGGTCAACTACCGGCCAGGACGCGAGGTAGCCGTCACGCCGGGCAAGGTGGTGATGCAGAACCGGCTCATCGAATTGCTGCGCTACGACCCGGTCGGCCCCGCCGTGCACGCAGTGCCGCTGCTGATCGTGCCGGCCTGGATCATGAAGTTCTACATCCTCGACCTGTCGCCGCACAATTCCCTGGTGCGCTACCTGGTCGAGCGCGGCCATACCGTGTACATGGTGTCGTGGAAGAATCCGCAAGCCGAAGACCGCGACCTCACCATGGACGACTACCGCCAGCTGGGCATCACTGCCGCGCTCGACGCCATCGTGGCCCAGACCGACGCCAGCAAGATCAATGCCGCTGGCTATTGCCTGGGCGGCACCCTGCTCGCGATCGCCGCCGCCGCCATGGCGCGCGACCACGACCGGCGCCTGGCCAGCATCTCGCTGCTGGCGGCCCAGGTCGACTTTACCGAGCCCGGCGAGCTGTCGCTGTTCATCGACGACAGCCAGGTCAGCTTCCTCGAAGCCGCCATGTGGCAGCAGGGCTATCTCGACACGCGCCAGATGGCCGGCGCCTTCCAGCTGCTGCGTTCTAACGACCTCATCTGGTCGCGGCGCCTGCGCCACTACCTGCTCGACCTGCCCGAGCAGGAGAGCGACCTCATGTCCTGGAATGCCGACGCCACCCGCATGCCCTATCGCATGCACACCGAATACCTGCACCGCCTGTTCCTGCGTAACAGCCTGGCCAGCTCGCGCTACCTGGCCGGCGGGCATCCCGTCTCGCTGAGCGATATCGACGTGCCCATCTGCGCGGTGGGCACGCTCACCGACCACGTCGCGCCTTGGCGCTCGGTGTACAAGATCATTCCTCTCACCGACACCGAGATCACCTTCATTCTCACCAGCGGCGGCCACAATGCCGGCGTGGTCGCCCCGCCGGGCAGTCCCAACCGCAGCTACCAGGTCGCCGTGCACCGCCACGACGACCCGTACATCGATCCCGACCGCTGGCTCGCGCGCGTGCCCCAGCTCGAAGGCAGTTGGTGGCCCGCCTGGGATCAATGGCTGTCACGCCATGCCGGCAAGCATGTAGCGCCGCCAGCCCCGATGCCGGACACGGCGCCCGCACCGGGTGACTACGTCCTTCAGCAATAGGCTTGCCTCCCCCTTCCGCACTATCGCGTTGGCCAGTGCCTACGGCCGGCGCGCGTGCCGTTCGTGCCGCCGCCTCTGCCAAGAACCCTTTCCGCCGGCTGATATTGACAGCCAACGGAAAACTTCAAGTTTCAAGGGAACGCGGCCTTCCCGATAGCTGACTTAGAATCAATTCGACAACCCCGCAAGCCCTTCCACACCTGCCGGCGCCGCAGTATTGACGCCGAGAACTGGCGTGGGCAACGCACTCTAGAGAAGGAAGCCACAAGCATGGACCAATTCAGCGACGTCAAGCTCACCCGGCGCGACCTGTTGATCGCCGGCGCCCTGTCGGTATCGACCGCGGCCGTACCGGGCGCGCATGCCCAGCAGGCCGCACCCACGGCCGACGCGACCACCACTCCCCCGCCGGTCACCACCGGCGTCTCTTTCACCGTCAACGGCAAGCCGGTCACCCTGCAGCTGGACACCCGCACCAGCCTGCTCGACGCGCTGCGCGAGCACCTGCACCTGACCGGTTCCAAGAAGGGTTGCGACCAGGGCCAGTGCGGCGCCTGCACCGTCATCATGGACGGCCGCCGCATCAATTCCTGCCTGTCGCTGGCTGTCATGCACGAAGGCGCCAACATCACCACCATCGAGGGCCTCGGCACGCCAGAGAAGCTCCATCCGATGCAGGCGGCGTTCATCAAACACGACGGCTACCAGTGCGGCTACTGTACCCCCGGTCAGATCTGTGCCAGCGTGTCCGTGATCGAGGAAATCCGCCAGGGCATTCCAAGTCACGTGACCGCCGACCTGAATGTGAAGCCCCTGCTCTCCGTGGAAGAGATCCGCGAACGCATGAGCGGCAATATCTGCCGCTGTGGCGCCTACTCGAACATCATCGATGCGATCACCGAAGTGGGAGGGGTCAAGGCATGAAGGCATTTACCTATCAGCGCGCCACCTCGGCGCGTCAAGCCGCCGAACTCGTCGCCCGCACCCCGAACGCCCGCTTCATCGCCGGCGGCACCAATCTGCTCGACCTCATGAAACTCGAGATCGAGACCCCGACCGCCCTGGTCGACGTCAACGGCCTGGGCTTCGACAAGATCGAGCCAACAGCGGACGGCGGCCTGCGCGTGGGCGCGCTGGTGCGCAACACCGACCTGGCGGCCGACGCGCGCGTGCGCAAGGATTACGCCGTGCTGTCGCGCGCCCTGCTGGCCGGCGCCTCGACCCAGTTGCGCAACAAGGCCACCACCTCCGGAAACCTGCTGCAACGCACCCGCTGCCCCTATTTCTACGACACGGCGCAGAAGTGCAACAAGCGCCAGCCGGGCAGCGGCTGCGCCGCCATTGGCGGTTTCACCCGCCACCATGCCGTGGTCGGCGCCAGCGAAGCCTGCATCGCCGTGCATCCAAGCGATATGGCGATCGCCATGCGCCTGCTCGACGCCGAGGTGGAGACCGTGAAGGCCGACGGCAGCATGCGCAGCATCCCGATCGCCGACTTCCACCGCCTGCCTGGCAACACCCCGCACATCGAGACCGTGCTCGAACCGGGTGAGTTGATCACGTCCGTCAAGTTGCCGAAGCCGCTGGGCGGCGTGCACGCCTACCGCAAGGTGCGCGACCGCGCTTCTTACGCATTCGCCTTGGTCTCGGTGGCCACCGTGATCCTGCCCGACGGCAGCGGCCGCGTGGCGGTCGGCGGCGTGGCCCACAAACCCTGGCGGGTCGAAGAAGCCGAACGGCAGATGGCGCAAGGCGCCAAGGCGGTGTCGGATCGCCTGATGGCCGGCGCCCGCACCACCGAGGACAACGCGTTCAAGGTGGCCCTGGTGCACCGCACCCTCGCGGAAGCGATGAACGCAGCGAAGAAAGGCTGATCCCATGAAATTCACCACTGCAGCCACCACCAATCCCATCGACCGCCAGCGCTATGTCGGCCAGCCGCTCGACCGCATCGATGGCCCGCTCAAGTGCACCGGCACGGCTCCCTACGCCTACGAGCACCACAAGGAAGTGCCGAACGCCGCCCACGGCTTCGTGGTCGGTTCCAGCATCGCCAAGGGGCGCATCGCCTCGGTCGAGATCGAGGCTGCGCGCCGCGCGCCCGGCGTGCTGGCCGTGGTCACGGCCGCCAACGCCGGCAAGCTGGGTAAAGGCGACATGAACGTCGCCCATCTGCTGGCCGGCCCCAAGGTCGAGCACTACCACCAGGCCGTGGCCCTGGTGGTCGCCGAGACCTTCGAACAGGCGCGCGCCGCGTCCCACCTGGTGCGCGTGAAATACGTCGAAGAGAAAGGCAAGTTCGACCTGGCCGCCGAAAAGGACAAGGCCGTGAAACCCGACTGGGAATCCGATCCGCCCGACTCCAAGGCCGGCAACTTCCAGCGCGGCTTCGATACCGCCCCGGTGAAACTCGACGCCACCTATACCACGCCGGACCAGTCGCACGCGATGATGGAGCCGCACGCCACCACCGCGGTCTGGGAAGGCGACAAGCTGACGGTATGGACCTCGAACCAGATGATAGCCTGGTGCGTCAAGGACCTGTCGAAGACGCTGAACATCCCGAAGGACAAGGTGCGCGTGATCTCGCCCTACGTCGGCGGCGGTTTCGGTTCCAAGCTGTTCCTGCGCGCCGACGCCCTCCTGGCATCCCTCGGCGCGCGCGCGGCCAAGCGCCCGGTCAAGGTGGCGCTGCACCGCCATCTGATCTTCAATAACACCACCCACCGTCCGGCCACCATCCAGCGCATCCGTATCGGCGCCGGCCGCGACGGCCGCATCACGGCCATCGGCCACGAATCCTGGAACGGCAACCTGCCCAAGGGCAGTTCGGAAGTCGCCACCCAGCAGACCCGCCTGCTGTACGCCGGCGCCGACCGCATGACCGCGACCCGCGTCGCCCTGCTCGACCTGCCGGAAGGGAATGCGATGCGCGCGCCGGGCGAGGCGCCGGGCATGATGGCGCTCGAGGTGGCGATCGACGAGATGGCCGAGAAACTCAACATCGACCCGGTCCAGTTCCGCATCCTGAACGATACCAAGGTCGATCCCGAAAAGCCGATCCGCAAATTCTCCGAGCGCCGCTTCGTGGAGTGCATGCGCATGGGCGCCGAGAAGTTCGGCTGGAACAAGCGCAATCCCAAGCCGGGCCAGACCCGGGAGGGCCGCTGGCTGATCGGCTACGGCGTGGCCTCGGCCTTCCGCAACAGCCCGGTGATGAAGTCGGCCGCGCGGGTGCGGCTCACCGGCGACGGCAAGGTGATCGTCGAAACCGACATGACCGACATCGGCACCGGCAGCTACACCATCATCGGCCAGACCGCGGCCGAGATGCTGGGCGTGCCGCTGGATCGGGTCGAGGTGCGCCTGGGCGACTCCAGCTTCCCGACCTCGGCCGGCTCGGGCGGCCAGTGGGGCGCGAACAGCTCGACCTCGGGCGTATACGCCGCCTGCGCCAAGCTGCGCGAACAGGTCGCCGCCAAGCTCGGCGTCAAGGAAAGCGAGGCCGAATTCGTGGACGGCACGGTCCGCGCGGGCGGGCGCAACCTGCCGCTGGCGCAAGCCGCGGCCGGCGGCGAGCTGGTGGCCGAGGACACGATCGAATTTACCGGTGGCCTGGACAAGAAGAACCAGCTGTCGACCTTCGGCGCCCACTTCGTCGAAGTCGCGGTCGACGCGATCACCGGCGAAGTCCGGGTGCGGCGCATGCTGGCCGTGTGCGCGGCTGGCCGCATCCTCAATCCGAAGCAGGCGCGCAGCCAGGTGATCGGCGCGATGACGATGGGCGTGGGCGCGGCGCTGATGGAACACCTGGTGGTCGACAAGCGCCTCGGCTTCTTCGCCAACCACGATCTCGCCACCTACGAGGTGCCGGTGCATGCCGACATCCCGCACCAGGAAGTCGTGTTCATCAAGGAAGAAGACGAGCTGTCCTCGCCCATGAAGGCCAAGGGCGTCGGTGAACTCGGTATCTGCGGTGTCGGCGCCGCGGTCGCGAACGCGATCTACAACGCCACCGGCGCGCGGGTGCGCGAATACCCGATCACGCTCGACAAGCTGATCGAGAAGATGCCGCTGTCCGCCTGACGCCGCATGCGGGGCGGCGCCGCGGCGCCGCTCCGCTTCTTTTCTTGATGCGAGCGCCGCGTTCGCGGCGCCTCGAGAGGTCACACCCATGAAATTCAACACCCCCGCCACCACCAACCCGATCGACCGGCTGCGCCATGTGGGCCGCCCCTACGACCGCATCGACGGCCCGCTCAAGTGCACCGGGCGCGCCACCTATGCCTATGAACACCACCGCGAAGTGCCGAGCGCGGCCCACGGCATCGTTGTCGGTTCCGCCATCGCCAAGGGCACGGTCGCCGCCATCGACGTTGAGGCGGCGCAGCGGGCGCCGGGCGTGCTGGCGGTGGTCACTGCCGCCAGCACAGGCAAACTCGGCAAGGGCGAGAAGAACACCGCGCGCCTGCTCGGCGGCCCGAAGATCGAACACTACCACCAGGCGCTGGCCCTGGTCGTGGCCGAGACCTTCGAACAGGCCCGCGCCGCCGCCAGCCTGGTGCGAGTGCGCTACCGCGAAGAGAAAGGCAGTTTCGACCTCGCGTCGGTGAAAGACAGCGGCATCGCGCCCAAGCCCGAGCGCGACTATCCGCCCGACACCCGCGCCGGCGACTTCGAGCGCCATTTCGAGCTGGCCCCGGTCAAGCTCGATGCGGTCTACACCACGCCCGACCAGTCGCATGCCATGATGGAGCCGCATGCCACCACCGCGCGCTGGGATGGCGGCAAGCTGACGATCTGGACCTCGAGCCAGATGATCGACTGGTGGCGCAGCGACCTGGCCAGGACCCTGCACATGCGCAAGCAGGATGTGCGCGTCGTCTCGCCGTATATCGGCGGCGGCTTCGGCGGCAAGCTGTTCCTGCGCGCCGATGCGCTGCTGGCGGCGCTCGGCGCGCGCGCCGCGGGGCGTCCGGTCAAGGTGGCCCTGCAGCGCCACCTGGTCTACAACAACACCACCCACCGCCCCAAGACCATCCAGCGCCTGCGCATCGGGGCGGGCCGCGACGGCCGCATCGCCGCGATCGGCCACGAAACCTGGAACGGCAACCTGCCGGGCGGGCGGCCCGAGGTCGCGACCCAGCAGACCCGCCTGCTGTACGCCGGCCAGCACCGCATGACCACCACCCGCGTGGCCGTGCTCGATCTCCCCGAGAGCAATTCGATGCGCGCGCCGGGCGAGGCGCCGGGCCTGATGGCGCTCGAGATCGCGCTGGACGAGCTGGCCGAAAAGCTGGGCATGGACCCGGTCCAGTTCCGCATCCTGAACGACACCAAGGTCGACCCCGAAAAGCCGATCCGGCCTTTCTCGGAACGGCGCTTCATCGAGTGCCTGCGCACCGGCGCCGAACGCCATGGCTGGAGCAAGCGCAACCCGAAGCCGGCGCAGGTGCGCGAAGGCCGCTGGCTGATCGGGCACGGCGTGGCGGCGGCGTTTCGCAACAGCCCCGTGATCACCTCGGCCGCGCGCGTCAGGCTGCGCGGCGACGGCACGGTGGTCGTCGAGACCGACATGACCGATATCGGCACCGGCAGCTACACCATCATCGCCCAGACCGCGGCCGAGATGCTCGGCGTGCCGTTGGCGCGGGTAGAGGTGAAGCTGGGCGACTCCGACTTTCCCGTCTCGGCCGGCTCGGGCGGCCAGTTCGGCGCCAACAGCGCCACCGCCGGCGTGTACGCGGCCTGCGTCAAGCTGCGCGAGCAGGTGGTCGGCAAGCTGGGCCTGGCCGGCGAGGCCGAATTCGTCGACGGGGCCGTGCGCGCCGCGGGCCGCAGCCTGCCGCTGGCGCAGGCGGCGCGAGACGGCGAACTGGTGGCCGAGGACGTGATCGAGTTCGGTGACCTGGCCAAAAAGAACCAGCTATCGACCTTCGGCGCCCACTTCGTCGAAGTGGCGGTCGATGCCGTCACCGGCGAAACCCGGGTACGGCGCATGCTCGCCGTGTGCGCGGCCGGCCGCATCCTCAACCCGAAGGCCGCGCGCAGCCAAGTGATCGGGTCGATGACGATGGGCGTCGGCGGCGCGCTGATGGAACACCTGGTGGTCGACCAGCGCCTGGGCTTCTTCGCCAACCATGACATGGCCACCTACGAGGTGCCTGTGCATGCCGACATCCCGCACCAGGAAGTGATCTTCCTCGACGAAGAAGACGAATACTCGTCGCCGATGAAGGCCAAGGGCGTCGGTGAGCTGGGCCTATGCGGGGTCGCGGCGGCGGTGGCCAACGCGATCTACAACGCCACCGGGGTGCGGGTGCGCGAGTATCCGGTCACGCTCGACAAGCTGCTGGACCGGCTGCCGCCCGTGTGAGGCTTCAGGCGGCGGCGTCCACCGCGTCACCGTCGGCCACCACGCGATTGCGGCCACCGCGCTTGGCCGCGTACAAGGCCTTGTCGGCCGCCTCGATCAGCGCTTCCGGCGCGTTCAGGCGCGCGCGGTCGAAGGCGGCGACGCCGATGCTGAGCGTGACCTGCGGATGGTAGGCGGCCGGCGCCTGCTGCAGGCCGAGGCCAGCGACGTGGGCGCGGATACGGTCGGCCAGCACGCGCGCCTGTTCCAACGTGGTGTCGGGCAGCACGGCCGCGAACTCTTCACCGCCGTAGCGCGCCGCCAGGTCGGCCGGCCGCTTGAGCATGCCGGCCAGCTCCTGGGCCACCATGGTCAGGCAGCTGTCGCCCTGCTGGTGGCCAAAGTGGTCGTTATAGGCCTTGAACGAATCGATGTCGACCAGCAGCAGCGCCAGCGCGCCATCCGCGCGCTGCGCGCGGCGCAGCTCGCGCTCCAGCGCCACGTCGAAGTGGCGGCGGTTGGCGATGCCGGTCAGGCCGTCGATGTAGGAACGCGCGCGCAGCGATTCGGCGTGTTCCAGCAGGCGCCGCTCGCGCACCGCGACACCGCTCACGTCGCGGATCTCGACCAGGCAGAAGCGCTGGCCGTCCTCGTCGAAGGGCGTGACCGAGACCGCCTGGTCGATCAGGGCGCCGTCGAAACTACCCGGCTCGCGCAGCGCGAATGGGGCGCGGTTGTTCGAGGGCGGCACGTGCTCGGTGGCGACGCCTTCGAGCAGCGCGGCGAAGATGGCCGCCTCGACACGCGAACCGCGCAGGTCGGGGAAGACTTCGATCAGCGCATGGCCCTGCATGCGCGCCGCGCCGCGGCCGGAACGCGGCACCAGCCAGCCGTTCCAGAGGACGATGCGTCCTTCGTGGTCGAGCACGATCACTCCGCTATCGACGAGATTGAGTACCCGCACCGGCAGGCTGCTGATGGATTCTGGCTTGGACTGGATCACGGATCGGTAAATGTTGAATTTGGGAAACAATTCAAATCATACCGGAAATTCCCGGACCACCGAAAGAACCGGAATTGCCGGCAGCCGCGCCGACCGGGGTCAAGGCGGGCTTTGCAGCATATGCCAGGCCATCGCCACGCAGACGATCGCCACGAAGAACAACAGGCCGAACACGAAGATGCGCATCGAATTGGCCAGGCCCGACACGGCGCGGTTGGCGCTGTCGTTAAGCTTGCCGCGCCGGCGCGCCCCGTTCAGCAGCATCGAAATGAAGATGAACAGGGTCGCGCAGATCAGTACCAGTTTCATTTATGTCCGCACTGCCACCAGGATCAGGGCCACCACCGCCAGCAGCGCCGACAGGCCGGCGGTCACGCTGAGCCAGGTGATCTTCTGGCGCTGCACGTCCACCTTGGCGATCAGTTGGGCGTTCTGGTCGGCCAGGTTGGCGATCAGTTCGGAGGCCGCGCGCATCTGGTTGCGCAAGTCGTTCAGCTCCGCGTCGTTCTGTTCGGAACGCGCAAGCAGGAGGCCGATGATATCGTCTTCTTGCGCGGCCATCTCGGGGCTCAAGCCGGTCGCCGGGTCCACCGCCCCCGGTTTGCGATTGACCGTGTCCCACAGGCGGCGCGCGCCGGTCGCCACCTGGGGCGCGGCGCTGATCACATCGCTCCATGGGACGGTCTTCAATACGGTCCACCAGCCTGCTGCCATACCTGCTCCTTGTCAATCATATTAGCCCGGAGCATACCATTGCCGGACGATGCGGCCAAACGCCACACGGCTCGCGCGCTGCCTAGGACAGCCTTGCGCTAGTATCGAGCCATGTGTGGACGATTTGACCAGAGCCAGACGGCTCGCAACTACGCCAGCGCGATCGGCTGGCTCGACGCGGTGTATGACAGCGAAGCCGCGCCGGCCCATAACGTGCCGCCCGGCACCTATCGGCCCCTGCTGCACATCCAGGATGGCGAGCGGCGGGTGGACGACGTGTACTGGAGCTACCAGGCGCGCTGGGCCAAGGGCAAGGTGCCGGTGACGATCAACGCGCGCATGGACAAGCTCACCAACCGCTATTGGCGCGGGCTGCTCAAGTCGGGGCGCGCACTGGTGCCGGCCGAAGGCTGGTATGAATGGACCGGCGAAAAAGGGCATAAGCAACCCTGGCACATCCACCGCCGCAACGGTGCGCCGCTGTTCATGCTGGCCCTGGCCAATTTTGGCGGCTTTACCGAGAACCGCGCCGAAGCCGGCTTCGTGCTCGTGACCGACGACGCCACGGGCGGCATGCTCGACATCCACGACCGGCGGCCGGTGGTGCTGGATGCGGTCGATGCCGAAACCTGGCTCGACCCGGCGCTTTCGAGCGAAGAAGCGCTGGCGTTCGCGCGCCGCGCCGCCCTGCCCTCGGACGCGTTCGAGTGGCACGCGGTCAGCACGCTGGTCAACCGGGCCGGGCTCGGCGGGCCCGAAGTCGTGCAGCCGATCGATACGGAATCCGAATAGAACGAGGTGCTGTCATCGTTACCTGTTGATGAACCCGAATGCAATACGCAGCAATTGCTCGACAGGAGTGACTCGCCCGCCATCGAGCGCCCAATGCCAGCCCAGATAATTGGGCAGGCGGCGCGACGCCACACCATGGAAGCGCGCCAGCCATTCCTTGAATCTTCGGTGATAGGCGTTGACGTTTTGCACATGGATGGCGCCCTCGACGCCGTTGCGGACGCGTTCGCCGACACTGAGATTGACGGCCTGGTGTGCGATTCCATGGGCACGGGCGAAGGCGGAATAGGCGGCGTTGGCGTCGGTAACCAGCAGCGCCTGGGAATCGAGTTTCGGCAGCAGGTGCCTGACCAGCTGGCTAACCTTCAAGGCTGCTATCAAAGACGTGAGCAAATGTACTCAGCGTCCTCTTCCTGCCCCGAACCGTCTTACTGACCGTATTCGTACCTGACAGGCGTAACTCTCCCGCCTCCCGCCAGCAACACACTAGCGACAGTGCCTGGCGTTGCCGCCAGACTCGCCACGGGTAGCGCCGATCGCGCCGCGAAGGCGCCGGTGGCGAACCGCATCTCCATGCCATCGTGCAGTAAACAAGTATCCCGTTCACGTTCACGTCCTCATCTGCTGTGCTTGGTTTTCGCGACATAGATGAGCACTTCGATCGTGCTACGTTTTACCCGCTTACGTACCGTCAGACACCAAACCCGCGACTAGAGTTCCGCTCCACGGCCTGTAACGGCATCGATGGTTTGTCCGCTGCGGTCGCGCGCCACCAGGATGCAGTCCAGGTGATGCGAGATTCCGCGCAGGGGGGCCTTGCCACCGCGCTTGCGCGGCTTCCGATCGAGCTTGCGCGACCCCTTCTGCGATTCGAGCAGGAACATTTCGTCGGCCTCGACGATGCCGACCAGGCGCTCGGGCCGGTCGTCCTTGGCCCGATCGAGAAAACGGTGGCGCCAGCGAAACGTGGTGTTGGGGTGCACGCCGACACGCTTGGCCGCAGCACGGACTGTGCGGGAATCGAGCACTGCGTCGAGATAGTCGAGCCACTTGCCCTTGTGCCTGAGCCGTGCCAGCGGCGTGCCGGTCAGATCGTTGAAGGTGCGGCCACACGCGCAGCAGCGAAAGCGTTGCAGGTCATTTGCCTGGCCATGGCGGTGGCAACGTTCACAGGCGCAATCCGGGCAACAGCGCCGCTCCGAACGGATCTCGCCGATGAGGGCAACCACCCGGTCGAGCCCGGCGGCCGGATGCGGCGCGGCGAGGACTTCGTGACGCTGCGGCTGGTCCAGTAGCGTTAGTTGGGCGACCTGCTTCGCGAACTCCGGCGTTTTCATGGCGCGCTCCCGATCGATGGCAACCAAGATTGGACCGCGGGTCAGCTCAGCAGTTCAATGCTCATCCATATTTAACGATGATAGTGCCTAGAACAATGGCCCGGACGCTCTCACGTCCGGGCCATTTACCTCGCGGTCACGCCGCCATCACAAGCTATTAACGCTGCTTAACGTTGATACGCGCCCAGGTCGATGCTGCTGCCACGTGCCTTGCCGTCGATGTCGTTCTTCGGCGCGTAGGTGCCGATGCCGCGGCCGACTGCCGGCGAGCTCGCCGTCAGCTTGTAGTCCGGCGTTGCCGCAGTGCGCGAGTAGCCGGCGAACAGCGGTTCCGAGCTGATGGTGCCCGTATGGGTCAGGCCATTGCGCAGCTGGAAGTTGTAGGTCGGGTTCTTGGTGACCAGATTGTTTTTGTAGGTGTTGCCCTTGCCGGTCTTGCCCTGCTCAGAGATACCGTATTTGTTGTCGTACACGATATTGTTGTGCACGTGGACGTTGTTGGCGCCTGCGCTCGTGAAGTAAAAGTCGCCGCCACCGACGATGATGCCGAACACCGACGAGCTTACCGTGTTGTTGACGATCTGGAGGTCGGTCGCATCGTGCCACAGGTGGATCGCCGCCGAACCGACACGGTAGACGATGTTGTTCTTGATCGTGCCCGAGGTGCTGTGATAAATGCCCTGGACGTAGGTGCAGCCTGCCGGGCCGATATCGTGCACGACGTTGCCGATCACATCGCCCTTGACGCCCTTGTAGTAGCTGTCCACGCCGATCGCCGAACCGCCCGCGCTATTGCACGGAATGGTCGTCGCCATATGGTGCACGCGGTTGCCCTCGATGACGTTGTACGAACCGCCGGTGTAGATGCCAAGCACCCATTTGGTGCCGGTGCCGATCTTGCTGCCATCGACGTCAAAGCCGATGATGCTGACGTAGTTGCCACGGTTATCCCAGGCGGTCTTGTTAGTCGATTTGGCAGGCGGTACGATTTTCGCGCCCCATTTCGTGGTCGACACCCAGTAGATGCGGTTGCTTGCCGTACCGCTGGCGGTGGTCCTGATGCCGCCGGCATAGGTGCCGGGCGCCACGAACACGGTCGTGCCGGCCTTGGTCGCGACCTGGGCGGCGCGCGCCAGGGTCTTGAACGGCGCCGCCTTGGTGCCGGCGGCGCTGTCCGAACCGTTCGGCGACACATAATAGTTGTACGGCGTGGCCGGGATCGTGCTCGGGCCGGTGACGGGGCCTGGATTGCGCTTCGTGTATTCAGTGCTGCGCTTGATCTCCGCTTCAACGCTCGCAAGACTGACGCCGCGGCTCACCGCTTGGCTCCAGTACTGCAGGCCGCCCGCATCCGGCTCACGGCCGAGCAGGGTCAGGTACAGCTGGCGCACTTGTTCCTGCGCCGAGGCGGCGGCGGTGGCGGCTGGCGCCGCGCTTTGCGGGGCCGTGGCGGCCTGGGCCGATACGGTAGCGGCCAGCAGCAGGGTTGCTGCTGCGGCGACACGGGTCACGTTGGTGCGGAGGTTCGAGGCGATCATGGTGCTGCTTTTCATCTGAGGTTTCCTTCTAGTCCGGAAAAAAGACCGGGCAATGGAGGGGCCACGCGCAGGGCGCGACTGTCCACGCGAGGCGTGGGCGTCTCCTGATGTGTCGGAGCGGAGGGTGCGCATGCGCCCGTCCACGAGATCCGCCAGCTGGCGCTGGCGCGGGTGACGCCGGATGAAGCTGGCCGTGGCTGGCTTCGGTCCGGGTCGGTGCTGCCGGGGGTACTGCCTGGTGCTGCCTGGTGCTGCTTAGTGTTGATAAGCGCCGAGGTCGATGGCCGTGCCGCGTGCCTTGCCGTCGATGTCCGCCGCCGGGGCATAGGTCGCCAGGCTGCGGCCGATCGCCGGCGAGCTGGTCGACAACTTGTAGTTCGGCAGTGCCGCAGTGCGCGAGTAGCCGGCGAACAGCGGTTCCGAGCTGATGGTGCCCGTATGGGTCAGGCCATTTCGCAGCTGGAAGTTGTAGGTCGTGTTCTTGGTGACCAAGTTGTTTTTGTAGGTGTTGCCCTTGCCGGTCGTGCCCTGCTCCGAGATGCCGTACTTGTTGTCGTACACGATATTGTTGTGCACGTGGACGTTGTTGGCGCCGGCTTTCGTGAAGTAAAAGTCGCCACCGCCCACGATGATGCCGAATACCGACGAGCTCACCGTGTTGTTGACGATCTGGAGATCGGTCGCATCGTGCCACAGGTGGATCGCTGCCGAGCCGACGCGGTAGACGACGTTGTTCTTGATGGTGCCCGAGGTGCTGTGATAAATGCCCTGGACGTAGGTGCAGCCGGCCGGGCCGATATCGTGCACGACGTTGCCGATCACATCGCCCTTGACGCCCTTGTAGTAACTGTCCACGCCGATCGCCGAGCCGCCGGCGCTATTGCACGGAATGGTCGTCGCCATATGGTGCACGCGGTTGCCCTCGATGACGTTGTACGAACCGCCGGTGTAGATGCCGAGCACCCATTTGGTGCCGGTGCCGATCTTGCTGCCGTCGACGTCGAAGCCGATGATGCTGACGTAGTTGCCCCGGTTATCCCAGGCGGTCTTGTTGGTCGATTTGGCAGGCGGTACGATTTTCGCGCCCCACTTCGTGGTCGACACCCAGTAGATGCGGCTGCTAGCGGTGCCGCTGGCAGTGGTCCTGATGCCGCCGGCATAGGTACCAGGCGCTACGAACACAGTGGTGCCGGCCTTGGTCGCGGCCTTGGCGGCGCGCGCCAGCGTCTTGAACGGTGCGGCCTTGGTGCCGGCGGCGGTGTCCGAGCCGGTTGGCGAGACGTAGAAATTATTCGGTGTGGTCGGGATGGCGGCAGCGTTGGCCGACATGGCGGCGGCCAGCAAGGCGATGGCGGTGGCGGCGCGGGTGACGTTGGTACGGATCGAAGCGAAGGTAGCGAAGGTCTGCATGAATGTGTCTTACCCTAATTAATCAATGTAACCCTTTGAGCGCAGGAAACTTCCTAAGTTCAACTTTTTTTAGGAAATCTTTTTTGGCGGTATTAGATTTCTAAGAGAAATTTCTTCTTGGAAATCAAACGCTTGCTAGAAATGCCGATGCAATCCACGCCAAGGGACGGTCTCGCTGAGTTATCTGGAAGCGGACCCGCGCTCGGTGCGCGGTGTCGGCAAGACGCGCATGCGGGGAATGCGCAGGGAGTCGAGCTGCGCGATCCTGATGCTTTAGTGCTGGAAAGCGCGGAGGTCGATGGCGCTGCCGCGGGCCTTGCCGTCGATGCCGGCCGCCGGAGCGTAGGTCGCCAGGCTGCGGCCGATTGCCGGCGAGCCGGTCTACAGCTTGTAGTTCGGCAGTACGGCGGAGCGTGAGTAGCCGGCAAAAAGCGGTTCCGAGCTGACGGTGCCGCTATCCTTCAGGCAAATGCGCAGCCGGAAGTTATAGGTCGTGTTCTCTTCCCCTTAGAAATTTAACGCGACCATGATCTAGATCGAACTCGACACGAAACCAAAAGTCGCGCTCAGCAGTCTTATCCCACGCTACTTAACGCGAGGAGATTTCAATGGGCGAATACATGCAAATCCGGGGCATGCTGCAAGATGGCGAGGAATACGCCGGTCTGATCTTGGGCAAGGATGAACCCGACTACCACCTGGTCTTGCTGCCAGGCGACTCCTCCGACGTCAGCTGGCCCACCGCCGTGACCTGGGCCAGCGGCCATGGGGGCGCGCTGCCGACGCGGCGCGAACTGGCGCTGCTGTTCGCGAACCTGCGCGAATCGTTCGAGCGCAACTGGTACTGGTCGAGCGAGCCGCACGCCACCCGCGTGCAGCTGGTCTGGGGCCAGAATTTCGCAAGCGGCATCCAGACCATCTATGGCCGGCCCTACCGCGGCCATGCGCGCGCGATACGGCGCATCAGCACAGCGGCCTGAGCCGGCAACACGGGCGGGCCGGGTTCAGGGCTTCGGCACGCTGGAGCGGCCGATGTCCTGCTCCATATTCGCCAGGTACCAGGCGGTCGCGGTCATCAGCGCTACATGGCGGCGCAGGATGTCGGGATCGACCTTGTCCAGCGTGTCGGCCGGCGTGTGGTGGTAGTCGAAATAGCTCGAGGTGTCGACGATCGGCGCGAAGCTCGGCACGCCTGCGCGTTCCAGGCCGGCCAGGTCGCCGGTGGCCAGCACATCCTGGCGCTGGAACACATTGGCGCCGATCGGCTGCAGTGCCGCTTGCAGCGGCGCGAACAGCTTGACCGACTGCGGCATCACGCTGGCGCGCAGGCCGAAGGGGCGGCCGACGCCGTTGTCGCTTTCGATCGCGCCGAAGTGCTTGCCCGCGTTCGCCTGCTCGGCGGCGAGGTAGGCGGCCGCCCCGCGCTGGCCGTTCTCTTCATTCATCCAGGCGACGAAGCGGATGGTGCGGCGTGGACGGTAGTCGAGCTTTTTGAGCACCTCGAACACGGCCATCGCGCTGGCGACGGCCGCGGCATCGTCATGCGCGCCCGGCGACAGGTCCCAGGAGTCCAGGTGGCCAGAGACGATCACGATTTCGTCCGGTTTTTCGGTGCCCGGCAAGTCGGCGATCACGTTGAAGCTGTCGGCGTCCGGCAGGTTCTGCGGGGTCAGCACCAGCTTCATGCTCAGCGGGCCGCGCTTGGCCAGGCGCGCCATCAACATCGAGTCCTCCGCCGTCACGGCGGCGGCGGGGATGCGTGCATTCTCGAGCAGGCCCGACGACCCGGTATGCGGCAGGCGATAGGCCGCGCCGCCGACCGAACGCACCAGCGCGCCGACAGCGCCGAGCTCGGCCGCCATGCGTGGGCCGTTGCGGCGGTAGGCAGAACCCTGTCCATAGGCGTGGCCGGCCAGGCCGCGATCGGCCATGTGCTGGTCGAACGCCACGTCGAACAGGACGATCTTGCCCTTCACTTCCGCGGCACGGGTCTTGAGTTCTTCAAAACTCTTGAGCACCAGCACCGGCGCCACCAGGCCCTCGGCCGGGGTCGCACCCGAACCGCCCAGTGCGGTCAGCACGACGCGCTGGCTCACGCCCTGCGGACGACCCGTGTACTCGACCAGCTCGCCGGTCTCGATGCCGCGCACCCAGTGCGGCACTTTTACTGGTTGCAAGGTCACCTTGGCGCCGAGCTTGCGCATCGCTTCCGCCACCTGGGTCACCGCCGCCGCCGCGCCGGGCGAGCCGGACAGGCGCGGACCGATCAGGTCGGTCATGTCTTCGGTACGTTGCCAGGCGTAATCGCTGCTCATCGCCGTGTCGCGGATCCTGGCGAGGGCGGCAGGGTCATTGCCGGGACCGGCGGCCAGCGCCGGGACACTCAACAGCGCGGCGGCGATGACGCCCATGACGGGAAGGTGGATAAGACGGAAGCTGCGTTTCATGCGGGAAACCCTTGCTAGTTCGAAAGGTCAAACGATAGCGCATTCGGCAACTTTTCGCTGCTACTTTCTTGCCGTACGTACAGACAGAAAACGGCGCGCGAACGCCTTGTTCAGGCCGCTACCAGCCGCACCAGGGTGATCTCGGATGGCGCGCCGAAGCGCTTCGGCGGCCCCCAGTAGCCGGTGCCACGGCTGGTATACACCCACATATCGCGTACGCGGTTCAGGCCGGCGACAAAAGGCTGCTGCAGCGGCACGAAAAGATTCCACGGGAAGAACTGGCCGCCGTGGGTATGGCCCGACAACTGCAGGTCGAAGCCGGCCTTGGCCGCCTCCGGCGCGCTGCGTGGCTGGTGCGCCAGCAGCACCTTCACCCCGGCCCCGGACGGCGCGCCACGGACGGCGCGCTGCGGGTCGCTCTTGTGCTCCGGGTGGAAATGGTGGGCCGTATAGTCGGCCACGCCGGCAATCACGAGAGAGGCGGCGCCACGCCGGCGCACCACGTGCTCGTTCATCAGCACCGTCAATCCCAGGCGCCGCACCTCGGCGATCCACTCCAGCGCGCCGGAATAGTATTCGTGGTTGCCGGTGACGAAGAACACGCCGTCGCTCGCCTTCAGTCGCGCCAGCGGTTCGGTATGCATGGCCAGGCGCTGCACGCTGCCATCGACCAGGTCGCCGGTGACGGCGATGGCGTCGGCGCCCAGTTTGTTGACCTTGTTGACGATGGCGTTCAGGTAGGCGCGCTTGATGGTGGGGCCGACGTGGATGTCCGAGATCTGGGCGATGGCGTAGCCGTGCAGGTCGGCCGGCAAGTCCCGGATCGGCACGTCGATCTTCACCACCCGCGCCACCCGCCGCGCGTTGACGTAGCCAATCACGGTCACGGCCAGCGCCACCAGCGGCACGGCCAGTGCGCTGGCGTAGCCGATCGCCGGCGTCAGCGCGCCGAAGGGCAGCAACACCAGCAGCGCCAGCAAGATCGCATCGCGCAGCAAGGTGGACACCAGCAGCGACGAGAACAGGCCCATCGACAGCAGGCCGAGCCAGGCGAGCAGGTCCGACCAGCGCCGCCGGCGCAGCGAGGACGACATCAGCCCGACCGGCACCAGCGCGCCGAGCAGGCCCAGCAGGAGGACGCCGGCGGTCGTGCCGGCCAGGCCAAGCCCAAGGTCGGGCAGCAGGCGCATGCCGATATAGACCAGCAGCAATGCCAGCAGGGAGAGGACGACGAAGAAACTACGGCTCGGGCGCATGGCAGTGATCGGATGACGTTGGTCGTGCCTAGATGGGGCGCCCGCTGCTGCTTGCAAGACAGAATGTTACCAACCGAGATGCAGTTGTAAAAAACTGTATTAACGAATGGCACGATTCGAGCCCGGGAATATAGTACGTCCATACCCGGTGTCGCAGTCATCATTCCGATCTCCGCCAGGGTAAAAGGAAAGACCATGTTGAAATCGACAACCCTTGGTGCTGTGCTGCTGGCCGCTGTCGCGGTATCGCCGGCGGCAATGGCCGGTGATCGTGGTACGAACACGGCCGTTGGCGCGGTGCTTGGCGCCGTCGTCGGCCACACGGTCGGCGGCACCGGCGGCGCCGTTGCCGGCGGCGTGATCGGCGCGGCGGTGGGCAATTCCATCAACACTCGCGACGATCGCCGTCATTACGGCCACCACAATGGCTACAACAACGGCTACTACCAGTCGCAACCGGTGTACGTGCAGCAGCGCCCCGTGTATGTGCAACCGCGTCCGGTCTATGTCGAATCGCGTCCGGTCTACGTCCAGCCCCGACCAGTCTACGTGCAACCGCGCCCGGTCTACGTCGAGAATCGCGGACGAGGCTGGGATCGTCATGACCGGCATGACCGGCATGACCGCTGGGATCGCGACGACCGCCGCGGTCACCACCACGGCCACGGCCGCTGATCCACGCCGATCCAATGAGCCGCGCACTGCGCGGCTTTTTTTCGTCTCCCCTCCGCTAGTTCCCCGCATCGGCGCCATGCGCCAGGTTCGGGGGACACCATGTACGAAGCAGGCACCGTCATCTCGCTGGCCGGCGGCCAGTACCGCTTGCGCGAAGCGCTGGCCGGGTCGGCCTATGGCGTCGTGTGGCGCGCCGACAGCCTGCACGCCAACGGCGGCGTGGCCCTCAAGCTGGTCAACCTGGAACAGATGGAACGCGCACCAATCGGCCTGCGCGCGCGCTGGCTGGCCAGCGCCAGCACCGAAATCGCCTTCCTGCGCGGCCTGGCGCCGTGGGATGGCCGCCACATCGTGCGCCTGCTCGACAGCGGCGAGCACGCCGGCATGCCGGCGATGGCGCTCGAGCTGCTCGACGGCGACCTGGCCGGCCACCTGACCCGCGAGATGGCGCTGGGCCGCACGGTCGCCCCCGCCCGCGCCCTGGCCTGGATCGGCCAGGTCAACCAGGCGCTGGCCAAGGTGCACGCCAGCGGCTGGCGCTACCTCGACCTCAAGCCCGGCAACCTGCTGCTGGATGGGGCAAACGATGCCGTCAAGCTGGCCGACTTCGGCACCAACCGGCGCCTGGACGACCTGCGCGCCCACACCTACGCCGGCACCGCCAACTGGCAAGCCCCGGAACAGTTCTTCCCCGACGCCGACGGTTACGCCACCGAGGCGCGCACCGATTATTTCGCACTCGGCGCCCTGCTCTACTACCTGGTCTGCGGCCGCCTGCTGCGCTACAGCAGCGCCTGCGGCCAGGCCTGGCAGGCGCACGGGCGCGACGCGGCGGCCAGCCTGCTGGCCGAGCGCCAGGCCCGGCCACCTGTCCTGCAACCGGACGAAGCGGCGCTGTTCGCCAGCCGCCTGGGCGCGGCCGCCGCTCCCGGGCTCGCGCTGTTGCGCGCGCTGGTGGCCGAGCGGCCCGCCGACCGTCCGCGCCACGCGCTGGACATCAGCCGGGGCCTGGCGGACATCGCATCTGCATTGAATTCCGAACCGCTGCGGAGCGCGGCATGAGGACCCCGTCCTTCGGCACCGGCCTCGCCTGCACCCTGCTCGCGCTGCTGTGCGCCGTTCAGCTGCTGGCCTTGATGAAGGCGCCGGCCGCCTGGACCCCGTCCGGGATCGCAGTGACCCTCGCCCCCGGCGAATCGGTCATGCTGGGCCGCCAGGAACTGGGGGCGCCGCGCGCCGCGCCGCGCCAGCTGGTGCTGCGCCGCGGCCGCGACGGCGACTGGCTGCTGCGCAATGCCGAACCGCTGCAACCCGTCGTGCTGCGCCGTGGCGATGCGCGCCAGCGCAGCAGCGACCTGCCGCTCACGGCCGGCCAGCGCATCCAGGCCGGCGCGCTGCAATTGGCGGTGGTCGCGGCCGAAGCGGGACGCGTCACCCTGCACGATGGCGAACAGACCTGGCACTACGACGGCGCCACCGTGCTGCGCGACGGCCAGCCGCAGCCTGCCTGTCCCGACACCGGCCTCTCGGCGCGCGCGGTGGCGGCCTGGAACCGCTGGCTGCCGCAAGGCGCGAGCCTGGCCCGTCCCCTGAGCCTCGGCGGCCTGCTCTACTGCGGCAACCGCATCGCCGCCGCCGCGATCGAACCCGGCGACGCCCTGCTGCTGCGCCAGGATGACGGCCGCATCGCCCTGTCGGCGCGCGGCGCCCAGCCGGTTCTGGTCTCGAACGGCGCCGGCTGGATCGATGCCGCCCAGCGCGAGTTGCCGCTGGCGGACCTGGATGCCTTCGCCGTCGGCCGCACCTTGTTCACCCTCACTCAGGATGGCGCCACCCTGCGCCTGTCGCCGTCGCGCCAGGTCGCGCTGTCGGCGGCGCCTGCGAACCAGTTGCCGGCCTCGGTGAGCTGGCGCTGGGAGCGGCGCGACCATTTCGCCCTGCCCGCACCGCCGCCGCTGGCCTGGGCCGCCGCCTGCCTCGTCCTGCTGATGGGGCTTGCCTGCATCGCGCCCTTGCTGCGCGGGCGCGGGGGGCGTTCCGATCTTGTGCGCCCGTTTGCAGCAAGCCTGCTGGCCTCCGGCGCCATGCTGCTCCTGGTTACCCAGCGCACCGTCGGTGCCCCCGGCGCCGTCATCTCCCTGCTGTTGGCGTGGGCTACGCTTTGGCTCACCTTGCTGTACCCGCGCCGCGCCTCGCTGCTGGCCTCCAGCGCCGTGCTGCTGCTCGGCGTCGGCCTGCTGGTGCAGCTCGAGATGGGCCTGGGGGCAGGCGACACGGCCTGGCTGCGCCACTTCCAGAACACGACCGCGCTGCTGGGCCTCGGCCTGCCGGGCGCCCTGCTGCTGCTGTCGTGCTTTGCCCGCGGCGCCGTGTCGCGCCCGGTCACCGAGCGCGTGCTGCTGACGTTCGCCGCGCTCGCGCTGGGCGGTCTGCTGCTGCAGGTGTGCTTCGGCGGCGAAACCGGCGTGTACGACATCCAGCCCTTCGAGTTCGCCAAGTTCGCCCTGGCCGCGCTGAGCGCGCACTGCCTGGCGCTGGCCACCGGCGGCGCGGCCCACGGCCGCCACGACTGGCGTTTCTGGCTGCGCATGGCGGCGCCGGTACTGCTGTTCATCTTCCTGCTCGCGGCGGCCCTGGTGCGGGTCGACGATTATTCGCCGCTGCTGCTGCTGCTGGTCTGGAGCGGCGCCATGCTGCTGGCGTGGTGCGCCAGCCATGGACGGCGCGCGGCGCTGGCCTCGGTCCTCGTGGCGGCCGGTCTGCTGGTGGCGGGCGGCGTGACGATGCGCGCCGGCGGCGACCTGCTGGGCGCTTTCGGCTTCTATCCCGAACGCTTCCAGGTCTGGAGCGAGCCGACCATCCACCCGCACACCGGCCAGCAGATGCTGCAAGGCAGCCGCGCCATCGTCCAGGGCGGCTGGCTGGGCGCAGATCAGCTGCTCGGTCTGGCGGCGCTGGGCGGCGCGGCCGGCGAAGCGCTGGCCATTCCCGCCATCCAGGATGACTTTGCGCCCTCCTTCCTGTTGCACCGCCACGGCCTGGCGGCGGGCCTGGCCTTGTGGACCTTGCAGGCGCTGTTCCTGGCGGCGCTGCTGCGCGCCGCCGCCGGCGCCTGGCGTGGCGCCAACGGGGCCAAGGACTTCCGGCGCGCCTGGATCGGCCGCTTCCAGTGCTTCGCCCTGTGCGGCGGCGCGGCCTTCATCGCCGGCCATCTGCTGCTGTCCTGGGGCACCAACCTCGCCATGTTCCCGATCATGGGCCAGCCCATGAGCTTCCTGTCCGCGGGCGGCTCGCACCTGCTGTTTTTCATCTGCCCCCTGCTAGCGTTCGGCATGGCGAGCACCCAATTCAACGAGGAGAGTCAATCATGCCGGTCTATGTCCAACACGAAGTCCTAGGCAAGGTCCAGGATGTGTTCAACGCCGACGCCCTGTGGCAGGCGCCTGGCCTCGCGCTGTTCTCGCGCCGTCCCCTGCTGCGCGACCTGCTCGAGCGCTCGCCGCGCGAGCAGCGCGGCCGCGCGGCCACCCGCTGCTTCTCGCACGTGACCCTGGTGCTGCCGCAGGACGAGGTCGACGACGACCGCCACCTGACCCGCGGCGCGCGCGTGCGCGACCTGGCGCAATCGCTGGCCGCCCTGCACCAGAAGGATTTCGGCGACCTGCTCGGCGGCGACGAAGTGCGCTACCACGTGCTGGGCAGCGACGACCTCGATCCTGGCGAAGTGCAGGTCAAGTTCGGCCACGCCGTCTACCTGCCGGCGCCGGGCGAGCAAGTCCAGTACACGGTGACCGCCTCGCGCGACAGCGCCATCTGGCAGCCGGTCTGCGCCATCTATCCGAACCAGCGCCTGACCCTGGTCGGCCTGGACGGCGCCAACGCCACCTTCGCCGTGCCCGGCTGGCCGTTCGGCCCGGAAGGCGGCCTGCTGCTGGTGAACGACGGTCCTGGCGTCCCGCTCGAACTGCAGGTGCGTCCCAAGGACAGTTTCGAATGCCGCTTCGACGCCGCCAACGGCTACTACGTCCTGCGCGGCAAGGGCGCCAGCGCCCATCGCCTGCTGCTGAAGATCAGCCGCACCGGCTCAAGCGTCGCCGCCCGTCCGCAGCCTGCGCCGACCGCCAGCGCCACACCCGTCATGCCGAGCGCACAGCCGCAGCGCAGCCCGGCGGTGTGGAAGTCGCGCACCGCCACGCCGCCGGCCGCCGACATGACCGCGATGCCGCTGGCCGCTTCAAGCCCGGCGACCCGGCCGGCGCCCACGACGGAGCTCGATGCCACCTACGCCCCGGTGGCGCGCCACCGCATCACGCTGGCCGCGCTGGCCCTGCCGCGGCTGAGCCGCTACCGCGAGACCGGCGCCCAGGCGCTCGAGGTCGGCCTGAACGCCCAGTTGCTGCCCAGCGCGCCGGGCAAGGACAGTGTCATCCGCTTCGCGGTCGACGACGCCGACGAACTGCACGCGATCACCCCGGCCGGCCGCCAGCGCATCGCCGTGCCGTCGCAATTCGCGCCGCTCGACAACGCCAGCATCCGCCTGCTGGCGGTCCAGCAGCAGCTGGCAGAGCGCTATTGCGCGCTGCTGGTGCTGCCGGAGGGTCCGTCGCAGCCGGCCGCATCGGGCACGCGCCTGACCTTCGGGCGCGGCATGCCGTCGCTGGGCGCCCTGCGCGTGCTCGATACGCCGCAATTCGTGCGCCAGGGCGACGGCGCCCCGGCCGCCAGCGCCGACCGCCTCGGCCTGTCGCGCAATGCCTTCAGTTGGGAAGCCTCCGGCGAGGGCCTGCGCATCGCGCGCCTGTCGCCCACGCAGGCGCTGTACCACCTGGACGAGCAGTTGACGCTGGTGGCCCAGATCGACACCGCGACCCAGGATCAGCCTTATGTGATCCCACCGGGGCATCACCTGGTGGCCGGACACTACGTGCTGCGCTTCGACGCCTGAGGACGACGATGGTCACCTGGATTCACGCGGCCGCCTACGCGACGGCTTTGGTGCTGACCCTGTGCCTTTGCGCCTGGCTGACGCCGCGCGCCTGGTGGCGGCGGCCGAACACGCGCGCGCTCGGCGTGCTGGGCATCGGCACTGCGGCCGGCGGGACGCTGTTGCTGGCCATGTTCGGGGCTCCCGCAGCGGCCCCGCAACTTGTGCAGGCGGCGCAGGCCCGGGAGGTGCCAGGCATCGATGTGCCGGTCGCCGGCGCCCGCTACCGCGTGCGCGATGCGCTCAACCTGCGCGTGGCTGGTGGCGTCGGCGCCGAACGCCTGCTGGTGGTGCCGGCCGGCGCGCGAGTGGAAGCGACAGGCTTGCACGACGGCGACTGGTGGCAGGTGCGGGCAACCGTCGATGGCAAGGCGGTCGAGGGCTGGGCCAGCAGCCTGTGGCTGCGTCGTGCCGATGAATGATTTGTTACTGGGCAAAAACAATAAAGTTTGCCATACCGTCTAACGCAGCACTTCGACCGCATGCATGGGATCAGTGTATTCACGTACTTCGACGAATTCGCCATCACGCAGTCGAAACAATATGTGGTACTCGTTCTCATAGCGCTTTCCGCTCTTCGTGACTCCATGAGAGCGTGCTTCAACGGCCACCAAGTCGCCTTCGCCAATCAAGCTTTTCACTTCCATCCTTAATCCGCCATTAAAGAAGGCGAAAAGCGCATCAAGGGCGGGCCGCATTTCAGCTCTGCTTTTTAATCCGGCAAAAGCAAACAAATGAGGTTTGCCATTGACCCACCATGTCGCGTCATTACTCATCATATCGAGAAGCTCGTTGACGCCGCCCTTTTCGAAGTGGCTGAGAAAACGTCCCACGAGACTTTTATTTGCTTCGGTATTCATTCGTGCTCGCGATCTGCGACGTGTATCGACAGCCCGGTTTGCCCAGGGAGTATGTCGTCTCGCAAGGTCAGCGCCGGAATGTTGTAATCGCCCTTGTTCTGAGAACGGAACGCGATGGGATCTGCGCTGAACAAAGTATCGAGTCGTTGTCCGAGTTCGTCGCAGATGTGCGTGAACCTGCGCTCATCTGTGCTGCCAGCTCGATACACGACAAACGGCGGCATCACGTCGAAGCCCGGATAGAACAGAATGCCGTGCTGGATCGGGTAGAGCATGTCGTCGATTGGACCGTTGATGCCACGCGGGCCGTAGTGCGATTCCCAACCACCTGCTGTCACTATCAGCATGGCGCGCTTCCCGGCCAACGTCCCCTCACCGAAACGATCCCCCCAGTGTGTGTCGGAATGCTCGCCAACGCCATAGGCGAAGCCGAAAGCATAGACCCGCTCGATCCAACCTTTCAGGATTGCCGGCATGGAGTACCACCACAGCGGGAACTGAAGAATCACCGCATCGGCCCACAGCAACTTCTCCTGCTCTCGAGCGATATCTTCACTTTGAAAGCCGTTTTCGAAAGCGTGCCTGGATTCGGAAGCAACATCGAACCGGGTCGTGGACAACCGTTGGGTCGTATCTTCGGCATCGACAGCGGCTTTCCACTGCATCGCGTACAAGTCTGATACCTGCACCAGGTGTCCTGCGCTTTGCAGCCGCTGCACGGTGAAATCTTTCAGCGCCCCGTTCAAGGACTTGGACTCTGGATGCGCATGGACGAGAAGAATATTCATCACTGATCTTTCAACGTAAGCAAAGAAAGACAGAATAGGTTTGACTCAGGTATATTGGAAATGAATTATCGACATACGAGCTATTAAGATGCTTAATTTGCGAACGCTTGACTTGAATCTGCTGGTCACCCTTGACGTGCTTTTGGCAGAGCGGAATGTGACCCGGGCAGCACGTCGCCTTAACTATTCGCAGCCTTCCGTCAGCGTTCACCTCGCCAAGCTCAGGGACATTTTTGGTGATCCTCTGTTGCTCCCTGGTCCGCGTGGAATGCAGCCCACCGCAAGAGCTGAGGAATTGGTTCAGCCATTGCGCGACGCGCTTGAATCGTTGGAGCGCGCAGTCACGCCAGCGCGCCCATTCAATCCGGCAGAGTCCCAACATACCTGGCGCATCGCCGCTTCCGACTCCAGTGGCTCGACCATACTTCTACCTGCGATGACCACGATCCGGGCGGCGGCGCCGGCAACCCGGCTTGCAGTGCTGGATCTAGTACCGTCACAGATTGCGAAGCAAGCTGAACAGGGTGACATCGATCTCGCCTTCCATACTGGCGATGGGTCCCCTCCCGGACTGCGCCGTCGCACGCTTTTCGCAGAGCGCTATGTACTTGCTGGCAGAGCGGATCATCCGCGTTTGCATGCGCAACTCACGCTGGAGGAATTTTGCGAACTGGAGCATGTCATTGTGTCGCCAGATCGCGGCGGTTTCTATGGAGCGACTGATGAGGCGCTTGCAAAAGCAGGTTTGAAGCGCAAGGTGGTGCTTTCCGTTCCACAGTTCTTGTTCATGATGTCCGTACTGGCCAGCACAGACCTCGTCGCCATGTTGCCTTCGCGTCTGGCACGCGGTACCAACGTGCTGCAGATCGTCGAGCCACCTGTGGACGTTCCCGGGTATGAAATGGTCATGCTGTGGCACGAGCGTTCCCATCGGGATCCCGCTCATCAGTGGTTGCGGGAGACGATATCAACGTCGATCTGAGGCGTCGCGGTATCTCGCACAGCAGATCTGGCTGCACCGTATCGGTCGTGAATAAGATATCTAATCGCGCGCGGTACGCCACACCTGCTGCTTGGGCGGCGTTTCGTGTGTCGGACAATTGGTGAAGCGCCGCCTGCCGTGCATCTCGATCATCTCGACGTTGGTCGTCGGCGCCCTGTCGGTGACACAGTAGGTACCCCTTCCGGTGATCACCCGCGTGCGACGCGCGCCGTCGCCCGTGTTGTTCACCAGTTCCTCGACCTTGGGCGCTTCCCACAGGCGTGGCGCCGCTATCGCGCGCGCGTGTTCCATCCCCTCGCGCATGCGAATCTGCGGGCTGTCCGGAGGCAGGACGATCAGGGGCTTGTTTTCCTTGCGCAGGGTACGGTCGATCTCGCCGACGCTTCGCCGCGCGTTGGCGAGGATGTCTGTGGCGCTCGGCAGCGCAGCGGGCTGCTCGTCCACTGCCGTGGGCGCTGGCGCGGCCGATGGCGCCTGCGCTACCGGCGATGCGGGGGCCGGAGCGGTTCGCGCTGCCGGCATCGGAGCGGCAACCGATGCCGGCCGCACTTCCTTCACCGGCTCGGGCGCAGCCGGCTCGACGCGCGGTTCCAGCGTTGGCAGCAAGGGTAGCGATATCCACTGCATCGCCTCGTCGCTCCCTTCCTGCTGAGTCGGCGGCAGCTTACCGGCCATCTGCCAGGCCAGGATCAGGGCCAGGTGGACCGCCAGCGTGACGCCAACGCCGGCAAGACGGTCATTGCGCGTGCCGGCGGTCGGCGGGAATGGGGTAGAGAGGCTAGTCATCGACGAGCAGTATAGCCAGCCGGCCAGCGCGTACGCTCACCAATTCTATCCGGCGCCCACGATCGCCCGGACCGCCGCCAGGTGCACCGGCACCGACATCACCTCGAGCAGCAGCTCGCGCAGGCCGTCCCAGACGATCTGCACGCCAAGGCACAGCAGGATGAACGCGGTGAGCCGCAGGAAGACCGCGGTGCCGGCTTCGCCGATCAGCCGCAGCAAGTGTTCGCCATAGCGGAACGCGAGATAAATCAGCACGCCGATGACCCCCAGCGCGATCAAGGCGCCGCCCATGCGCGCGAGCGAGAACACGATCTGCACGTCGTGCAGCGCGACGCCCACCGTGATCGCCACCGCGATCGAGGCCGGGCCGCAGCTGATCGGAAAGGTCAATGGGTAAAAGGCCTGGCGGTGGGCGTGGTCCGGCGTGTAGGCCTCGGCGAGCGCGGTGCGGCTGTCCAGCGTGGAAGGCGTCGCGCCCAGCAGGCGCCAGGCCACCGAAGCCAGGATCAGGCCCCCGCCAACCCGCACGATGGGCAGCGAGATGCCGAAGAAGTCGAGCACATACGAGCCGATGAGCATCGAGCCCGTCATCAGCCAGAACATATTGCGCGCGATGCGGCGCGCCAGCAGCGCGCGGGTCGCGGGCGAGGCGCCCTCGGTCATGCTCAGGAAAATCGGCGCGGTGGCGGCCGGATTCAGGATCGGCAGCATGGTCACCAGCACGAACAGGAAACTTCTGGCTGTCGCCAGCAACAGTTCTATCGTCATAAAAAGAGCGGGGAGTGGTTCTGGCTAACGGTCGACGCTCGCAGCATGCGGGCAGGCGCGCGTGTCGACCACACTGTAACCGATGACCGGGACAGCCTGCACACCGCTGACGCCGACGATTGCAGTCCCGACCATGGATTCGCGCGCGGGACGTTAGTTTGTCATCAACATTTCATCGTCAATACGTAAGCTGGGCGGCGCCGTACGTGAGTTTCCTTGCCTCCCTCCAACCGACCGGATCAATCAAATGCAAGCACACTACTCTGCCCCGCTCATCACGCAACTGCGCATGCAGGTGCGCGCATGAGCCGTCGCGACTTTCTCCGCACGCTGGCCCAGACGGGCGGCGCCAGCGCCGTCCTGGCCACCTTCCCTCCCTCCATCCAGCGCGCCCTGGCCCTGCCCGCCAACCAGCGCACCCGCAGCCTGCAGGACGTCGAGCACATCGTCGTGCTGACCCAGGAAAATCGCAGCTTCGACCACTACTTCGGCACGATGGAAGGCGTGCGCGGCTTCGGCGACCCATTCCCGATTCCGGTGATGGACCGCCAGAACCTCTTCAGCCGCAAGTCGGTCTTCGTCCAGAAAAGCGTGGGCGGCGCGCCGGTGCCCGGCCGGCCCGACTGGCCGCAAGGCCGCGCCATCGCGCCGTTCAGGCTCGACACGGTGAAGGACTTTCCGGTCATCCGCGTGGCGGGCACGCCGCATGCCTGGCTGGACGCGCAACTTGCCTGGGACAGCGGCCGCATGAACGACTGGTGCGCGGCCAAGCAAAACCATTCGATGGGCTATTACGCCGAAGCCGACCTGCCGTTCCAGTTCGCGCTGGCGCGCGCCTTCACGATCTGCGACCACTATCACTGCGCCACGCAGACCGGCACCAACACGAATCGCCTGTTCCTGTTCACCGGCCATAACGATCCGCTGGCCGTGGCTGGCGGCCCGTCGACCGACAACAGTCGCGACAACTTCAATCCCGACCCGTCCACCGATTACCTGTGGACCACCTATCCGGAACGCCTGCAGGCCGCCGGCGTCGCCTGGCAGGTGTACCAGGACATGGCGGACAACTTCACCGACAATCCCCTTGCCGGATTCCGCAGCTTCCGCAACGCGTGGTACCAGCGACCGGGGTACTCGCAGGCACTGCGCGCGCGCGGCGTGAGCACGCGCGACCTCAGCCTGCTCAAGGCCGACGTGCTGGCCAACCGCCTGCCGCAGGTCAGCTGGGTCGTGGCCACCGCGGAAGGGTCCGAGCACCCGGGGCCGTCGAGTCCCGCATCCGGCGCCGACTACATCGCGCGCGTGCTGGACGCGCTGACGGCCAACCCCGAAAGCTGGAGCAAGACGGTCTTCCTGGTCAACTTCGACGAGAACGACGGTTTCTTCGACCACCTGCCGCCGCCCTCGGTCCCGGCGTACACGAGTCACAGCGCCGATCCGGCGCAGGCGCGCCTGGCCGGCGCGTCCACCGTCGACACGACCGGCGAATACCATCACGTCCTCAATGGCGCCGATCCGCGCACGCTGCACCGTCCCTACGGATTGGGCCCGCGCGTGCCGATGTACGTCATCTCGCCGTGGTCCAAGGGCGGCTGGGTCAATTCGCAGGTATTCGACCACTCGTCCGTGGTGCGCTTCATCGAGGCCCGCTTCGGCGTGCGCGAGCCGCTCATCAGCCCATGGCGGCGCGCGGTGAGCGGCGACCTGCTGTCGTGTTTCGACTTCGTGAATCCGCCGGACAGCGGGTTCGGGCAGCTGTTGCCCGAGACGGCGGCGCGCCGCGCGATGGCCTTGGGCCTGCCCAACACCAGGGTGCCGGCGACGCCGACGGCCTTGAGCGCGCCAGTCCAGGCGGCCGGCGTGCGCCCTGCGCGCGCCCTGCCGTATGAGCTGCAGGTGCAGGCGAGAACGCAAGGCGGCCAGGTCGAACTCGCCTTCGACAACGCGGGCGAAGCCGGCGCGGTGTTCCATGTCTACGACCGCCTTGCGCTGGACCAGGTCCCACGCCGCTACACGGTCGAGGCCGGAAAGCAGCTGAAAGGACGATGGGCCACGGCTTCACTCTACGATCTGTGGGTCCTGGGCCCGAACGGCTTCCATCGCCACGTCGCGGGAGACGTGCGCCGCGCCGGCAATGCGGCCGCGCCGGAAATGATCCTGCGCGCCGACCGCAAGGCCGGCGAACTGGTGGTCGAGCTGGTGAACGACGGCTCGCAGCCCTGCACCTTCAGCGTCAGCGCCAACAAGTACTACGACGCCAGGCCGGTCGAGGTGCGCGTCGTCGCGCGTTCGCGCAGCACCGTGCGCCTGCCCCTGGCGTCGAGCCACCACTGGTACGACTACAGCCTGCGCGTCAACGGCTTGCCCGGCTGGCTGCGGCGCTTCGCCGGTCACCTGGAGAACGGACTGCCCTCGATCAGCGACCCCGCGATGCAGGGGCCGGCACGGCTCGACCAGTATCGCGTCAATTAAATCTCACAAGGAGTCTTTCATGAAGTGTCGATTTCTCGTTGGCGCGGCCTTGCTCGTCGCGGTGTGCAGCGCCCAGGCTGCGGTGGTATATGGCGACAACCTGGTCGTCAACGGCGACGCCGAGGCTGGCCTCGCCGGGTGGACCGGATATGCCGGCTACGACATGTTCCAGTCCGTGGACTACGGCAGCAACTGGGTCTTGCCGACCCAGCCCGGCCCGAGCGACCGTGGCGCCCGGATGTTCAGCGGTTTCGGCCAGTATGCCGTCGGCTACCAGACGCTGGACTTCGGCGCGACGACGTCGCAGCGGACGTCGTATTCCCTGAGCGGATGGCTCGGCGGCTGGAGCAACCAGGGCGATAACGCGCTATTTTACGTGCAGTTCCTCGACGAGTCGGGCGATGAGGTGGGAAGTTCCTCGATCGGCCCGGTGACGCCGGGCGACCGCGACAACCAGACCGGCCTGTTCTATCGCGAGTCCGAAGGCTTCATGCCGGCGGGCACCCGCCAACTCGCGTTCTGGTTGTCGATGGAACGGCTGGTCTCGGGCGACAACGACGGCTATGCGGACAATCTTTCCTTCATCCTGCGCTCGCCTGGCGGCGAGGTGCCGGAGCCCGGCATGGCCGCGATGTTCGTGCTGGGCGGCGGCATCCTGGGCTGGGCACGGCGCCGGCGCCAACCCGCGCGCTGACGGCTGACGACGTCCATGGCCTGCCTATCCGTGGCCGTCGTCCGCCCACCCCAGCCGCATCGGATTGAAATACAAGCCTTTCACGCACTGCGTCGGCGCCACCCGCGCGAAACCGAATGCCTCATACGCCGGCACCGCATGGTTCGACGCATTGACCGTGAAATTGCCGTCGCCGCCGCGTGCGATGGCCGCCGCCCGCGCCACATTCCACAAGCGCCGCGCCAGGCCCCGCCCCTGCCAGCGCTTGCCGACGAACAGGTGAAATAAATGGCTGTTGTCGCGGATCGCGATGAAGCCCGCGAGCTGTCCCTCGTCCAGCGCCACGTGATACACATGCCCCAGCGCCAGATATTTGCGCACGCCGATCTGATCGTTTTCGGCCAGGAAGGTCGCGGCACCCTCGCGCGTCGATTCGTGCACGATGAATTCCAGCGCCAGCTCCCGCAACTGGGCGGCAATCGCCGGAACGAGGAGCGGAATATCGGTGTCGACTAGCGGCCTGATGTCCATGGCATGTATTGACAGTGTTGCGCGGAACGTAAACATACCACAGCGTTGATTTTCCATAATGCAATTTTATTGACGCGCGTGCCGACCCCGTCCTACCATGGTTCGATCATGCCGAAAGCCAGCCTCCTCGCCGTATTCTCCCCTGCCGCCGGCACGGTTCCCAGGCGCCGCAAGGTGCCCCTGACGCGGCCGCTGCGCCATGCCCGCTACCGCCGCATCTGGCTCGCCAACCTGGTATCGAACCTCGGTACCTGGGTCCAGACCTTCGCTGCGGCGTGGCTGGTGGCCTCGCTGTCGCAATCGGCCTCGATCACCTCGCTGGTGCAGACCGCCACCTACCTGCCGATATTCCTGTTCGCGCTGCTTGCCGGGGTGCTGGCGGACGCCGTGCACCGGCCTAAATTCCTGTTCTTCTGCAATCTGTTCAATGCCGTATGCGCCGCCGCGATGGCCGTGCTGGTCTGGAGCGGCAAGGTGTCCAGCGGCCCGGTGCTGGCGATTACCTTTTGCCTGGGCATCGGCACCGCCTTCGTCTGGCCGGCCTGGCAGGCGGCGCTGGCCAGCCTGGTCGAACCCGACGAAGTCGAAGCCGCCGCCACGCTCAACAACCTGTCGTACAACCTGTCCGCCATCCTCGGCCCGGCGCTGGGCGGCCTGCTGTTCGGCTGGATCGGGCCGGGCGCCCTGTTCCTGGCCAATGCCGTGTCCTTCATCGGCCTCTTGGGGGTCTACTGGCACTGGTGGCGCGAGGGCGAACCGCAGCCCGGCGCGCGCGACAAGTTCGGCGTGCGCCTGCGGCTGGGCTTGGCCACCGCCTTCGGCTGCCCCCGCTACCGTCGCATCCTGCGCAATGTGTGCTCGGTCTTCTTCGCCACCATCGCCTTCGCCAGCCTGCTGCCGGTGTTCGTGCGCGACGTGCTGCACCTGCGCGCCGGCGTGTATGGCACGCTGATGGGCTGCCTGGGCGGCGGCGCGGTGGCCGCGGCCTTCTTCCTGCCGCAGGTGCGGGCCCGGGTCGACCGCACCGGCCTGCTGGCCGGCGCGCTGCTGGTGTATGGCGCGATGCTGCTGGCCATGCCGCATACGCGCTCGCTGGCCCTGCTCGCACCCATGATCGTGTGCGGCGGCATGGCCTGGTCCACCACTGTCTCGACCCTCAACGCGGCGGCCCAGCTGTCGTTCCCGGCCGAGGTGCGCGCCCGTACGCTGTCGATCTACCTGTTCATCATGTCCGGCGGCTATGCGGCCGGCAGCGTGGTATGGGGACTGGTCGCCGACGCCTGGGGCGTGCGCGCCGCATTCGCCGCCGCCGGCGCCTGCGTGGTGATCAACGCCCTGGTCTTGCTGACGGGCGGCCGGAAACATCCCATCTAATCGTGTCTTTGACCCGTCACGCCAGCGTGTAAAGTGCCGGTATTATCCTGATCACTTTGCCAATGCCAGCCACGCTCGCCGATTTCCGTTTCGCTCCCTGCTTCGACGTCGCGGTCGCGAGCCGCGTCGGTTGCGGCCCATCCACCCGCGCCGAGAACCAGGACAATTTCGTCGTCATCGATTTCGACGGCCGCGCCTGCCGCCTGCAGGACCAGCAGCCGTGCTTTCTCACCGTGGACGGCTGGCCGGCCGGGCATGGCCGGTTGGCGGTGCTGGATGGCATGGGCGGCCACGGCCATGGGCGCGAGGCGGCCGAAGCGCTGGCGGCGGCCCTACTGACGATGCCGGCCTGCGCCACGCTGGACGAACTGAGCGAGCGGCTCGACGCCATCCACGCCGGCCTGCAGGCGCGCTTTGCCCAGGGCGCCAGCGGCGCCGCGCGACCCGGCACCACGCTGACCCTGCTCGAACTGCCGGCGAGCGGCGCGCCGCTGCTGGTCCACGTGGGAGACTCGCGCCTGTACGAACTCGACGCCACGCACGTCACGCCCCTGACAGTCGACCACGTGCCGGCCACCGTCGCCGCCCTCGCCGGCCGCCTCGACGAAGGGGACTGGTGGCGCCAGGTGCACGGCCGCCATGCGCCGCAGATCGCCCAGGCTTTCATCCTTGGCAATGCCTTCGCCGACCCGACGCGCCTGTCCGATCCGCTATTCGCCCTCACCCCGGACAAGCTGCCCTGCTGGCTCGCCCACCTGGCCGACCGCCGCGCGCTGCCCCTGCGGCCCGGCGCGGCCTACCTGCTGGCCACGGACGGGTTCTGGTCCTGCGCCCAGCCGGACGGTTTCGTGGCCGGCTGGCCGGCGTTGATGTACGGCGATCCGGAGGCGGCAACCCTGGTCGAACGTCTATTTGGCCTGCTGGAAAACGATCCGCCGGCCGGACTGCAGCCCGATAACCTGACGGCGCTGGTCGTGCGGCCGCTGGCCCGCCATGCGGACGAAACCGTCCTGCCGGTGGAAGCCCCCACCAAGGCCACCAACTGATCTCATGCTTTTAGAAAATAATGTTGTTAATCAACGAACTTGGTGCGCCGTGCGATTCAAAAACAGCGTAAGCTTGCAATATTGATTTCGACCATTATTTAACTTGTCGCCCTGACATGAACCGCTGCCGTAATCCCGAGCATCCGCACTGTACCGTCTGGGTCATGCCCGACGACGCCATGTGCGCGCACGGGCATGCCCAGCCCGCGGTCGACATGCAGCCAGCCCCCGCGCCGGCAGCCACGCCGGTGACCACGCTGGTGGCCACTACGCCAGCGGCCGGCCTGCCGTCGAGTTTCGACGCCATCACCGCCCTGCGCAGCCGGCGCACTACCGATATCGGACCGGCGCTGACGCTACCCCGGGCCAACCTGCAACGCCCCCAGCTGCACATCAGCGGTTTCGACCCCCGCGCCGCCGGCGGCCGCCAGGCGATCCGCCTCGAGCTGCGCGGCATGCCGATGGATTGCGCGCCCGAGGTGCGCATGCTGGTGCGTTCGGCCCTGCGCCTGCACGGCGGCGAGAGCTATGCCTTCCAGCGCACCTCGCGCGGCGACTGGCGACCCCTGTTCCTCGAATTTTCCTCGCGTGGCCTGGAACACGGCCAGTACCGCATCGAGATCGAGCTGCACAGCCATCATCGCCAGGCCCCGGAATCGAATCGCACCTGGACTTGCTCGCCCGTCATCCTGGTGCCGCGCCAGGACGCCAGCCTGGGCGAGATCCACCAGACCTTCCTCGCCACCCACAAGAACGTGCGCGTCACGGCCGACGACGCCGGCATCGCGCGCGTGAATGCACCGGCCGGCGGACGGATCGACATCGATGTCAGCGCCCGCAATGCCTCGATCGCCCAGCTCAACCTGGACAGCGGCAGCGGCAAGATCGACCTCGGCATGTCGACCATCGCCTGGGACGAAGACCTGATCGAGATCGACATCCCGGTCGAGGCGGCGCTGCATCCCTGCCCCGGCGCCAAGGCCTGCCTGGTGCACGCCGAGGCCGACTCGGCCACGCAGCGCCACGTGCGCCTGTTCGCGCTCGACGAGTGCGTGCTGGGCCGCTTCGAGAGCATCGCCGCCGAGGCCGACCTGCTGCTGGCCCACCACGGCGAGACCGGCGCCGAGATTGGCGGCCTGACGCGCCGCCTGTCGGGACGGCACGCCGTGATCCGACGCAGCCGCCATGGCTTCGAGATCGAGGATGTGTCGCGCTACGGCCTGCTGCTGGACGGTGTCTGGCCCGGCAAGCACATGCCGGTGCAGCTGCGGCTCGGCATGCGGATCGAACTGACGGCCAGCATCAAGGGCATCGTCACACTCGAGGTAACGGCCCTGATGGCGCACGCCGTGGTGCTGCACCGGCTGGACGCCGGCGCGCGCGCCGAATGCTTCTACCTGATGGCGCCGGACTGCCTGCCCGCGTCGAACCGGCACCAGCAAGCGTCCAGCATGCCACGCGCCGCCGCGCTGCCGCTGCTGTTCCATCGCGACGGCGGCTTTTGGCAGCGCGACCGCGACAGCGGCCGCGACACCCCGCTGGCGCCCCAGGCCCAGTTGGACCGCCTGCAGCAGACAGGGCTTGGCATCGCTGCGCGCTTCGTCGCACAAGCCTATCCCGAGGCGCACGGCGGCCACCGCGGTGGCAGCGAACGCCACCACCACGCTCTCACCGTCGCACTCGACGCCTGACGCCGCCTTTCGGGCCAGCGCTCAGCCGTGCGGCGGGATCAGGATCAGGAAGACCAGCGCGGCGCCGGCCAATAGTGCGGCCTGCAGGGCGAACACGATCGCCGGCGCCCGCAGGTGTTCAGGAATCTTCATGGTTCACCTCCCGTATGCAATAAGCCCACGTTGGTGACGCCAGCTTACGCCTGCCCGCAGCCCTCCCGCGCCAGTTAGCCGCGCGGCAAGTCAGTCATGGCGCCAGGCCGCCGGCAAGGGCGGCAGCGGGATGCGTTCCGTTTCTCCCGGCACCGCCACAAAGCGATCCGCTTCCCAGTCGTGCGCCGCCTGCTCGATGCGCTCGCGGCTGGTCGAAACGAAATTCCAGAAGATGAAGCGTTTGCCGTCCAGCGGCGCGCCGCCGATCACGACGAAGCGCGCCCCATCGCGCGAGCTCACCCGCACCGCGGCGCCCGTCTCGAGCATGGCCATCGTGTTGGCGGCGACCGGTTCGCCATCGACCTCGATCGTGCCGAACGGCGCATAGAGCGCGGCCTCGATCGGCAAACGGTCGAGCTCGATGGCGGCGCCGGCCTCGAGGTGCACGTCGAGGTAGAGCGTTTCGGCGAAGGTCGGCACCGGCGAGGTCTGCCCCAGCGCCGTGCCGACCAGCACCCTCACCCTGGCGCCGTCGAGCTGCACCTCGGGGATCTGGTCGGCCGGCGTGTGGCTGAAGGCGGGCGGCGCTTCTTCGTGTTCGCGCGGCAGCGCGGCCCACAACTGCAGGCCGTGGGTGCGGCGCGTGCGCTCGAGCAGGTCGTCGGGCGTGCGCTCGGAGTGCACGATGCCGCTGCCGGCCGTCATCCAGTTGATCGCGCCCGGCTCGATGCGCTGCTCGGTGCCCAGGCTGTCGCGGTGCATGATCGCGCCCTCGAACAGATAAGTCACCGTGGCCAGGCCGATGTGCGGATGCGGACGCACGTCATGGCGCGTGCCCGGCTGGGCCTCCACCGGTCCCATGTGGTCGAAGAACAGGAAGGGGCCGACCGATTGCTTGGCCGCCGCCGGCAGGATGCGGCGCACGGTGAAGCCGCCGCCCAGGTCCTTGTCGTGCGATTTGAAGAGGTGTGCAATGGTCATGGCGAGCTCCTGGACGAAAAGGCAATGCTCGACTGTACACCGGAGTTACAGTTCGCGCACCACCCGAAAGCCGACGATATCGTTCGACAGCACGGCCGAGAAGCCGTTGCGCAGCGCCGAGCGCAGGTAGCGCGGGTTGTACAGCCAGGACCCGCCGCGCAGGATACGCCGCACCTGGTCGCCGCCCAGTTCCCAGGCGCTACCATCCTGCGGGGCGCCCTCGTAGTTGTCATGCACCACGTCCTGCACCCATTCCCAGACATTACCGTGCATATCGTGCAGGCCCCAGGCATTCGGCGCAAACATATCCGCCGGCGTGGTACCGTGCCGGAACTCGCCGCGCGGACCGCCGTTATAGGTGAAGCTGCCGTCGAAATTGGCTTGCAGGGTCGAGATGGTGTCGCCCACATTGAACGCGGTCTTGCTGCCGGCGCGGCAGGCATATTCCCATTCGGCCTCGCTCGGCAGGCGGTAGCGTTTGCCCGTGGCCTCGCCCAGCCAGGCCACGTATTGCAGCGCGTCGAACCAGGTCACGCCGACCACAGGATGCATCTCGGTTTGCGGGAATCCTGGGGACTCCCAATTGACCTCGCCATGCTGTTCCCAGCCGCTGGCCTGCACGAAGGCGCGCCACTCGCCGACCGTCACCGGATAGCGTCCCATGCCGAAGGGGCGCTCGATGCCGACCCAGTGCTGCGGCGTTTCACGCGCGATCCAGTTCTTTTGCGAGCCGGCGGCCATCGCGATGCGGCGTTCGTGCTCGGGCGAACCCATTTCGAATCGGCCGGCCTGGATCAGGACCAGGGCCGGGCCGTTGCCGCTGCCGTCGGTGAACGGGTCGCGCAGGATGGCGCCCGGGTCGACGGCCGGCATCGCTGGCGTCGGCGCGCTTGGCGCCGGCTCGGCCGCGCGCGCCAACTCTTCTTCGCGCGCCTTCTTCTGCTGCGCGACATACGCGGCGGCGGCCCTGGCCTGGGCAGCTTTCCGTGCGGCTTCTTCCTTGACTGCCTGCGCCTTCGCCACCTCTTCGTCGCGCTTGGCCAGCAACTGCTGGCGGAGCAGATCCTTGCGCGCCAGGCGCGCCTCCTCGGCCGCCACCCGCTCGCGCCGCTGCTGTTCGCGCAACTGGATGCGGCGCTGCTCGTCGAGCCGGGCCTGGGCCGCCGCCGCGGCTTCCGCCTCCACCTTGCGACGCGCCGCCAGTTCGCGCGCTTCCTTCTCCGCTTCGACCCGGCGCGCCGCCTCCTGCGCGGCCAGTTCCTCGGCCGATGGGCCGGCCGCCGCGCGGATCGCGTCCAGCAGCGCATGCACCGTGGCCGGACGTTGCGCCGGGTCGGATGCGAAGCCGGCGCGCAGCACTTCCCACTGGCGCGCGCCGAGCGTCTCGGGAACCTGCCCGCCTGCTGCGCCGGGCAGCACACCGGTCAGGAGCTGGTGGATCATCACCGCCACCGCGTACACGTCGAGCGTCGGCTCCGGCACCCGGCCTTCGAGCGCCGCCTCGGGCGCGCGGTAGCCGGCGGTGCCGGACGTCGCCGGCGCATCGAGCGGCGACATCACGCCGCTGGCGCGGGCACGGGCGGCGATGCCGAAGTCGAGCAGCTTCACTTCGCCCTTGCGGGTAACGAACACATTGCCCGGCTTGATGTCGCGGTGGACCAGGCGGTGCTTGGCCCAGGCATAGTCGAGGGCGCCGGCCACCGGGTCGAGCAGCGCCAGTACGCGGTCCAGGGGCAGGCGGGACTCACGCGCCAGCACGGCGTCCAGGTCTTCACCCTCGAGGTACTCCATGATGATGAAGTAGCTGGACGTGGCTGGATCCTGCGCCCATTCGTAGACGCGCACGATGTGCTCGTGGGCCAGGCGCCGCGCGCGGGTGGCTTCCTGGATCAGGAGCTTGGCGTGGCTCGCGGCCTGGGTCAGGTGCGGGGGCAGGATCTTGAGCGCGACCTGGGCGCTGTGACCCAGTTCGGCATGGGTGGCGAGGTCGGTTGCCTGCCACACCTGGCCCATGCCACCGTGGGCGATCAGGCGCTCGAGGCGGTAGCGGCGGGTTTGCGGGCCGATTTCCTGGCCTGCCATCAGGCCGATCTCGGTGCCGGGACGCGCCATGGGCACGTCCGCTACGGGACCGAGTTCAGTGCCGGGCGCTTGCGCACCGGTGCGCTCGGCCGGCGTATAGGCCGCGTCCAGGATCGCGTTCTTGCGCAGGTCGAACTCCTGACGGCTCAACAGGCCGTCTTCGTGCAGCGCGCGTAGTTCGCGGATCTTGTCGATGGCAGTCTGCATTGCTATTGAATCATGCGGGCAGCGTCGCTCCGCAAGCGGCGCAGAAGCGGTCGTCACGCCCGGCAGGGTGGCCGTGGACGCACTGGCGCACGGCAGCCGCGTTGGCCACCATGCCGGAGGCCAGCACCGCCTGCGAAGTCAGCGCCGCCTTGTTCACATCGTTCTGCATGGCCAGCAGGTCGAGCTGGTGGCGCCGGTCCTTGTCGACCTCGAGCTCGCGGCGGGCCTGTTCGGCGGCGACCCGCGCATCGGCCAGCGCCGCGTCGATCTTGCCGACGCCGGCTACGCCGGCCAGCGCGGTCAACTGGTCGCCATCCATCGAGGCATGCACGCGCGTCTTCAGGTAGTCGGCCAGCACCGCCGCATTCGGCGCCTCGGCAAGCGCCAGCTTGGCGGTATCGTCCATCGCACCCAGTGCTTCGGCGCGCGCCATCGCCAGCCGGGCCAGTTCGAGTTCGTGGGCGCGGTCGGCCGCGCGCGCGGCATCAAGAATGCCGGCGCGGCGCTCGTCGGCCTCCAGGGTGACGTCCTGCATCCGGCGCGCGTGCGTGGCGTCGGCGTCGATCGTGCGCAGCAGCTTTTCGTGCTGGGCCTGGGCATCGGCCCGGCCGGCGCCGCGGCGCACGCTCCCGATGCGCTGGCGCGCCTGTTCGTCTTCCCATTCCTGTGCCCGTTCGGCCTCGCGCCGGCGCGCCTCATTGGCCAGCTTCAGGGACTGGAATGTCGCCTCGTGCTCGGCGCCCTCGATGTCGCGCAGCCGCCCCGCCGCTTCTGCTTCGCTCTCGCGCAGCCTTGCCAGCTCGGCGCGCTGGCGCGCCGCGTCCTCGATCTGGCGCGCTTGCTCGATCTTGTTGCGGATCTGCTGTTGCAGCAGTTGCTGGGAAAAGCGCTGCTGGGCCAGCTGGCGCGCCTGGGTGGCCTCTTGCTGGGCGCTCGCGATCTCGGCGCGCATGCGCACGCCGGCCAGCGCGCGCAGGTGCTGCCACTCGGCCGCCTCGTCGGCGCGTTGCGCGTTCTTCTGCGCCATCTCGTGCTCGAGTTCGGCCAGCACCCCGGCCGCGCCATTGGCCAGCGCCTGCTTGCGCGACTGGGCCTCGAGGATGCGGCCATACAGCTCGATCTGGCGCGCCCGCACGCCATGCGCGCGGTCGGCGCCCTGCAGGGACAGTTCTGCGCGCGCGATGGCGTCATCCTGGCGCAGCTCGGCGCGGCGCAGCCGCAGCCGCCCTTCTTCTTCGCTGCGCTTGATGCGCTGCCATTCCTCTGCCGTGTACAACTCGTCAAGTTGGCGGCTGTGGGCCAGCTGCACGTGCTTTTCGTCGGTTGCCAGCCACAGGCTGCCGATGCGGGCGCGGTTGGCGTCGTATTTGTCGTGGCGCAGCTCGAAGGTCTCGACCGCCGTCACCGCCAGGCCGTAGCCGGCCAGGAGCGTCTTGAGGCCGCCCTGCAGGCGCTGGTCGAGCTGTTCGCGCAGCTCGCCATTGGCCGCCAGTTCGCGGATCGAGCGCGCGCCGATGAACTCGAGCGCGAGCTGGCGCACCGGATGCGACAGCAGCTCACGCAACTCGGCGGCGCCGATCGTGCCCGGCGTGGTCATGAAGTGGCGGGAGAAGGCGGGCACGTTCTCGATCCTGACGCTGACCGAAAAACGCAGGGCGATGTCGAGATGTTCGCAGGTGGGGATGTCGTCGAACTCGAACCGCACCGCCAGCGCCCCGGTGCGGGTGACGAGGATCTCGGCATGCTGGTCGCGCAACAGGTGGTTCAGGCGGGTGAAGAAACCTTCGATCTCGTATTCGCCCTGCGGCACCTCGGTGGCTTTATCTCCCTGCAGGATGAAGCCGCGCGCCGTGGCCGGCACGCGCAGCGTCTTGACGAACAGGCCAGACAGCTCGCGCACGCCGAAGAACACGGCCAGTTCGTCGGGGCCCGGCACCCAGCGGTTCTCGACCAGCACCGGCTTGTTGCGCGGCGCGCCCAGGATCACGCCGCAGCCGGCGCAATAGCGCGCCTCTGGCGCGTTCTTGCACTCGCAGCGCGGGCAACTGGCGCCTTTTACTCCGAACATCTGCAACATATCCGACTCCGTTCTGTCCTGTACTTCTCGTCACTTCCAACCACAAACCTGCCGTCCAAGCACTGGATTTTAGCAGGGCCATGCCTTCGGCACGGATCGCTCCCGTGCGCGGGTGCGATCCGGTCAAACAAACCGCTACTCCAGCTAGATGATGCCGATCCGCTCGACGCAAGCCAGGCTGGCGCCGCGCGCGCGCAAGGCTTCGCGCAGTCCATGAGGCAGAGCGGCTTCCCACTCTTTCGGCAGCAGGATGCGGTCGCCCGGGCCGGCCTCGCGCGCGATCAGCGCGCATTTCGGCGCCAGCGCCTCGACCGCCTCGACCCGTCCAGCATGCCAGGCGCTGGAGCTGCCGGTGGCGATCACCCGGCCGCGCGCCAGAAACTCCCGGCCGCGCGCCATGCGGTCGGCCATCACCAGCGCCAACTGGTAAGAGTCGCCCGCGAAGCGCGGCTCGCCGAAACGCACCGTGGTGCGCCACTGGCCCTGGCCACGGCCATCGAAGTGGCGCGACCCGGCCAGCACCGCCGCCACCTGCGCCTGGCGCACCGCATCCACGTCCGGCACGCTGACCGGGTCTTCCCTATCCTTGTCTTCTCCACTCCCGGCCCTGGCCAGCGGCCGCACGCTAACCTCGACCCAGCCCAGGCCATCGTGTTCGCCGCCGCTATGCATCGGGAACCAGGCGCGCGCGCTGGAAATCCCGGCGGCGGGATCGGGCTGGCCGTTCAGGGCGCCCAGGTGCGCCAGGGCGTCGGCGCCGCCCAGCAGCACGCCGTCGGGCATACCTGCCAGCCTGCGGCCATCGATCCGGCCCAGGTGCCAGGCGTCAGACCAGCCATTGGCCACGATCTCGCGCTGTGGTGCAAAGACGTCGCGCACGATGCGGTCGGCCAGCACCGCCGCCAGTTCCCAGTCGCGGTCGGCATCAAGCGGCGCCCGGTCCAGGCTCAGCACCACCTGGTCGCGGCTGTCGAAACGCGGCTCGGTGTGGCGCGCCAGGCGCACCACCTGCTGCATGCGCTCGGCCACGCCGGGCGCGCCCGGCACGCTGCACTTGACGTCGGCGCGCCCGGCGCGCGGACGGCGCGTGGCGGTGATCGTCAGCATGCCGCCATCGACGGCGATGCTGCGGCACTGGACCGCACTTGCGTCTGCGTTCATGCCTCCTCCAGCTCCACTTCGCGTGCCGTGACGGCGCGCCGCGCGCCAGCCTCGGTCTCGAGATTGGCCACGATGCGGTCGGCTTCGTCGAACAGGTTGTCGAGCGGGCTTTCGCCGGCCACCTTCAGGCGCGCCAGCAGCGCCCAGGCCTCATCGAGCGCGGCGGCGGCGCGGCGGCTGTGGCGCGCGCGCCGCAACTGCTCTTCCTGCGCCAGCGGCTGGCCGGGAGCCGCCAGTTCCAGCGCCGGCATGGTGCCAACCGACAGGCTGACCAGGTCGAGCCGGCGCAGCAGCTCCTGATGCTGGCGGAAGCGGCCCTGGTCAGCCGGCAGCACCGCCATGCGCACCGCGCACATCAGGCAGGGCAGCTCGAGGAACAGGCGGCGCAGCGCGCGCGCATCCTCGCAGGCGGGAACGAACGCTTGCTGCGGCGCCGCCGGGGCCAGCACACCCTCACGGGCGGCGGCGGACGGATGGACGGCATCGAGCCGCGCGGCCAGTCGCGCATCGAGCGTGGCCGCATAGTCACGCGCGGCGCCCAGGTCGACCGGCACGCAATCGTCGACCGTCACGCCAAACCGCGTATACATCAGCTGGTTGAAACCGGTGCGGAAGGCATTCCACTCTTCCAGGGTCGTGCAGGGAGGCAGCTCCAGGTTGCCCTGGGCCAGCTCGCGCTGCAGCGCGGTCTGCGCCAGCTCGACGAATCCGCCTAGCTCGACCATGCAGCCGGCCTCACTGGCCAGGAACAGGTCGAAGCGCTGGTGCGTGGCGCGCGGGTCGCTGGCGTCGATCGCGAAGTGCACCCGCAGGCCGATCTCGGGCGCGCCCGCGAACGGCGCCAGCTCGCAGGTATAGGGGCCCGGATGGACGCACCAGGCGGTTTCACCCTCGATCGCGGCGATGCGGCTGCCGGCGGCCTGGCGCCGGCTGCGTCCGCCTCGGTCGACCAGCACGGCGGCGCAGCCTGGCGGGACGGTGAGGCCATTCGGCGCCGGCAGCGCGATCGCCACGCTGCCGAGGCGGGTCGCGTCGAACTCCGGCTGCCGCAGCGGGCGCAGCGTGTTCTGCAATGTACTTTTGAACAGCGAACCTAGCATCATCGTCCTTCCGGGTATGTCAGAACACCACTACGTGATCGGCGTCGCCCGAGGAATCACCTCGAAGCGCGCTCCATGCTGCTGAAAATGCGCCGCGGGCAGCGCTTCGAAAGGCCACGGCCCCTCGCACTCGCCGTCGGCATCGAGTTGTCCTTCCAGTACCAGCGCGCCGCGGCCATCCCGCACCTGGATCGCCGGCCGTACTTCCATTACTTCGGCCGCCCCTGCCGCTTCCGGGTCGAGCTGGACGACCACGGCCAGGCTGCCCGCGGCGTCGACGAAGTGCAGGCGCCACATGCCGTCGTCGGTGCGCAGCAGGTCCAGGGCATTGCCGCTGTCGGCCGCGCGCAACAGGCCGCGGCTGCCACGCCAGTTGCCGGGCTGCGCCTGCGCGCGCCGGCTGTCCGCCAGTTGGCGCAGGCGGCGCAAGGTCAGTGGCGAGGCTTGCAGCGCCGTACGTTCACCCGCCGTCAGCGGCCGGCTGCCGTCCAGCGCCTGCGCCAGCACCGCGTCGGCCAGCACCAGGCGATCGCCCTCGACCCGGCGTCCCAGCAAGACCCCGGCCTGCAACTTGCGATCCAGTTCCGTCATGCCCATCGTCTTTCCTCCTCCATTCCCGCCATCTCGTTCAGACGCGCTATTGCGGCGTCGCGCCGCTTGCGCAGGGTCGGCAGCGAGATCCCATCCAGCCCGGCCAGCTGCTGCATCGTCGGCAGCTCGCCGGTTTGCGGATCCAGCCATTCGGACGGATAGCTGTCGTCGAATGGCCCGAGCAGCTTGAGATACACCGCCAGCCGCACCGGCAGGGAATCCTGCGCCATCCGGCGCGCCGCCCAGCTGGCGCGGTCTTCGCCCAGCGCTGCCAACAGAGCGTAGTTGGGGGGGAGTGAAACTTGTTGCGCGACGAGGGCCAGGCGCGCGGCTTCCTGCGCCTCCACAGGGCCGGCATCGATCGTCGCCTCGGGCTCAAGGCCATCGCCGGCATCCAGTTCCTCCTGACGCGCTTGAAGGATCAGGTCCGGGCCAGGCGTGCTGCCCTGTTCCGATTCATCCAGCACACGCCAGTAGTCGTCCAGCCAGGCGTTGGCCTCGCACGCGTCGTGCAGCCAATCCTGGTCGCGGTTGGCCGACAGCAGCTCGTACTCGCCGATCTCGCGCAGCATGGCGCCGATCTTTTCCGGACTATTTTTGAGGCTGGCGAAGCGCTTGGACCGGGTATGCAGCGGACCGGCCGCGCCGGTATGCAATTCCAGGCTTTCGCTCCAGCGCATGATCCATTCGGGCTTGCAGTCGCCGCTCGTGCGCAGCTGGCGCGCCTCGATCGGCATCGCTACCACTTCCCGGCCCAGGATGGCGCCCACTTGCGGCGCATGCTCGCGCCAGCCGGCGAACAGCCGCGCGACCTCGTGCCAGGCGGTGTCGAGCATGCGGTAGGCGTACATGCGGTTGGGACTGCACGGGCGGCCGCAGGCGGCCTGGTAGTTGTCGCTGTCGACCTTGTCGCGCAGGACGGCGTACAGGTCGTTGAATTTCTTGCGCAGCAGCGCCTCGCCGCCGGGCTGACTCCAGAACGGGCCGATACGCGCATGCTCGGCCGCCACCGCCGTGCACAAGGCGGCCCAGTCGGCCGGGCGCGCCTGCAGCTCGAAGACGAGGCTCAAGGCCAGCTCGCCGCAGGTATCGCCATAGCTGTTGCCAGGCGCCTCGTTGCGCGCGCCGGCCGCATGCAGGGCCTGGGCGACCGCATCGACATAGTCGCCGAGCGACTGTTCAGGATCCGGGTCGAGCAAGGTGTCCGGCCCGAGCCGGGCGCACGCCCGCAGGGAACAGTGTCCCAGCAGCTTGCGGACCTGCTCCCAACCGTGTTCCTGATACCGGGTTCCCGGCAAACGCATACCTTACCCATCCTCTGTTTCGCTCCGCAGCCGTAGCGGATTGAAATAGATGATGCCATACAAACACGGCCTTGAGGCGCGCAAGAGAGCGCTATTTGTCCCTCTTTTCCAACGACTGGGTTTGCATGGATTGCAACAAGGCGGCCACGACCGGGGCTGCATGGCCGCCGCCGGTCGCCCCCGAATGGCTGACAAAAGCAGCGAATGCCAGCCGCCCGGTCTGGCCCGGCAGGGTGCCCGGCTCGAGCCAGCCCATGAACCAGACGGTCGCCAGATCGTCCTGGCCGACCGGCGCCGTGCCGGTCTTGCCGTACAGGCCGGGCCGCAGCGCGTCGAAGCCGGCGGCGCGAAACGCCCCGGCCGCGGTGCCGCCGTCGATCACGCCCTTCATCCCGGCGCGCACGCGGTCCAGGCGCACGCCCAGCGGTTCCCCTGCCCCAGCCTGCGCCGCGCGGCCGTCGAGCGACAGCAGCAGGCGCGGCGCCACGGTGCGCCCCTCCCCGACCGCGGCCGCCACCAGCGCCATCTGCAGCGGCGTGGTCTGCATGCGCAGGCCGATCGCCATCTGGCGCAGTTCATGGCGGCTGTGGACCGGGTCGAGGCGCGAGGCGCTGGCCTGCAGCGCGTCCCACTCGCCCCAGCGATAGTCTGGCGGCAGCAGGCCGCCGTCGAGCCGCAGCGGCTGGCCGAAGCCGAGCCGGCCCGCCATCGCCGCCACCGGCCGCACCGAGTCCATGGCGCCCGGCTCCAGTTCGCGCGCGCCCGGCATGCCGCCGTCCGGCTGGCCCATCAGCGTGCGATCGCTCAGTTCCGCGCTCCAGGCGAACCAGGTATTGACGCTGTGCGCCATCGCCTGCGCCAGTCCCAGGCGGCCATCCTGGGCCCGGGTGCTGGTGATCTGGTCGCGGAAATTGGTAATGCGGGCACGGTTGCCATCGACGGGATAACTGGGCGCGCCGGTGCGGAAATCGTAGCCACCCGCCTGCGCCAGCCGGTCCACCTCATGCAGGGGTAAGCCCTGCAGCAGGCCGTCCAGGCGGGCGTCGCCGCGCGCCGCTCCCTCCAGGCCGAGGGCGGTGATCACCTTGAAGGTCGAGCCGGGGGCCCGGTGTGCGCCGCCGTCGTGCTGGAAGGCGGCGATGCGCAGCACGCTGCGCGCCGGATCGGCGCGGTCGAAGTCGCGCAATTCGCCCCAACGGCCGGGATCGGCCTGGCCGCCGCCGCTGGAGGCCGCGGCCAGGATATCGCCGCTGCCGGCGTCCAGCAAGACCAGGCCGGCGCGCCGCTCCGGCTGGGCATCGACGCCGCCGACGCAGGCCTGGCCGTCCCAGCGACCGCCGCGCAGGCCGATGCAGTCGAGCAGCTGCTGGGCCCTGGCCTGCAGGCCCAGGTCGAGACTCAGCTGCGCCTCATGCTCCGCGCCGCCAAGCCGCGCCAGCATGCCGGCCACGCTGCCGTCGTGCTGGCGGTGCACGCCCAGCAGCGGCGCCAGACCGGCGCGCAGCGCCGCCTCGGCCGGCGCGCCGTCGGCCCACAAGGCGTCGCCATGGCGGTCGCGCAGGTGCACCGGCACGGCGGCGGGCCGTGTTCCGCCGCTGCCGCCGGCCGGCAGCGCCTGCCAGGCCAGGCGCCCATCGACCATGGCCAGGTGGCGGTAGGCGGCGTCGGCGCCGCCCGACATCGCCGCCAGGTCGAGCGGCTCGACCTGCACCGCGATCGCCGCCGCCCCGGCCAGCGGCGCCAGCACGAGCCGCTGCACCGCGTCGCGATCAGGGCAGGCGCGGCCGTCGCAAGCGCCCTGGGCCAGCACGCGCGCGCCCGTCACGCCGCGCACCCGGCCCGCCACCAGCAGCTCGACCGGCTGGCCGCTCGCTGGCGTATTCAAGGTCACGAACGATCCCTGGCGGCCGCCCTCCCAGCCGCCGACCCGCTGCCACGGTTCCCAGCCTTCCGGCAGGCGCGCGAACAGGCGCATCGCGGCCACCGGCAATCCGGTCTCGCGCGGCGCCGGCGCGCCGCCGGCCAGCGCATGCCAGACCGTGTCGGCGCCCGGCCGGGTGCGCCAGGCCACCAGCCGGCGCTCGCTATTAAATATACGCACCTGTTCGCGCACATAGGCGCCATCGGCGCGGTGGTGCAGGCGCTCCAGCAGGCGGCGGTCGCCTGCATCGAGCTGGTGATCTTCCCAACCCGGCAGCGGCGCGCGCGCCTCCTGGCCGGCGCGGTGCCAGGCCAGCAGGTCGCGCGGCGCCAGCTCGACCAGGCCGTCGCGGCCCAGGCGCAGCAGGCCGCGTGCGCGCAGCGCTTCGAACAAGGCCTGATCTTCCATGCCGGGGCCTGGCAGCAGCGGCACCTGCCAGGCGCCCGGCGCCAGGCGCAGCTGTACAGGCTCTCCCTGGGCCGGGAAGGCCTGCACCAGGGCCGCTCCGCCAGCGGCGTCCTGTTGGAAATGATGCAGCACCAGCTCGCCCGCCTGCGGGCAGGCGGCGCTGAGCCGGCGCGTGAAGCGCAGGGCCTCGCTGCCCCATAGCAGCCAGCCGCTATTACCCAGCACGGCCTGGCCCTGGCGCGCGCGCGTCACGTTGCCGCCGCTCGCATCGCCGATCCAGCCCGCCGTAGCGGCGCCAGCATTCCAGGCGAGCGTCAAACCGGTCGCGCCGGCGCCGGCATTGCCGGTGATGTCGATACGTGGCATACCGGAACCCGGCCGGGCCAGCAGCACGCTACGCGGCGGCGCATTGGCAGCGCCCGCGATGCGCACCGCCTCGTCGAAGGGATAGCCGATCCGCAGCGGCAGCATGCGCGGCCGCGCCGGGTCGAGCATCTGGGTGCACAGGTCGACCCGCAACGCCGGCCCGGCGCGCATGCCGCTCGCCACCAGCAGGGCCAGGCCGCCATGCTGGGTGAGCGAGATGCCGCTCTCGCGCGGGACCACGAAGTCGAGCCCCGGCGCGATCGGCTGCAGGGCGCCCAGCGCGACCGCGCCGGGCGTTTCAGCCGCGCCGTCCGGCAGCGCGCGGGCATGCATCGCCAGCGCGACGGCGCCGCCGGCAATCGCCAGCAGCGCAGCCCACAGCCACGCAGGGCCGAGCGAGAAGGACCAGCGGGCGCTGGAGTGTGAAGGACGTGCGCCAGCGCGCAGGTTGCGGGAGCGGCGCCGCGCCGTGCGCGAGGCGGCCAGCTGGCCGATGAGCGAAATGAGCATGCCTGTCATGCGCGTGTCCGATGGTGGTGGCGCCCCTGCGCCCCTCGCGCTCAGCTAGCTGGGGGAGGATGAAAACGCCGGGCCCTGGCCACGTTCATGTGCGCAGGAACGCAGCTCACCCCCTGTTTCCTGCGGCTCGTCGCATCCCGCTGGAGACCATGCGGAGCTTGACCTACAGTGGATACATCGACACACCAACCACCCCTGACTACTTACTAAAAGGAGCTGCAAAATGAACGTCCTCAAACACATGGAAGCCATCTTCATCGCCGCCGCCCTGGTCGCCATCCCGGCGGGCTACCTGGCCAAGATTCCCGATGCCCATGCCAACAGCTACAGCGTCAGCGACGCCGCCATTGCCAGCGGCGACAAGATGGCGGTGGTCACCGTCAGCGCCAAGCGCCTCGACGCCGCCGGGAAGTCGCAAGTGCTGGCGGCGGACACCGTCACCGTCGGGAGCCGCATGTGAACGCCGTCGGTCGCCACCGCGCCGCCAGGATACGGCGCGCGGCGGCCCGAAGCTGCATCATCGGCTGAGCTGTATCATTTGTAAAAACTTGCGTCAAACGCCACGTCCCGATTCACGGATTGCTATATTCCATCGCATCCGCTCAAGGATCTGGAGACGAACATGAAATCCCCCTTTTTGATTGCAGCCCTGATCGCCATCGGCGCCGCTGCCTTTGCCCCACTGGCCTCGCACGCCCAGCCCCATATCTCGGTCGTGATCAACACCGCGCCGCCAGCGCCCGTCTACGAAGTCATTCCCACCGCACGCCGCGGCTACGTCTGGGCGCCCGGTTTCTGGGAATGGCGCAAGCATCGCCACCACTGGGTGCCGGGCCACTATGTCACCGCGCGTCCCGGCTATGTCTACGCGCCGCCGAGCTGGCACCATCGCGGCGGACGCTGGGTGATGGAGCCGTCGCGCTGGAACCGCGGCCCGTCCCACCATTACGGCCCGCCACCTCGCCACTACCGCGACGATCGTGACCGCCATCACCGCAAGCATGACCGCCACCATGGCCGTGACCATGGCCGCGACCGGGACCGCGACGGCATCCGCGACCGCCATGACCGCGACCGCGATGGCGACGGCGTGCGCAACCGCCACGACCGCCGCCCGGACAATCCCCACCGCTACTGAACCACGGCGCGGCAAGGATGCGGATCAGCGCTTCAGGTGCTTGTCCAGGAAGGCAAGGATCTTCGCATCCGCCACGGCCGCGTTCTTTTTCTTGGAGAAGCCGTGGCCCTCGTCGTCGAACACGACGTACTCGACTTCCACCTTGTTCTTGCGCACCGCCTCGACGATCTCGTCGCTCTCGGCCTTGATCACGCGCGGGTCGTTGGCGCCCTGGATCACCATCAGCGGCTTGCGGATGTGATGGGCGTGGAATAGCGGCGAGGTCGCGACCAGGAACTCCTTGTCCTTGACCGGGTCGCCGATCTCGTCGTACAGCGCCTTACGCTGCGCTTCCCAGTACGGCGGGATGCTTTCCAGGGTACGCACCCAGTTGCTGACGCCGAAGATGTCGATGCCGACCTTGAACGCCTCGGGCCGGAAGGCCAGCGCCGCCAGGGTCATGTAGCCGCCGTAGCTCCCGCCCATGATGCCGATGCGCTCCGGATCGATATAACCCTGGCTGGCCAGCCAGGTCTTGGCCTCGACGCAGTCCCACAGCGGCTCCATGCCGTGCTTGCGATCGTCGGCGCGGAAGAAGGTCTTGCCATAGCCCGAGCTGCCGCGGTTATTGATGCCAAGGACCGCATAGCCGTGATTGACCAGGTACTGGATCCGGGCGCTGTAGCCGCGCATGGTCTGGCCACCCGGGCCGCCGTGCACCAGCACCACCGCCGGCACTTTCGCACTCGGCGACGCGCCCTTCGGCCGATAGTAGATCGACGGGATCACCATGCCGTCGAAGGACTTGAAGCGCACCACCTCGGCCTCGACCAGGTCGTTCGGGTCGATCTCGGGGTTCAGGCTGCGCGTCAGCTGCGACGTCTTGCCGCTCCTGAAGTCGTGCACGTACAGATTGCTGGGCGAGCCGTCGCCGTTGAGGTAGAACGCCATCAGCTTGCCGCTCTCCGAGAAAGTCACCTGCCGCATCTCGCCGCCCGGCAGCTTGGGCAAAGCCACCGGGTTGCCTGCCTCGTCATACAGCCGTACCTCGATGCTGCCGTCGCGGTTGACCAGGCTGACGCGGTGACGGCCGTTGCGCGAATAGTCGGTGCCCAGCAGGTCCCAGTCGGCCTTCTCGACTTCCTTGACGTCGCCGCTGGCCAGGTCATAGGCCTTGATGCGTGCGAACTCGCCCTGTGCATTGCTCGTGAACAGCAGGCGCTTCGATGCCGGGTCGAAGTCCGCCGCCGCATGGCTGGCCGGCTCCTTGTGCGGCGTGATGTGTTTCATCTCGCGCGCCTGCACGTTATAGATATAGACGTCGCTGTCCGACGTGGTGGCGGGCTTGTTGAAGGCCAGCCAGTTGCCGTCGCGGCTGATGGCCGAGACATTCATGCCGCTATCGTTCTTGTACATCATCGTGCGCGCATAGGTGGCGGCGTCGTACAGGTACAGATCGAAGAACTTCGGATCGCGTTCGTTGGTGACGACGTAGAAGCCGCTGCCGTCCGGCTTCCAGCCTGCGAACGATGCTTTCAGCTTGTCGCCTGGCGTGAGGTCACGCTCTTTCCCATCGAGCTCGCGCACATACAGGTGGTTCTGCTCGTCGCCGCCGCCGTCGCGCGTGAACAGGATGCGGTCGTCGTTATAGAAGTAGCCGACGGCGTAGGTGGTGTCGGTCTTGGACGCGGTCAGCGCGCGCGGCTTGCCGCCGCCGACGGGCACCGTATAGGCGTTGAAGATGCCGGACTCGTTACTGCTGAACAGGATCTGCTTCTCGTCCTTGCTGAACGAGGCGCCGGTGAGCGATGTCGTCGCCATGAACTGCTCGATCGTGTAGCGCTTGACAGGCTGAGTGCGCGCCTTGGCGGTCGTCTTGACCGGCGCGGCCTTGTCGACTTTGGCGGCTTGGGCAAGGGCCTGCATCGGCGCCAGACCAGCGCCGGCGAACATGGCGAACACGGACAGACTGATAGCACGGCGATTCTTATGCATACGTTCTCCTATAGTTGAGTCCAACAGGATGAGTGTTTCAAAAGTCTTAACATCTGTCAACAAACGCGAATCGGTTATGCTCTCGCCATGAACGACCTCGCCACCCTGCAAGCCGCCGCCTTCAAGGCCGAGCTGTCCGCCGCCCGGCGCCTGACGGCGCGCACCGGCATGCCGGAGGCCGATGCGCTTGAACGGACATTGGCGCTCAGCGCCGGCAGCGCCGGACTGGCCAGCCTGCTCACCGACCGTCAGGCCCAGCGCCGCCACGCCGAACTGCAGGCAGCGCGGCGCCAGGCCAGCGCCGCCGCCGCGCGCACCCGCGGCGCGGGGCCGGAGGCCAGCGCCTGGCGCGCCTGGTTCGACGGCTCGGCACGGCCAAACCCGGGCCGCTGTGGGCTGGGCGCCGTGCTCGAAGGGCCGGCCGGCGAGCGCTATGAACTGTCCGTCGACGGCGGCCATGGCAACAGCAGCGAAGCGGAATACCGCGCCCTGAACGCCGTGCTGCACGCGGCCGTCGAGCATGGCGCGACCGACCTGCTGGTGCTGGGCGACAGCCAGGTCGTGATCGACGACGTCAACGCCCCCGATGGCGCCAATGCGCCGGCCCTGGGCCTGCTGCGCAGCGAGGCACTGGCCCTGCTGGCCGGCCTGCCGCAGGCGCGGCTGCGCTGGATCCCGCGCCACAAGAATACACGGGCCGACGCGCTGTCCCAGCGCGCCGTGCCGCCCCTCACCCTGGAACAAGAAGCATGACCGACACGAGCAATACCGATCTCGCCGGCTGGCGCACCAGGCTGGCCGCCATGGCCGCCGGCAGCGCCGACACCGACGGCGCCCACGACAGCGCCCATCTCGACCGCGTCTGGCGCACTGCGCAGGCGCTGCTGGAACACCATCCCGAGGCCGACCGCCTGGTGGTGCTGGCCGCCTGCTACCTGCACGACCTGGTCAACCTGCCGAAGAACGACCCCGAACGCAACCAGGCCTCGCGCCGCTCGGCGCGGCTGGCGCGCCACCAGCTTGCCCACCTGGGATTCCCGGCCGACAAACTGGACGCCGTGGCGCATGCGATCGAGGCGCACAGCTTCTCGGCCGCAATCCCCGCCGAGACGATCGAAGCGAAGATCGTGCAGGACGCCGACCGCATGGACGGCCTGGGCCTGGTGGGCCTGGCGCGCATGTTCTATATCGCCGGCCGCATGGAAAGCAGCCTGGCCCACCCCAGCGACCCGCTGGGAAAGGAGCGCGACTTCGACGACCGCCGCTATTCGCTCGACCACATCATGGTCAAGCTGCAGAAGCTCCCGGACATGATGCAGACCGACGCCGCGCGTGCACTGGGCCGCGAGCGGCTGGCCAAGTTGCTGGCCTTCCGCGAGGAATTCGCGGCCGAATGGAGTGGATCCTAGGCTCTTAGAGCAATGCTAAGATAGACGAACTGTATTGACCGAGGTGTCCATGACCAGTTCGACCGCAGCACCGCAACCCGTCTCCGGCAAGCTCAATTTCGTCCTCGTCTGCGTCTTCATCGACATGCTCGGCATCGGCCTGATCGTCCCGGTCCTGCCGCTGCTGCTCGACCAGTTCGTCGACGGGCCGGACAAGCGGGCCTTGTGGTACGGGCTGCTGGCGGCGACCTTCGGTATCCTGCAGTTCCTGTTCATGCCGGCGCTCGGCGCGCTGAGCGACCGCATCGGGCGCCGTCCGGTGCTGCTGTATTCGATGGCCGGCATGTGCCTGAACTTCCTGGTCACGGCCTGGGCGCCCAGCCTGGCCTGGCTGTTCGTGGGCCGCATCATCGGCGGCATGTCGTCGGCCAGCATGTCGGTCGCCTCGGCCTACGCCTCTGACATCTCGACCCGCGAGAACCGCGCCAAGGCCTTCGGCAAGATCGGCGCCGCCTTCGGCCTGGGCTTCATCTGCGGCCCGATGCTGGGCGGCCTGCTGGGCGACGCCAACCTGCACCTGCCGTTCTACGTGGCGGCGGCGCTGTCGGCGGCGAACCTGGTGTATGGCTTTTTCTTCGTGCCGGAGTCGCTTGCCAAGGAAGGCCGCGAACCGTTCAAGCTGGCGCGCCTGAATCCCTTTTCGGCCTTGCTCCGATTGGTGAAGCGCGAAGACATCCGCGGCCTGGTGGTCGTGATCACCCTGGCCACCTTCGCCCAGATGATGCTGCAGTCGACCTGGGTGCTGTACACCACCTTCCGCTTCGACTGGACGCCGCGCGACAATGGCATCGCCCTCTTTTGCGTCGGCCTCGGCTCGGTGGTGGTCCAGGCCTGGCTGCTGGGCAAGCTGATCCACCGCTTCGGCGAGGTGCGGCTGTCGCTGATGGCGCTCACCTCCGGCATGCTCACCTTTCTCGCCTACGGCCTGGCCACCGAGGGCTGGATGATGTACGTCTTCATCCTGGCCAATGTGCTGGCCTATGCCACCGGGCCCGCCCTGCAGGGCATCGTCTCGAAGTCCTCGCCACCCGATCAGCAGGGCGAGGTGATGGGCTCACTGCAGTCGATCGGCAGCCTGGGGGTGATCGTCACGCCCCTGCTCGGCACCGGCATCCTGAGCGCGGTCAGCCACCTGCCCCCTGGCGACTGGCGGGTCGGCAGCAGCTTCTTCTTGTGCGCGGCCATGCAGGCGGTGGCATTGATCGTGGCGTGGCATTACTTTCGCAGCCATCAATATGCCGGCGTGAAGGCCTAGGCCATGCCAACCCACGTGCTTGCCGCGATCCTGTTCGCGGCCTTGCTGCATGCGGCGTGGAATGCCGCCCTCGAGTCGCAACCCGACACGTTCATGGCGGCGCTGGCCGTGACCAGCGGCGCCGCCGTGCTGGCTGCCCTTGCGCTTCCCTTCCTGCCGGCGCCGGATGCGTCCAGCTTTCCCTTCATTGCTGCCTCCAGCATGCTGCAGATCGCCTACTACCTGCTTCTGGCGGCAGCCTATCGGGTGGCCGACATCGGCCATGCATACCCGCTGATGCGTGGCGTCGCACCGGTCCTGGTGGCGCTGGGCGGCGGACTGCTGGCCGGCGAGTCGCTGCACGGCGCCCAATGGATCGCCATCGGCCTGATCTGCGCCGGCGGCGCCGCACTGACGCTGGGTGCGCGCGGCCACGCCTCGGGCGGGCTGCGTCCAACCGCCCTGGTGCTGCTCACCGCGACGGTGATTGCGGCATACACTCTGGTCGATGGCCTGGGCGTGCGGCGCTCGGGCGCTCCAGCTGCCTACACCGCCTGGATCTTCTTGTTAACCGGGATCGGCATCGCGGCCCTGTCATGGCGCCGCAGCGCCGGCCAGCTGCCGGCCTACCTGATCCGCCATCCCGGACTGGCGCTGATGGGCGGCGCAGCAACCACCGGCTCGTACGGCATCGCCTTGTGGGCGATGACTCAGGCGCCCGTCGCGGTGGTCGCCGCCCTGCGCGAAACCTCGATCGTGTTCGCCACCGCGATCGCCGTCTTCGTGCTGCGTGAGCGCGCCACCCGCGCCCGGATCTGCGGCGCCGGCCTGGTGGCGCTGGGCGCGGCGGCGGTGCGCCTGGCGTAACCGGGATCGACGGTCAAAACTTCAGCTCATAGTTCGCCTGGATGCGCACCGCGCCCGGATAATCGAAGCGGCGCTTCTCGACGCCGGCAACCGGATCGGCGTAGGTCACCTCGAAGCCCGAATCCTCGTGCGCCAGGTTCGATAGCGACAGCCGGACCAGCCGCTTCGGATCGAAGCGCCACGCCGCATAGGCTTCGAGGTCGGTGCGCGCTTCCGAGTAGTAGCCACGATTGGCGGTCACCCTCACCTGCCCGTTGCGCGTGAAGGCGACGCTGCCTCCCAGCGCCAGCGCTCCCGCCTTGTAGTCGAGACCGATATTGGCCGACAACGGCGTCTGCCGCTCCAGTCGGTTATCGGGGCCGGGGACCGATTTCACGCGCGCCCAGTGACGGCTCACGCCAGCACGCACATCGATCGCCGGCGCTTGCGCAAACAGCGAAGTCAGGGGGAATTTGGTTTCCAGTTCAAGCGTGCGGACCTCGGCGCGGCCGTCGTTCACCGGCGTGACGATCCAGCGGTAGCCGTCGAAGTAGATGCGGTTGCTGGTGTAGTCCTCGATGCGGCGCAGCGACGCACGCAGCGCGACCATCGCGCTCTCGGCCCAGTAATGTTCGTATCCGGCATCCACGCCCCAGGCCAATTCGGGCTTGAGCTCCGGATTGCCCTGGAAATCGGCCTCGGTAGCGCTGTTGTTTTCCCAAACCTGGCGGCGCGGCAGCAGATTCCACAGATCCGGCGCCTTGTAGGTACGGGTCACGGCGAAGCGCAGCTGGTCGCCCTTGCGGTCGGGGATCTTCCACAAGGTCTGCAGGATGGGACTCCAGACGTTGGAGCTGCTGCGGGTGGCGTCGAACGAGTCGCCCGAGGCGCGGATGCGGATACCTTCCCAGCGCAGGCCCAGGTACATCGACCACTGCGGCGTGATATTCCATTCATCCTGGGCGTACATCGCCATGCGGGCCACGCGCGCCTCGAACGTTTCGTCGAGCGGCAGGCCGGGCGGAAAGACCCGGATCGCGTCGCGTTCGTGGCGCATCTCGTCGCGCCAGCCGACGCCGCCGTCCCAGCCGGCCGCGATGGCGTGGCCGTTTTCCAGCTTGCGCATATACTTGCCGGTCGAATTCGCACCGCGATCACGCCAGCCGGAAGCGACCCAGCCGTCGGTGACCGGAACGCCAAGGGGGGCGGCGCCCCGGCGGAAGATCATGTTGTCGGCATTCTCGCCGCTGAGCCCCAGCTTGGTCTCCAGGGTCGCGCCGGAATCGAGTTCGGTGGTCCATTTCAGGTCGGTGCGCAGGTCTTCGGCGTCGGCCCTCATCCGGTTGTGCTGGTCGGGGACCGGTGGCGGCTGGCCGATCTCGGTCGCGATCGACAAATGGGTGCGGTTGCGGAAGCGATTGACGTTGACGAAGGTCTCGACACTGAACGTGTCGCCATCCGCCAGCGTCCATTCGAAACGCGGGGTCAGGTTCATCCGCCGCATGCGGCCCTCTTCCGGCGCGCTCGTCATCCGCGCCAGGGCAACTGCGCCGCCTGGCGCGATGGTCTCTTCGAAGATGCTCCAGGCGCGGTCATAGCGCTCCGCGGTCGCGTCGCCGGCGAGCGACCAGGCGAAACCCTCCCCGCGCTCGCTCAACTGCAGCGCCGCATTGGGGCCCCTGAACTGCGACGATTGCAGCATCCCCAGCTTGAGCTGGCGCTCGCGTTCCTTGGCAACGCGACGCAGGATGATGTTGACGGTGCCGGCCACCGACTGCGTCGAGAGGTCGGCAGTGGCCGCACGCAGCACTTCGATGCGTTCAACCACCTCGGGCGACAGCGAATCGAAGTCGAAGCCGCCAGGCGGCCGCTCGCCATTGATCAGGATCTGCGTATAGCCGGCGCCGAGTCCGCGCATCTGGATTTCACCGCCCCGCGCCTGGTTGGTGTTCACGGTCACGCCCGGCACACGCTTCAAGGCATCGAGCACCGAACGGTCGCCATAGCGGCCCAGCTCATCGCGCCCGATCACGGTGCGGGTGGCGGTGTCGTCGCGGCGCGGGTCATAGCTGGCGCTACTGCCCTTGATTTCTACCTGTGAGACAGGAGCTCCTGCTTCTTCCTGCTGTGCGCACGTCGGGCCGGCGAACGCCGCCAGGATGATGAGGGAAAGGGGACGGCGGCTTCGGTTCGGCGTTTTCAAAGGGGATCTCCTCGTTATTGGGTGTATATGGAGGAAATATATGCCCATCATTGGCACAATGTAAACGTCTTATTGGAAGTTTATGCTTCTCACATGAAGAATTATATTATTCCATGTACTAGCAATCCGAACTTCCATACAAAAGCATCAGCACCAGCGTTCGCCACTGTGCCACCACCTGGAGTACACTCGGGCATGCCTTGACATGGAAATATCATTTCCATTCGGCACTTTCGCTGTAGCACGCCCGCTATAATGCGCACTTTTCGAAGAAAGGCGATCGCCCGTGTCCCGCATAAAAGTCTTGCCGCAATACGTCATGCCGAAACAGGCGATGACCAACTTCGCCGGCCGTGTCGCCGGCCACAAGGGCGGGTCGATGACGACCAGCCTGATCCGTTGGTTCGTGGGCAAGTACGGGGTTAACATGGATGAGGCGGCCAATCCGGACATCGCCAGCTACCCCAGCTTCAATGAATTCTTCACCCGTCCGCTGCGCGACGGCGTGCGTCCGCTGGCGGCCAGCGACTATGTATGCCCGGTCGACGGCGCCATCAGCCAGTTCGGCGACATCGACGACCACCAGATCTTCCAGGCCAAGGGCCACAAGTTCACCACGGCCGAACTGGTCGGCGGCGACCAATCGCTGGCCGCGCATTTCCAGCACGGCCACTTCGCCAACGTCTACCTGAGCCCGAAGGATTACCACCGCATCCACATGCCGTGCGACGGCCGCCTGACGCGCATGATCTATGTGCCGGGCAAGCTGTTTTCGGTGAATCCGACCACGGCGCGCGGCGTGCCGGGCCTGTTCGCGCGCAACGAGCGCGTGGTGTGCGTGTTCGAGAGCGACGAATTCGGGCCCTTCGTGATGACGCTGGTCGGCGCGACCATCGTCGGCAGCATGGCCACCGTCTGGCATGGCGTCGTCAATCCGCCGCGCATGCCGCGCATCTGCGACTGGCACTACGAGCCGGGCCAGGTCACCCTGAAGAAGGGCGAAGAAATGGGCCGCTTCCTGCTCGGCTCCACCGTCGTGATGCTGTTCCAGCGCGGCGCCATCGCCTTCAATCCGGCCTGGGCGCCGGAAGGCAAGGTGCGCCTGGGCGAACCGATGGGCGAGCGGCCGCTCACCGCCTGAGTTCATCCTCCAGCGCCGCGCGCGCCTTGAATGCGGCCACCGCGGCATGCGGGCTATGGCCTTTCTCGGTGCACGCCGATTCGATCATCTCCAGGAAGGCCCGGGTCTTGGCCGGCATCAGCTTACGGCTTGGGAACACCGCCCAGCCGCTGGCGGTCGGCATATCCCATTCCGGCAGCACCCGCACCAGCTCACCAGTCTGAATATAGGGCTGGGCGAACAGCGTCGAACTGAGCGCGATGCCGGCGCCGCGCGAGGCGATGCGCGCCAGCAGGTCGGGCGAGTTCGCCGTCAGCCGCGCGTTGAGCGCGCGCTCCCACCTCAGCTTCCCGCGCATCAGGACCCACGGCATGGCCCCACCGGTGCGGCTCAGGATGCACAGCACGTCGTGTGCATCGAGGTCGTCGGGATGCTCGGGAATGCCTCGCCGCGCCAGGTAGCTGGGCGCCGCGTACAGGCCGGGCTGCTCGAGCGTGATCGGACGCGCGCTCAGGGTCGCGTCGTTCGGCAGATCGCCCATGCGGATCGCGATATCGAAATTCTCCGCCACCAGGTCGACCCGGCGCGGCGTCAGGTCCATCTCGAGCCTGACCGCCGGATAGCGCTCCAAAAAGCGCGCGATGACTTCGTTCAGGCCGCTGTTGGCGAAGTCGCCCGGCGCCGAGATGCGCAGCTTGCCGCTCGGTTCGCCCTGGCGGTGCTGGGCCAGCGCGCCGGCGGCGTCGACTTCGTCGGCCAGGCGGCGCGCGTGCTCGTACAGGCTGGCGCCGAATTCGGTGACCACCAGCTTGCGGGTCGTACGCTGCAGCAGGCGCTCGCCCAGGGTCGTCTCGAGCAGCGCCAGGCGGCGCGAGACGGTCGACTTGGGCAGATTGACGCGCTCGGCGGCGCGGGTGAAGCTGCCCGACTCGACGATCCGGGCAAACAGCAGCAAGTCATTCGGTTCCACATCCATGATTGTCCCACCAGCAGAATAATGTTATCCATTTTACTGGCTTCCGGACTGATTTTGGAATTGATAAAGTGTTCCCCATCGAAACTCTCTACCAAACGAAGGGGCCTGACCATGAACATCCTGCACATCACCACCAGCGTTCGCGGCGACGCATCGGAATCGACCCGCGTCACCCAGCAGATCGTCGACAAGCTGACCGCCGCCAACCCGGGCGCGACCGTCGTGCGCCGCGACTTCGGCGCCCAGCCGCACCCGCTGCTGGACGGCGCCACCGTCGGCGCCCTGTTCACCCCGGCGGACCAACGCAGCGCTGAACAAGCAGCGCGCGTCGCCCTGGACGATGCGCTGATCCTCGAGGCGCAGGCGGCCGACGTGATCGTGCTGGGCGCCCCGATGTACAACTTCGCGATGCCGGTGCAACTGAAAAGCTGGTTCGACGCGATCGCCCGCGCCGGCGTGACCTTCCGCTATACCGAGACCGGTCCGGAAGGCCTGCTGAAAAACAAGAAGGTGTACGTGGCCGCGGCCCGTGGCGGCGTGTACGACGAAGCGGCCGACCCGCAGGTGCCGCAGATGCGCGCCCTGCTGAACTTCCTGGGCCTGAACGACCACACCTTCATCTATTCGTCGGGCATGGCGATGGGTCCGGACGCCGTGACCCAGGGCCAGGCCGCGGCCAACGCAGCGATCGAGGCAGCACTGGCGTAATCTGCCGCCCGCCAGGCGGCGCAACCAACAGGAGAACAGCATGAATACCGCAGTTGCCACTACCACCATCCAGAAAACGCGTAGCGTCGAGCGCATCATCAACGGCCAGTTCGTGATGGACGGCGCGGGCGTGAAGATCAACCGCGTGCTGACCGGTCCCCTGCAGCGCCGCCTGGATCCGTTCCTGATGCTCGACGCCTTCGGCAGCGACAAGCCGGGCGACTACATCGCCGGCTTCCCGGAGCATCCGCACCGCGGCTTCGAAACCATCACCTATATGCTGGCCGGCCGCATGCGCCACCGCGACAGCGCCGGCAACGAGGGCATGATCACCGATGGCGGCGTGCAGTGGATGACGGCCGGCCGCGGCGTGATCCACTCCGAGATGCCGGAGCAGAACGAGGGCCTGATGGAAGGCTTCCAGCTGTGGCTGAACCTGCCCGCCAGCGACAAGATGGTCGAGCCCTGGTACCGCGACATCCCGCTCGAGGACGTGCCGCGTTTCACGTCGGACGATGGCGTGACGGTGCAGGTGATCGCCGGCAGCACCCACGGCGTGGCCGGGGCCGTGCAGCGCGCGCATACCGAGCCGCTGTATCTCGACCTGGAGATCCCGGCCGGCGTGAGTTTCGAGCAGCCGATCCCGGCCGGCCACAATGCCTTCGTCTACGTGTTCCGTGGCGAGGCGGTCATCGAGGGCAAGGGTGTCGGCTCGGGGCGCATGGCGATCCTCGACAATGCGCCCGGCGCCGATGGTGTGCGCATCAAGGCAGTGGAGAATACCCGCGTGCTGGTGCTGGCCGGACGTCCGCTGAATGAACCGATCGCGCAGTACGGTCCGTTCGTGATGAATACCCAGGCCGAGCTGCAGCAGGCGGTGGAGGATTTCCGGGCCGGCCGTTTCGTGTAACTGGTATCGCTGCAGGGCGCCCACCAGCCGCCCTGCAGCTCGCTGTGCGAAGGGGCCTGCCATGCGCTACACTCTCGGGATGACACAAGCGCAACAACATTGACATGGCACTGCTGGACACCCTGGGCGAGCTCTGGATGCGCGCGAGCCGGGCCATGGGCCTGGAAAACGCCGACCGCTTCCCGCCTGGCCACGCCTATCCCCATACTCGCTGGAACAAGGCGTATTTCGACATCCCGTCCGACTACAAGGCGGACCGGATGGAGACCATCGTCTGCGCCGCGATCGCCAACACTCCCTATGTGTTCGGCGAGATCCGCAACCCCACCCCACGCATGCAGCGCGCGCTGCTGTCCATCGTCGAGTCGCGCCTGCGCCGCGCCGATGCGCCGGCCGACCTGGTGCATCTGTTGATCAAGGCTTACCGCCAGCCGCATACGCCGGACATCGTGCCGGGATTGCGCGCCGCAATCGCCGCCAACGCCCAATACGACGCCAATATCCAGGCGCATGCGGTGCTGGCCTACCTGGGCGACGCGCCGGCGGGGTTTGGGGTGATCGAGGCACAGGGCTGAGCTGTCCTTTCGAGCCCTTGCGCATTGTCCGCTAGAATAACCACCCTCCTTCGTCCTACAGCCCACACCGCCATGACTTCCGCCCGCCAGTTCCAATTCAAATCCATCAACTACACGGCCCTAGCGGCCGGCCCGCGCGTCATCATCATGGGCGCCACCCATGGCAACGAGGTGTGCGGCACCAAGGCGATCCAGCGGGTCATGGAGGAAATCGACAGCGGCGTCCTGCACATCGCGGCCGGCAGCGTCACCTTCGTCCCGATCGTCAATCCGCTGGCCTATGCCCAGAACACCCGCAACGGCGACCGCAACCTGAACCGCGACCTGTTCCCCAAAGAGAAGCCGCTGGACTTCGAGGACCAGATCGCCAACTGGCTGTGCCCCCTGCTCGGCCAGCACGACGTGCTGCTCGACCTGCACTCCTTCGCCGCCACCGGCGAGCCGTTCGTGATGGTCGGGCCGCTCGACAACGACGGCACGCTGCAGCCGTTCCGCCACGCCGCGAAGGAACGCGCCTGGGCGCGCCGCCTGGGTGTGCACCGCTTCGTCGACGGCTGGCTGGCCACCTATGGCGACGGCGTGCAGCGCCGCAGCCGCAGCGCCGACGAACTGGAAACGGTGCTGCGCTACGGCGTCGGCACCACCGAGTACATGCGCAGCACCGGCGGTTTTGCGCTGACGCTGGAATGCGGCCAGCACGACGATCCGGCCGCGCCGGACGTCGCCTACCGCGCCATCATGAACACGCTGGCCCACCTGGGCCTGATCGCCGCCGCGGATCCGGAACCGGTCGCCTTCGACGAGATGGAAGCACTGTCGATGGTCGTGGTGCACGACAAGCTGCACGCGGACGACGCCTTCGTGCGTCCGTGGAAAAGCTTCGACCCGGTGAGCGAAGGCGAACTGCTCGGCCACCGCGCCGACGGCACGCCGGTAGTGGCCGAATTCGGCGGCCGCATTCTGTTCCCGGCCGCGAACGCCGCCGCCAACACCGAGTGGTATTACCTGACCCGCCCGAACGCGACTTTCGGCCGCGAGTAAGACCTTGAACAGGGCATTTCGAGCCGTCGCCAGCAAACATTTCTTGAATATCGTAAGATGACGATATTCGGATCGAAAGAAGCCGATATAAGGAAATCCATGGACATCGACGCGATCCACAAGGCCCTGGCCAACCCGGTGCGGCGCCAGATCCTGCAGTGGCTCAAGGAGCCGCAGCAGCACTTCATCGAGCAGGAACACCCGCTCGAGATGGGTGTGTGCTGCAAGCTGATCGACCAGAAAACCGGCCTGTCGCAATCGACCGTGTCGGCGCACCTGGCCACCCTGCAGCGCGCCGGGCTGGTGAGCACGCGTCGCGTCGGACAATGGATTTTCCTCCAACGGAACGAGGAAGCGATCCATGCCTTCCTCGCACAACTGAACGACGGACTTTAGGAATACCCGATGACTACAATGTTTGACCCGATCAAGGTGGGCGCCCTCGAATGGCCGAACCGCATCGTCATGGCGCCGCTGACCCGTTCGCGCGCCGATGGCGGCGCACGCGTGCCGAATGCGCTGATGGCCGAATACTATGTGCAGCGCTCGTCGGCCGGGCTGATCCTGTCCGAAGCGACGTCGGTGACCCCGATGGGCGTGGGCTATGCCGATACGCCGGGCATCTGGTCCGACGAACAGGTCGAAGGCTGGAAGATCGTCACCGAGGCCGTGCACAAGGCCGGTGGCCGTATCTTCCTGCAGCTGTGGCACGTGGGCCGCATCTCGGATCCGTCCTTCCTCGACGGCGAGCTGCCGGTCGCGCCGTCGGCAATCCAGCCCGATGGCCACGTGAGCCTGCTGCGTCCAAAGCGCCCCTTTGTCACCCCGCGCGCGCTCGCACTCGATGAAATCCCCGGCATCGTCGCCGCCTACCGCAAGGGCGCCGAGAACGCCAAAAAGGCCGGCTTCGACGGCGTCGAAGTCCATGGTGCCAACGGCTATCTGCTCGACCAGTTCCTGCAGGATTCCACCAACAAGCGTACCGACGCCTATGGCGGCCCGATCGAGAACCGCGCGCGCCTGATGCTCGAAGTGACCGACGCCTGCATCGACGTCTGGGGCGCCGACCGCGTCGGCGTGCACCTGGCGCCGGCCCGCGATTCGCACGATATGGGCGATTCGACCCCGGCCGAGACGTTCGGCTACGTGGCGCGCGAACTTGGCAAGCGCAAGATCGCCTTCATCTTCACCCGCGAAGGACAAGGTCCGGACGCACTGGGCCCGATGATCAAGAAGGAATTCGGCGGGGTCTGGATCGCCAACCAGCAGCTCACCCGTGAAAAGGCCGAAGAACTGATCGCCAGCGGCACCGCCGACGCGGTGTCGTGGGGCCAGCTGTTCATTGCCAACCCGGACCTGCCGAAGCGCCTGCAGCTGGGTGCGCCGCTCAACGAACCGAATACCGATACCTTCTACCATCCGGGCCCGGTCGGCTACACCGACTATCCGGAACTGGAACAGGCTGCCTGATTTTTCGTTTTCGCCACCGCTTCGCTGCCCTGTCGCCGGCGAAGCGGCGGCGCCTCTTTCAACGGGACCTACGCGGTCCCGTTTTTTCGCGTATTGACACCGACATCGAATCTGCATAGCGAAAGTACGCAATCTCTCCAACAGGTGTCCAGCGTGGAACGTTAGTGCTATTCTTGCGCGATTGACATTTCGCGCACCCAGATGCGCCCACCGAGAGAGAGGATATTCAGTGAACTTTCCTGCACACCGCACGATGGCCGTCGCCATCGCTTCCGCCTTCGTCTTCGGCGGCGCCGTCCACGCCGCGCCGGCCAAGCAAGCCGCCCCGGTCCGCGCCGAAACCGCCTTCCTGTCGCAGGACGACGCGTTTGCCCGTTCCGCGCGCATCGCGAACGTGGACTATGTGCTGGACTTTACGCTGACCGGCAAGGAAACATTCGCCGGCACCACGACCGTCACCTTCGACCTCAAGGACACGAATTCCGCCGTCACCCTCGACCTGAACAAGGCCACCGTCAAGTCGGTCAGCGTCAACGGCAAACCGGTCCAGGCTCGCTACAATGACTGGTTCATCACCATCGATCCGGCGCATCTGGCGAAAGGCCGCAACACCGTCACCGTCGCCTACGAGCGCCTGCACAGCACCAATGGCGAAGGCCTGCACCGCATGGTCGACCCGGCCGATGGCCGGGTGTATGCCTATTCGCACTTCGAGCCGGTCGCCGCCCAGCAAATGTTCCCGCTGTTCGACCAGCCCGACCTGAAGGCCAGCTATACCGTCACCGTCACCGCGCCGAAGGACTGGCATGTGGTCACCACCACCCGCGAAACGAAGATCATTGATGCCGGCGCCAACCGCCGCTGGACCTTCAAGCAAACGAAGCGCCTGAGCCCCTACAACTTCTCGCTGCACGCCGGTCCCTACCAGGTCTGGGAAGACAATAGCGGCAAGTACCCGATGCGCCTGTTTGCGCGCCAGTCGCTGGCCAAGCAGGTGGTTCCCGCCGACTGGTTCCGCCAGACCAAGGCCGGCATGACCTTCTTCGAAGAGTACTTCGGCATCCCCTACCAGTTCGAGAAATACGACCAGCTGATCGTGCCCGACTTCCTGTACGGCGCGATGGAAAACGCCGGCGCCATCACCTTCGCCGAAGCGCGCTACGGCGTGGCCAATATGACGGCCGACCAGAAGCAGTCGATGACCGAAGTGATCATGCACGAGATGGCTCACCAGTGGTTCGGCAACCTGGTCACCATGAAGTGGTGGAACGGCCTGTGGCTCAACGAGAGCTTCGCTTCCTTCATGGGCATCCTGGCCACCGCCGAATCGACCGAGTTCAAGGACTCGTGGCAGAAGTTCTACCAGACCGGCAAGCAGCGCGCCTATATTCAGGACCAGACCGCGAGCACCCACCCGATCGAGGTGCCGGTGCCGTCCTCAAGCAATGCCTTCGACAATATCGACGCCATCACCTATTCGAAAGGCGGCGCCGCCCTCAAGCAGCTGCGCCACCTGCTGGGTGAAGAAGTGTTCCGCCAGGGTGTGCACAACTACCTGGTCAAGTATTCGTGGCAGAACGCCACCCTCGATGACTTCATCAACACCCTGGCCAAGACCGCCGGCCGCGACCTGTCGGGCTGGACGAAAGAATGGCTGTACCACGCCGGCGTGAACACGATCGCCGCCAATTACAGCTGCAGCAACGGCAAGATCAGGGACTTCACCCTCACGCAAACCGCGCCGGGCAAGGACCTGCCGACGCTGCGCGAACAGCGCGTGCAGGTGGCGGCGTTCAAGATCGACGGCGGCAAGCTGTCCCTGATCAAGAACGTGCCGGTGACCTACAAGGGCGCGAAGACCGCGGTCAAGGACCTCGATGGCGCGGCCTGCCCGGACCTGGTCTATCCGAACTACGAGGACTGGGGCTATGCGAAAGTCCAGCTCGACGCCCGCTCCTTCGATACCGCGCGCACCAAATTGTCGCAAGTCGACGATCCGCTGCTGCGCGCCATGCTGTGGCAAAGCCTGTGGGACGGCGTGCGCGACGCCCAGCTGCCGCTGAACGACTTCATCACCGTGGCGCTGAACAATGCGCCGCAAGAGAAGGACTACACCCTGCTCGGCGACGTGCTGGGCAAGGTCGTCCAGTCGAAGGCCTACCTCGACGCCATGCGCCTCGATAACGCGTATGCGAAAGAGACCTATGCGGCCCTGGAGAAGATGGCCTGGGACGGCGTGCTGGCGCACAAGGCGAACGCCGACGTCCAGCGCCGCTGGTTCGGCCTCTACGTGAGCGTGGCCTCCAGCCCCGACGCGCTGGCGCGCCTGGCCGGCATCCTCGACGGCAAGATGGATGCCGCCGGCCTGCAGCTCACCCAAGACGTGCGCTGGTCGATCATCGCCCATCTCAACCGCTACAACCATGCCGGCGCCGACGGACTGATCGCGGCGGAGAGTGCGCGCGACAAATCCGACGCCGGCCAGGTGGCGGCGGTGGCTGCCACCGCGGCGCGCCCGGATCCGAAGGTCAAGGCCGAGTGGGTCGGCAAGATCGAAGACCTCAAGTCGCCGCTCCCATTCTCGCGCATCCGCACGGCGATGGGCAGCGTGTTCCCGGCCGAGCAGGGCCAGTTGAACGAGCTCGAGGCCGATGCGCGCCTGGCGCGCCTGCCGGCGATCGACAAGGCGGCGGGCCCGGTCTATATGCGCGCCTACGCCATCACCATGATCCCGACCGCCTGCACGCCGCAGAGTGTTCAGCGCCTGAGCCGCGCCGCCGACCAGATGAAGGACCTGTCGGCCTTCACCCGCCGCTCGCTGCTGGACACCTTGCAGAACGAGCAGCGCTGCGTGGCGATCAAGGCGGCGATGACGGCGCCGAAGTAAGCGCTTGATGCGCGCGGACGCCGGCCTGATGCCGCGCCGCGCGCCGGGTTGGCCGCTTGCGGCCACGCTCGGCGCGCACCTGCTGCTCGCATGGTGGTGGCTCGATGCCACTGGCGTGCGTTCGTTGCCATCCATCGTGCCGGCGCTGCGTGAATTCCTCGTGGTGCCGGTGCTGGTGCCGCCTGTCCCTGAATCCACGCCAGCCGTTCCAATTCCCCGTTCCACTCCTCGCTCGCCGGCACGCGTTCCTGTCGAAGCACAGCCCATCACGCCCCCCGCGGATGCCCCGGTAGCGGAGTCTGTCGCCGGACCCTATCCCGATCCACTGGCGCAGCCTTCGCCGCAAGACGATGCCGCATCCGAAGAAGCCACGCTGGCCGGCCGCGCCAGGCGTGCGGCCGGTAGCGTCGATCAAGACCTACGCAAGGGCAAGCTGGCCCCGCTCGAGCCGACCGACACGCCATGGAAGCGCTTTGCCAGCGCCGTCGAAGGCGCCCGCAAGGATACTTCGCGCACGCTGACCTCGGAGAGCTACACCTCGCCCGACGGCACCATCGTCTACCGCTTCCGCAAGAACGGCAAATATTACTGCCGCACCGGCGGCGGCGTGCGGCCGAGCATGTTCGGCGCCGAGGGCGGCGGCGCAGTCCTGTTCGACAAGCCCGGTGGCGGCGGCATCGCCGGCCTCGTGCCCTGCCCCTCCGGCGCCGAGTTCAAACGCGACTGAGCGTTGCCCGTCACGCCGCCGGACGGAACGCACAGCTCCGCCACCCGGCGCCATGCGCCGTCCGCTCCGCACTCTGCCGGCGGGTGTTCGCGCAGCAGCGCGCCCAGGTCGAGCGGCGCGCTGCTGCGCACCTTGACCCCGCGCGCGATCGGCACGCACACCGCGTCATGCCAGGCCGCCGCCTGACCTTCTGGCGTGGGCAGTGCACCGCGCAAGCGGACGGCGGCCTCCTCGCACGCGGCGCTGCTGGCGAACTCGCCGCGCAGGCTGCTGCTCTCCAGCGTGACATCGAGGTTCTGTTGCAGATACAGCAGCAGGATCATCGTGAACATATAGAATAACGAAGTTCGCGGCCCGGGCCGCGCTTGCAGAGGAAACACATTGGACTGGGATTATCCGCAACCGTTCATCCTGCCCGTCGTGCCGCAGTCCGGCGACATCGATGGCCTGAACCACACCAATAACGCGGTCTACGTGCGCTGGTGCGAACAGGCCGGCTGGGCCCACTCGGAGGGGCTGGGCCTGTCGCTGGACGACTACCGGCGCCTGGACCGCGCGATGGCGATCCGGCGCGGCGACTACGAATACTTGCTGCCCACCGTGGAAGGCGAGGCGCTGAGCCTGGCCACCTGGCTGGTCGGCGGCGACGGCAAGCTGACGATGGAGCGCCGCTTCCAGCTGGTGCGCGACAGCGACGGCGCCACCGTGCTGCGCGGGCGCTGGGAGCTGGTCTGCATCGAGATCGGCAGCGGCCGGCCGCGCCGCATGCCAGCCGAATTCCTGGACACCTATATGCCCGTGGTGGTCGCACCAGCCTGAGCCCCGGCCCGCGCGCATGGTTGCATTGCGCATGCTCAAGGACGAGTTTGATCGATCCGGCGTACCACCCGCTTGGGCGCGATCAGACTGGTTCCGTCACCCGATCCGACGACGAGGATGCGATGCTCCGGATTCTGCCCAAGATCCCGATCGATATGCGCCTGATCCTGTTCTGGCTGCTGGCCTGCCCGCTGCTGGCGGGGCAATTGCTGGCCGGCTGCCGGCTGCGCGACGGCGGGCACGAAGAATTGGTGGTGCCCGAGCTGGTGCGCACCCACCTCTATCTCGCGCCCAGCGGGTCGGACAGCAATCCCGGCACCCGCGCCGAACCCTTTCGCACCCTCGCACGCGCGGCCCAGGTGGTCACGCCGGGCACCACCGTGCACGTGGCGCCCGGCATCTATTCAGGCGGCGTGCGCACCGTCACCAGCGGCACGCTCGAAGCGCGCATCGTCTTCCAGAGCACCGAGCGCTGGGGCGCCAAGATCGTGCCGCCGCTCGACGCGCGCCAGAGCGCAGCCTGGGACAACCGCGGCAACTACGTCGACATCATCGGCTTCGAGGTCGACGGCACCCAGTACCAGAGCGGCATGAAATGGCTGAGTGGCATCTATAACGGCGGCTCGCACAACGGCGTGCACGGCAACCGCATCCACCACATCGGCAACGACGTGCCGTGCGAGCCCAAGGGCGGCTCGGGCATCGGCATCGACAGCTACTTCAAGGGCGTGGACGTGGTCGTGACCGGCAACCACGTGCACGACATCGGCCCACCAGGCTGCCGCTACATGCACGGCATCTATGTCAGCACCACGGCCAGCGTGCGGGGCAACGTCGTCTATCGCGTGTCGGGCGCGGGCATCCATTTGTGGCACGACGCCAACCGCGTGACCGTGCGTGGCAATACCGTGGCGGCATCCGGCACCGGCATCGTGGTCGGCGGCGGCGACTTTTATCACAGCAAGGGGCCGAACGACCACACCCACGTCAGCAACAACATCGTCTACGACAACGGCAACGGCATCCTCGAACAAGGGGCGATCGGCCGCCACAACAGCTTCCGCAACAACCTCGTGTACCAGAATGCCGGCGACGACTGGAAGCTGTCGCCCGGCCGCGAGCATACGGGCAGCATCAGCGCGCCGCCACAGTTCGTCGAATACAGCGCCAGCGGCACGCCGGACTTCCGCCTGCGCCGCGGCTCGCCGGCGATCGGGCAAGGCTTGCAGTCCGACTCGGCGCCGCCCGGCAGCGGCAATACCGGGGCGCGGCCGATACGCAAGGCCGATATCGGGGCGCTGCCGTCGGCGCCGCCGTCATAGCGGCGCCGCTTACAAGTCTTCGCTTACAGGATTTCGCGCACCCGCTCGAACGGACGGCACAGGCGCACGCCTTTCGGTGTGACCACGAAGGGCCGCTCGATGAGGATCGGATGCGCGGCCATCGCATCGAGCAGGGCGGCATCGTCTACTTCCGACCGGTCGAGGCCAAGCTCGGCGTACAAGGCTTCCTTGCGGCGCACGGCGTCGCGCGGCTGCAGGCCGGCATCCGCGATCAGGCGCGCCAGTTGCTCGCGGCTGGGCGGCGTGGCCAGGTACTCGATCACTTGCGGTTCGTGGCCGGCCTCACGGATGACGGCCAGGGTATTGCGCGAGGTGCCGCAGCGCGGGTTGTGGTAAATCGTGATATCCATTGTCATTACGCGTCGTATCGGATTGTTATCGGTTTGTCGTTCAGACAGCGGCATGATAACCACAGTGCATACCCGGCACCAGCGTTTTTGCTTGTCCCCCCTCCCCGCTCCGGCTAGAATCCCACGCTTGATTTTCTAGAGCGTAATGGAACTCCATAGCCACATGTCATTACGCCGTAACGGAGACCGGATGGACGATTACCTGCAGCGCCCCGAAGCATTGCCTACCCTGCGCCAGCGCACCGCGCTGCGCGTGCTGCAGCTATTCGGCTGGAAGGTCTACTTCAAACCGCTGCCCGGTCCCCACGGGATCGCGGTCATCTACCCGCATACCTCGAACTGGGACTTCCCCATTGGCATGGTCGCCAAATGGGCGCTGGATACCCCGTTCCGCTGGCTGGCCAAGGATACGCTGTTCCGCGGCGCGATGGGCCGCCTGATGCGCTACTGGGGCGGGATCGCCGTCGACCGCCGGGCGCCGATGGGCGCCACGCGCCAGCTGGCGCAGCAGATACTGAAGGAAGACTGGTGCTGGGTCGGCATCACGCCGGAAGGCACGCGCGGCTATCGGCCTCACTGGAAGAGCGGCTTCTACCACCTGGCGCAGACCGCCGGCGTGCCGATGCTTCTGGTCAGCTTCGACTACAAGAAGAAAGAGCTGCGCCTGACCGAAACGCTCCAGCCATCCGGCGACATCGAGCGCGACATGGAATTCATCCGCGCCGTGTACCGGGACGTCACCGCCCTCTTCCCGGAGAATGCGGCGCCGATCGTGCTCGCTTCGAAGGACGACAAGGACGCCGAGCGCAAGCGCGCCTGACGTTTTTTCTCAGGCGGCCGGCTGCGGCCGGCCAGCCGCACTCGACCCCGCCAGCCTGTCCCAGGCATTCGCCGCGCTCAGGAATACCTGCCCGCTAAGCTGGCCCAGCAGATCGCTGTCCCGCAGCCGGTCCATCACCGGTCCTTTCACTTCGGCCAGGTGCAGGGTCACGCCACGCTGGCGCAGCGACGCGTTCAACTCTCCCAGTCCGAACAGGGCCGAAGTGTCGATCGCATTCACCGCCGACAGCACCAGCACCAGGTGGGAGGTAGAGGCATGTTCCGCCAGTTCCTCGTCGATGCGCTCGTTCACCGCATCCACGTTCCCGAAGAACAGCCCGGCGTCGACCCGCAGCATCAGCAAGCCCGGCGTGGTCTCCGCCGAATAGCGGTCGACGTTGCGGAAGTGTTCGGTGCCGTGGATGCGGCCGAGCACCGCGATGTGCGGCCGGCTGGCGCGCCAGATCAGCGCGCCCATCGACAGCGCCACACCCACCAGCACGCCCGCCTCGACCCCCAGCACCAGCACGCCGCCGGCGGTGGCCAAGAGCGCCAGCGCGTCGGCGCGGTCGTAGCGCCAGGCGGTGCGCAGGGTCGACCAGTCGAGCATGCCAAGCACCGCCACGATGATGGTCGCGGCCAGCGTCGGCAGCGGCAGCAGGGCCAGCCAGCCGGTGGGCGCCACCAGCGCCAGGGCCAGGAGGCCCGCCGTGATCATGCTCGCCAGCTGGGTGTTAGCCCCGGCCGCGAAATTGACCGCCGAGCGCGAGATGCTTCCGGTGACGGGAAAGCCGCCGGAGAGGGCACTGCCGACGTTGGCCGCGCCCAGGCCGACCAGCTCGCGGTTGCTGATCAGCTTTTCGCCGCCGCGCTTGAGCGCCAGCGCCTGGGCGCCGGACATGCTGATCAGGAACACCATGAAGCCGATCAGGAGCGCCGGCTGCAGCAAGGCCTGCCAGTGGGCGCCCGAGGTGGCCAGGTTCAGTCCCGGCAGGCCGGCCGGCACCGCGCCGGTAGTGGCCACGCCCAGGCGGTCCAGGGCCAGCAAGGGCACCAGCGCGGTCGCGCCCAGCACGACGAACATCGGCGCCAGCTTGGCCGCGATGTCGGCCACGACGGGCTTGACGCGCAAGCAGCGCAACAGCGGCGCCAGCCATTCGCGCGCCATCACCAGCAAGGCCAGGGAGCCGAAGCCCAGCGCGATGCTGGGCCAGTGCGGCGTGGCGTCCAGTGCGATCGGGCCGCCGACCAGCGTGCGCAACTGGCCCCAGGCGATGACGATCGCCGAGCCGATGGTGAAGCCGCTCATCACCGGGCGCGAAAAGAAATTGGCGAGAAAGCCGATGCGCAGCAGGCCGCAGGCCAGCAGGACCAGGCCCGACATCAGCGCCAGCTGGGCCGCCAGCACGCCATACAGGCCGGTGCCGGGCGTGGCCAGCGGCGCCAGCGTCGACGCCGTCATCAGCGACACGATGGCCATCGGCCCCACCGATTGGGTGCTGCTGGTGCCGAACAGCGCGTACAGCAGCGGCGGGAAGATGCTGGCATAGATCCCGACCACCGGCGGCAGACCGGCTACCAGCGCATAGGCCATGCCCTGCGGGATCATCATCATCGCCACCACGATGCCGGCGCTGATGTCGCCCGGCAGCGCGGCGCGCCGGTACTCGCGCAGCCACTGAAGCATGGATTACCCTGGGACGTCTTGCCTGTTTGAAAGGCCGCTAGCGTAGCATAAATACTGCATATCGATATTCGGTTTGTGATCGCCCAACCTGCAGGCCTTGCGCAGGGCTGGCGGCAAGCCGCTCAGGACATCGCCAATTCCACGCAGTTGCGGCCAGCCCGCTTGGCGCGCGCCAGCGCGGCGTTGGCCCGCACCGCCAGCGAATCGCCACTTTCGCTCTCGCCCAACTGGGCCACACCCAGGCTGATGGTCACATGGTCGCAGCCCGGGATCTCGACCTGCTCGATCGCGGCGCGCAGCTTCTCGGCCATCTTGAGGCCGTCGATCGCGCTGGTATGCGGGGCGATCACCAGGAATTCCTCGCCGCCCGAGCGCACCAGCACGTCGCTCGCGCGCAGCAGCGCGCGCGCGGTGTTGGCCACGGTGCGCAGCACGATGTCGCCCACCGGATGCCCGAAGCTGTCGTTGACCTGGCTGAAGCGGTCGATGTCGAAGCTCACAAGCGCCAGCGGCAGGCGGTAGCGGCGGGCGCGCTTGATCTCTTGCTCGAGCAGGTGTTCGCCGTGGCGGCGGTTGGCGACCTCGGTCAGGGCGTCGGTGGTGGCCAGGTGGGTCACCCGCGTCAGCAAGACCTCGTTCTCGCGCGTCACCTCGGCCATGCGCAGGCCGTGCGAGGCCAGCTGGGCCAGGTCCTCCAGCGCCTGCAGCTGCGCGCGCGAGAAGGCGCGTGCATGGTTGAACATCAGGCATAGCGAGCCGCGCGGGCCGCCCGGGCCCTGGCCCGGGATCGGCAGGCCGACCACCATGCGCACGCCAAAGCGCTCCAGGCTGGCCGCCAGTTCAGGCTCGCCCGCCTTCTCCGGCGCGTCGAGCAGGGTGAATTCCCCGCTGGCGGCGGCCAGCAGGCCGGGGAAGGCGTGGCGCAGCGGCGACTGCAGCAGGCGGCCCTCGACCTCGAGCAGCGCCATCAGGTGCAGGCCGGCCACACCCTGCTCGGCTTCCAGGTGCAGGTCGTCGTCGCGGTGCTGGAACAGCGCCGCGTGCACCAGGCCCGGCCAATCCATGACGGCCGCACACAGGCGTTCGGCAAAGCGCACGCTGTCGTCGGCCTCGCCCAGCGCCTGCTGACTGGCGCCGCGCAGCGCAAGCAGGGTGTGCAGCTCGTCCTCGGCGGAGGTTGGCACGAGCACCGGCGCCAACGGTCGCGCGAAGCCGGTGCGCAGGCGCGCGTCGAGCAGCGCGCGGGTCTGCTGCGCGCGCAGCGGTCCGATGGCGTAGTCGATCGGGCCGAAGGCCATCAGCGCCGGCAACCAGCGCGCATTGGTGAAAGGGCACAGCGCCAGGGTCGGCTTGCCGGCCCGTTCGGCCACCAGGGCGCCCAGGGCCGCCAGGTCGATGCCCAGCTCGCAGCGTTCGAGGTCCAGCACCACGAGATCGGCCGGCTCGCGCGCCAGCAGGCTGCGCGCCTGCTCGGCGCCGGAGGCCACCCGCAACTGCGCGAACACGCCGGCACAGGCGCTCTGGAAATCGGCGCGGCGCTGGCCCACCGGGTTCACAAAAAGGCAGCTGTAGTCGATGTTCACTTCGTCCGCGTGCGCGCCGTCTTCTACCATCCTCATTCTCCAAAACGTTTCCAGGCATTACCGATTCGCCATGTTTGCCTCGCGAGTGTGCCATAACCTCGGCACTGTGTGTGGAACCGCACCGTCGCGCCGGGCCGTGCGTCCAATACTCTCCAGATCGAATGCATATTCATGGGAGAAGCGCGATGGGACAGCAGGACGATGTGGCGAACAAGCAGAAGGCCATCCAGAGCCGCCAGGACCAGATCGACGGCAGCATGCAGAAGGCCAAGAGTGACGACAAGGGCGCCGTGCAGACCGGCGTCCCGCAGCCGGAGACGCCGATGCCCGGCCAGCACCTGGCCAAGCCCGGCATCGAGGCGCAGATGGAACTGAAGCCAAAATTCATGGCGGAGGGCTACAAGGGCAGCGGCAAGCTGGAAGGCATGAGCGCCATCGTGACCGGCGGCGACTCCGGCATCGGCCGCGCGGTCGCCGTGCTGTTCGCGCGCGAGGGCGCCGACGTGGCCGTGATGTACCTGAACGAACACGAGGACGCCGAGGAAACCAAGCGCTGCATCGAGGCCGAAGGCCGCCGCTGCATCACCATCCCGGGCGATGTCAAGGACGCCGCCTTCTGCAACGAGGCAGTGGAAAAAGTCGTCGCCGAATTCGGCCGCCTGGACGTGCTGGTGAATAACGCCGCCTTCCAGGAACATGCGAACTCGCTGCTCGACATCACCGACGAGCGCCTGGACGAAACCTTCCGCACCAATATCTACGGTTACTTCCACATGGCGCGCGCGGCGCTGCCCCATCTGAAGCGCGGCGCGGCGATCATCAACACCGGCTCGGTCACCGGCCTGCAGGGCTCGAAGAAGCTGCTCGATTATTCGGCCACCAAGGGCGCGATCCACGCCTTCACGATGTCGCTCGCCTCGAGCCTGATCGAACAGGGCATCCGCGTCAATGCGGTTGCCCCAGGCCCGGTCTGGACCCCGCTGAACCCGGCGGACCAGACGCCCGAGCAGCTGAAGGAATTCGGCGCCGCCACCGACTACAAGCGCCCGGCCCAGCCAGAAGAACTGTCGCCGGCCTATGTGTTCCTGGCCTCGCCCGTCTGCTCGGGCTACATCACCGGCATCGTGCTGCCGATTACCGGTTCGGTCGGCTGACAGGCCGGTCTGCGAATTACGAGGAGAGCATCCATGCGCAGCATGTGGAAGGGGGCGATCAGTTTCGGGCTGGTCCATATTCCGGTCGATATGTACACCGCGGTCGAAAGCAAGGGGCTGGACCTGACCATGCTCGACCGCCGCGACTTTTCGCCGGTCGGTTTCAAGCGCTACAACAAGGGCAACGGCAAGGAGGTGGCGTGGGACGACATCGTCAAGGGCTATGAATATGAAGACGGCGAGTACGTCGTGCTGTCCGACGAAGACCTGCGCCGCGCCAACCCCGAGGCGACGCAGACCATCGACATCCAGGCCTTCGTGGATGCCGAGGACGTACCGCTGATCTACTACGACCAGCCCTACTACCTCGCGCCCGGCAAGGGCGGCGCCAAGGTGTATGCGCTGCTGCGCGAGACCCTGCGCGAGGCCGGCAAGATCGGCATCGCGCGGGTGGTCATCCGCGTCAAGCAGCACCTGGCGGCGCTGGTGTGCGTGGGCGACACCATCGTGCTCAATACCCTGCGTTATCCGGACGAGATGCGCGACGCGGGCGAACTCAAGATCCCGTCGCCCGACTCGAAGACCGCCGCCGTCACCGTCAAGGAACTCAAGATGGCGATGGCACTGGTCGAAGGCATGAGCGAGGACTGGGAGCCTAAGCAGTACCACGACACCTACCGCGAGGACGTGCTGGCCCTGGTCAAGAAGAAGATCAAGGCCAAGCAGACCAAGACCATCACCCAGCCCGAACCCGAGAAAGAGAAGCGCACGAGCGGCAAGGTCATCGACCTGGTCGCCCTGCTCCAGGCCAGCCTGGGCAAGAAGCCGGCCAAGGCCGCGCTGGCGGCGCTCGAAGATGACGACGACGATGACGACGATCCGCCGCCGCGCAAGTCGAGAAAGCCGGCCGAGGACGACGACGACGACGACGCTCCCGCGCCGCGCGCGCGCAAGACGTCCGGCGCGGGCAGCCGTTCGGGCGCCACCGCCTCCAAGTCGACCGGCACTGCCGCGAGCAAAACCGCGGCCAAATCGTCGGCCAAGCCGACCGCAAAGAAAGCCGTGGCCAAAAAGGCAGTCGCCAAGGCCCCGGTACGCAAGAAGGCGGCGTGAGGATGGGGGAATTAATTGACCTTCTCCAATGGCCGGCCATGGTGGTCAGCCTGTACGCCGCCTTCCTGATCGGTTCCAAGCGCGCCGAACGCCGGGTGTTCGGGTTCTGGATGTTCATCCTCAGTAACCTGATGTGGATCGTCTGGGGCTGGCACGACGAAGCCTGGGCCCTGATCACCCTGCAACTTGCGCTCATGGCGATGAATGTCCGGGGCATTTTCAAGAACGACCACTGACGTTCCCGGGAGGCGGCGGCGCCTCCCGGCATCTCTTCCTTGAGCTGTATTGTAAAAACCTATCAATTTAATTAAAGTAATTAGCTTTTACTTATGGGGATTGCTCCGTAGAATCTATCTCATTGAAATCACACGCAATGAGGAGTCTCCGCATGAGCCAACCCCGCCTGACCACCGCTTCCGGCATCCCGCTTGCCGACAATCAGAATTCGCTGAGCGCCGGCCCGCGCGGCCCGCTGCTGCTGCAGGATTTCCACCTGATCGAAAAGCTGCAGCACTTCAACCGCGAGCGCATCCCTGAACGCGTCGTCCACGCCAAGGGCTCGGGCGCCTACGGAACCTTCACCGTCACCCATGACATCACCAAGCTGACCAAGGCCAGGCTGTTCGGCCACGTCGGCAAAGAGACCCCTGTGTTCCTGCGCTTTTCGACCGTCGGCGGCGAAAAGGGCAGCGCCGATACCGAACGCGATCCGCGCGGCTTCGCCCTGCGCTTCTACACCGAGGAAGGCAACTGGGACCTGGTCGGCAACAACACGCCGGTGTTCTTCATCAAGGACCCGATCAACTTCCCGGATTTCATCCACACCCAGAAGCGCGATCCGCAGACGAACCTCAAGTCGGCCAATATGATGTTCGACTTCTGGAGCAATGCGCCGGAAAGCCTGCACCAGGTGACGATCCTGTTCTCGGACCGCGGCACCCCGGACGGCTACCGCCACATGGACGGTTTCGGCAGCCACACCTATAGCCTGATCGATGAACAGGGCGAGCGCGTCTACGTGAAATGGCACTTCAAGACCCGCCAGGGCATCAGGAACCTGAGCGCGGCGGATGCCACCCGCATCGCCGGCAGCGACCCGGATCACGCCCAGCGCGACCTGTTCAATGCGATCGCGGGCAACGACTTCCCGCAGTGGGACGTGCAGGTGCAGGTCGCGACCATCCAGGAACTGGAAGCCTGGAGCGCACGCACGGGCTGGAATCCATTCGACCTGACCAAGGTCTGGCCGCATGGCGACTTCCCCGTGCAGCCGGTCGGCGTGCTGGAACTGAACCGCAACCCGCAGAACTACCACGCCGAAGTCGAGCAGGCCGCCTTCTCGCCGGCCAATGTGGTGCCGGGCCTGGGCTACTCGCCCGACAAGATGCTGCAGGGCCGCCTGTTCGGCTACCACGACGCCCAGCTGTACCGCGTCGGCACCAACCACCAGCACCTGCCGGTGAACGCACCACGCTGCCCGGTCCACAACCACCAGCGCGATGGCGCGATGGCAATCTCCAACGGCGGTTCGGCGCGCAACTACCACACGCTCAATAGCGTGGGCGCCGGCGCCACCGGCATGGGCCACGGCGAGCGCGAACTGGCCCTGGAAGGCGATGCCGGCCGCTTCGATTTTCGCGGCCAGGAAGACGATTACACGCAGGCCGGCAACCTGTTCCGCCTGATGGACGCCCAGGCGCGCCAGAACCTGTGCGACAACCTGGCCGGCCCGCTGAGCCAGGTGGACGAAGTCATCCTGCAGCGCCAGCTGGGCCACTTCGACCAGGCCGATCCAGCCTACGGACGCGGCGTGCGCGCCTCGCTCAAGGCGCTGGGACGCAACGTCGACTGATCCAGTAGCGCCTCCCTCCTTCCGCCACCCGGGACTGCCGTTCCGCGTGGCGGTTTTCTGTGTTGCGCGAGATGCGCATTCCCGTACAGGGCATGCTCGGCCATACTCCGGAACCGCGCCGTCGATGCGGCCAACCCAACCGGATCCCCGCATGCTCGCACCAACCGCCCCACGACAACCCCTGCTGCTTGCAGCGAGCCTGGTACTCGCCGGCGCCATCGCCCTGACGATCCACGTGGCGATGCTGGCCTGGGGCATCCCCTTTCCGATGTCATCGCCGCCGGCCTGGGCGCGCTGGCTCAACCTGTCGCTCGCGATCGGCGCGGTGTTCGTCGTCCTGCGCGTGGCCGGACCGGCGTTCGCGCGGCGTGGCTTCGTGGCGCGCACACTCATCGTCTTCGCCCTGCTGCTCACCATCCGCGAAACGGCGCGCGCCGGCATCATGAGCGGCGTGGTGACGAGCGGATGGGCCTATTCGGCGATCGGGCTGATCGAGCCCGTGGCACGGATCCTGATCCAGGCCGTGCTGTGCGTTGCCGCCGTGCGCTGGGTGCGCGGCGGCGTGTCGCTCGTCTTCGCCGCTTTGGCGACGGGGGCAGTATGCATGGGAGGCCAGCTGCTGGCCGGCATGGCGCTGGCGCCGCTCATGGAGCACTTCGCCTGGCTCGCCCGTCCCGCGCTATACGTCTTCCCCTACCCCTTCCACGTCACGCTGGCTGCGTATCTCACCATGCTCGAACCGGTGATCGGCGCGACGTTGTTGCTCGCCCTGGTATGGGAGCGCCTGCCCGGAACGAAGCTCGCCCGTCTGCTGACTGCTGCGCTGCTGGTCGCGCTGCTCAAGGGAATCGTCGGCATCACTTTCGTGTTCAGCTTTTTCATGCAGCAGCCGCCGCTGGAAGGAATGCTCAGCTACAGCCAGTTCCTGTTCGAATTCCTCGCCCTCGGCTTCCTGGCCGCACTCGCCTGGGACGCCTTCGGGCCAGGGATCAAGGCGCAAAGCCGAGCGCCTTCATCGCCTTCGTGAGCGTCTTCGCCGCACTGGCGTAGCCTTCCCACGGCGCGTTGCCCTCGTCCAGCCGCGTGTGCACATTGGCCACCGTCCACTGCGTGCTCGACTTCAGGCCCGGCAGTTCTTCCCAGCGCAGCGGCACCGAGATCCCGAGTCCGGGCCGCACCCGCGCCGACCAGGCGGCGACGGTGGTTGCGCCCTGCCCGTTGCGCAGGTAGTCGATGAAGATCTTGCCGACCCGGTTCTTCGGGCCGCTCTTGAAGGCGAAGCGGTCGGGCAAGGTGTCGGCCATATGCCGCACGATCGCCTGCGAGAAGGCCTTCACCGTATCCCAGTCGTAGCTACCCTTGATCGGCACCACCACGTGCAGGCCCTTGCCGCCGCTGGTCTTGAGAAAAGCCGGCAAGCCCAGCTCGTCGAGGAAGGCATGCATCAGCTGGGCCGCTTCCTGCATCGCCGGCCAGTCGACGCCCTCGCCCGGGTCGAGGTCGAATACCATGCGGTTCGGCTTCTGGTACGTGCCCTTGAGCGCGTTTTGCGTGTGGATCTCGACCACGTTCCACTGCGCCGACGACAGGATGCCCTCTACTTTCGCTACTTCGAGCATCGGCGGATGGTCGGGATCGAGCGCCTGATCCAGCTGGCGCAGGCCCGGCATCTTGCGTACGTCGGCATGCTTCTGGAAGAACAGCTCCCCGCCCACGCCCTCGGGCGCCCGCACCAGCGACACCGGACGCCCCTTCAGGTGCTCCATCATCAGTTCGCCGACCAGCGCGTAATAGCGGATCAGGTCAAGCTTGGTCGCGCCGCTTTCCTTGTCGATCACGCGGTCGCCGTTCGTGATCTTCATCGATGCCGGCAGCTTGCCGGGCGCCGCGACGGGATCCTCATCGTCCTTTGGCGTTGCTTCGGTCATGTGCTGTGCCTTCTCACGTGTGATGCCCTTGGCCGGCTTGTCTTCGCGCAGGCCCTGGAATACCGGATGGCGCACGGCGCCGGCGCTTGTCCATTCCGAGAAGCTGACCTCGGCCACCAGCACTGGCTTGACCCAATGGTGCTTGCGGCCGGGGACGGCGCGCGCCGGGAATGGACTTTCATCGGTGCGCAACTTCTCCAGGCGCTTGGCGATCGAGGCCAGCGAGGAATGGTTGAAGCCCGAGCCGACGTTGCCCGCGTAACGCAGCACTCCCTCCTCATCATACGTCCCGAGCAGCAGCGCACCGATGCCGGTGCGCGAACCCTTGGGATCGGTAAAGCCGCCGATCACGAACTCCTGGCGTAGCCCGCACTTGAGCTTGATCCAGTCGGGCGAGCGCCGCGACACGTAACGCGCATCGCGGCGCTTGCCGATCACGCCTTCCAGGCCGATCTTGCAGGCGGCGACCACCAGCTCGTCCGGCTTGTCGCCGAATTCGGCGGAGAAGCGCACCTTGTCCGACTTCTTCTTTGCCAGCAGTTTTTCGAGTAGGCCGCGCCGCTCGACCAGCGGCAACTCGCGCAGGTCGTGGCCGTCGAAGTACGGCACGTCGAACAGGAAGAATTCGATGTGCTCGGCATGCTTGCCGTCGAAGGCCAGCTGCAGCTTGCCGAAATCGGGCTTGCCGCTCTCGTCGTGGACCACGATTTCGCCGTCGTACCAGCCGTCGGGGAGCTTCATGCGCTCCAGCTCGGCCTTGAGCGGCAGCAGCTTGTCGGTCCAGTCGTTGGCATTGCGCGTGATCAGGCGTACCGCGCCATGCTCGATGCGCGCCAGCATGCGGTAGCCGTCGAACTTGACCTCGAATACCCAGTTCTCGGGGTCGGGCGGCGGCGCATCCACCAGTGTGGCCAGCTCGGGCGAGAATTTCTCGGGCAAGGCGACCAGATCGGCTACCGGCGCCACCGTGGGCTTGGCGGCCGCTTTTTTCTTCGCAGCCGTCTTCTTTTTCGGCGCCGGCGCATCTTTTTCTTCCTCTTCCTCGCGCAGCGCGTCGACCTTGCGCTGCGCCCGCTCGGGCATCGGCAGACTCTTGACGCTGTCGGGCATCTCGTCGACCAGGGAGAATTCCTCGGACGAGCGCGCATACTCGTCCTTTTCCTTGATCAGGAGCCATGGTTCCTGCTTCTCACTGCCGCGGCCCTTCATGCGCACCAGGGTCCAGCGGCCGCGCATCTTGTGCCCATGCATCTCGAACTTGATGCTGCCCTTGGCGAATCCCTTGTGCGGGTCTTCCAGCGGTTCCCAGGTGCCCTTGTCCCAGATGATGACTTTCCCGGCGCCATATTGCTTGGCCGGAATCGTTCCTTCGAAATCGGAGTAGGAAATCGGGTGGTCCTCGACGTGCACCGCCATGCGCTTGTCGTGGGTGTCGTAGCTGGGCCCTTTCGGCACCGCCCAGCTCTTCATCGTGCCATCCAATTCGAGGCGGAAATCGTAATGCAGGCGGCTGGCCCAGTGCTTCTGGATGACGAAGGTCAATTCATCGACGCCGGGCGTGCCGCCCTCGGCGGGCTCGGACGTGATCGTGAAATTGCGCTTGGCTTTATAGACTTTCAGTGCGTCGGGCATGGCGGTGCTCCTGGACCTATTGATCACAGCCTATTCCAGCCTACCGTCGAGGACTGTTCGGCAACGAACGCTGACCGGACCGTTACGATAAATGTAAGTGGATGTAAATCCGGTCAACTGGACCGTAACGGGCCCCGTTATCAGCTCAGTAACACGGGGAAAACAACTCCACGGAGCCCCACACGAGAGCAACCGAGTTTCAAACCACTTTAAAGGAATGACACCATGAGCAAAATCGCCGCTACCCTGATCGCTGGTCTGTTCGCTACTTCCGTGTTCGCCCAGACGCCTGCCGCCACCACCGCTACCCATGCCGAAGCGCAGGCCAATAAAGATGCAGCCAAGGCCGACGCCAAGCATGCGAAAGAAGTCGCCAAGGCCGACGAAAAGGTAGAGAAAGCCAACGCCGAAGCAAAGGCCGACGTGGCCAAGGCAGAAGCGAAAGCATCCGAGAAGAAAGCTGAAGCCAAGGCCGACCAGGCCGAAGCAAAGGCCGACAGCGTCGCCCGCTCGCAGTAATCCCCACGGCTCAGGGCCCTCACCAGAAGCCGGCTCGAGCCCCACCATATCGCGGCGTCCCCGACGCCGCTCCCATGCAAAAGACAGGCCTTCCTGTCTTTTGCCTTGTCTGTTCTACAATAGGCTTTTGCCCGCTGTGTAAAGGACATCATGGACCGTATCGTCTTCCTCGACCGCGACAGCCTGCAAGCCAATGTGCGCGTGCCGGGCTTTGCGCATACCTGGCAGGATCACGCGGGCACCAGCCCGGACGAGGTCGTGGAACGCCTGGCCGGCGCCACTGTCGCGATCACCAACAAGGTGCCGCTGCGCGCGGACGCGATCGCGCGACTGCCCGACCTGAAGCTGGTCGCGGTCGCGGCCACCGGCCTTGATAACGTCGACCTGGCCGCCTGCCGCGAAAGCGGTATCGTGGTCTCGAACATCCGCGACTACTCGCTGGTCTCGGTGCCGGAACACTGCTTCACCCTGATGCTGGCGCTGCGCCGCAACCTGCGCGCCTTTGCCCTCGACGTCGAGGCGGGCAAGTGGGAAACGTCCAGCCGCTTCTGCCTGCTCGATCATCCGATCGGCGACCTGGCCGGCAGCCGCCTGGGCATCGTCGGCTACGGCGCGCTCGGACAACGCGTCGCCGGCATCGCGCGCGCCTTCGGCATGCGGGTGGCCGCCACTTCGCGTTCGCCGATCAAGGACCCGGACGTCACCGAACTGGCGCTGGACGAACTGCTGTCCACCTCGGATATCGTCAGCCTGCACCTGCCGCTCACCGAACAGACCCGCGACCTCATTGGCCGGCGCGAGCTGGGCCTGATGAAGCCGGGCGCGCTGCTGATCAACACCGCGCGCGGCGGCCTGGTCGACGAGGCGGCGCTGGCCGAGGTGCTGATGGAAGGCCGCATCGGCGCCGGCTTCGACGTCCTCTCCAAGGAACCGCCATCGTCCGCCAATCCGCTGCTGGGCCTGCGCCTGCCGAACTTCATCCTGACCCCGCACGTGGCCTGGGCCAGCGCCGGCGCGATGCAGACGCTGGCCGACATGCTGGTCGATAATATCGAGGCCTGGCGCGCGGGCGCCCCGCGCAACGTGGTCTAAACGCCGTCTTTTCTTACACTTGCGCCGGCGCGTCCGGGGCGTGCAGCGGCAGGTCGAGCACGAACAACGTGCCAGCGCCGGGCGTGCTTTCGACCCGGATCGTCCCGCCCAGGAGGCTGGTGACGATGTTGTAGACGATGTTCAGGCCCAGCCCGGTGCCGCCCTGCCCCATGCGGGTGGTGAAGAAGGGATCGAAGATGCGGCCGAGATGGGCCGCCTCGATGCCGCGGCCATCGTCGCGGAAGCTGATGGTCACCCGGCCGTCGTGGGGCGCGGCGCAGATCATCATGGTGCCGCCCGGCCCCTCGAAGGCGTGCAGCATGGCGTTGTTGACGAAGTTGATCAGGACCTGGCCCAGCGGGCCGGGGAATCCATCCATCACGATCCCGGCCGGCACGTCGAGCAGCAGGCGGTGTTCGGCCAGGCGCACCGTGTTCATCAGCGTCGCGACGATCTCATGGCAGGCCTGGGCCAGGTCGAAGCGGCGGCGCTGGGCGCTGGCCTGGTCGACCGAGACCTGACGGAAGCTGCTCACCAGTTCGGCCGCATTGTGCAGGCTGCGCACGATCAGCTCCGACGCCTCTCTCGACGCATCCATGTAGTCTTCCAGGTCGGAGCGCTTGAGCGTGGCGTGCGAGAAGCGCGCCGCCACCGCGTTGGTGCGCTCCTGCAGGGTACTGGCCATTAGCAGGCTGTTGCCGATCGGGGTGTTGAGCTCGTGCGCCACGCCCGCCACCAGCGAGCCGAGCGAGGCCAGTTTCTCTTGCGCCGCCAGCTGGGCCTGGGTTTCCTTCAGGCGCAGATAGGCTTCGGCATTGTCCATGGCCACGCCGACGTAGGCGGCCAGGGTGCCCAGCATGTCGAGGTGGACCTGGCCGTAGGCGCCGGGCTGGCGGCTCTGGACGGTCACCGCGCCCAGCACCCGCTCGCCCACCGTCACCGGCACGCACAGCAGCGAGCGCGGCGCCAGCGCCGCCGTGCCCGACACCGCCACCGCATCGACCGCGTCGACCGGCTGGGCCAGCACGGCCGGCAGTTCCGCCTCGACGTCGATCAACAGGAATGCGCGCCCCTCGGCCACGCAGCACGACAGCAGGTGGCGCGCCGGGTCAAAGCGCAGCTCGCGCGGCGCCATGCGCCGTCCCACCATCATCGCATACGGCAGCTCGAGCATCCCGCGCTCGGGGCGCCATAGCGCAACCGCGAACACCGGCGCGTCCATCAGCGCCACCACGTGCTGGTACAGCGTGCTCATGATGGCCTCGTTGTCGAGATTCGTGGTCAGCACCCGGCCCATGTCGGACAGCAGCGCGATATTGCGGTGCGCGCGCTCGACCGATTCCTTCTGGCGCTCGACTTCGCGCTTGTCGCGTTCGGCCGCTTCCTTCTGCAGCAGCAGTTCGGCGGTGCGGGCATGGACTTCGCGCGCCAGCAGCCCCTTCTGCTCGACCAGCGCGCGCACCCGCAGCCGGTAGGCCATGTACGATAACGCCAGCACCGCGGCCGCCGCCAGCGTGCGGAACCACCAGGTCTTCCAGTACGGCGGCGTGATCGTGATCGCCAGCGTGGCGGCATCCGGGCTCCACAGGCCGTCCTTGTTGCTGGCCCGGACCCGGAACACATAGCGTCCCGGATCGAGGTTGGTATAGGTCGCGAAGCGCCGGCTGGCGTTGGTGTCGACCCAGCCCTGGTCGAAGCCCGCGAGCTGGTAGGCGTAGCGATTGCCCTGCGGGTCGGCGTAGTGCAGCGCCGCGAATTCGAGGGTGAAGACGGTGTCGCGGTGCGACAGCGTGATCTCGTGCCGGGTCGACAGGTCGGCGACTGCACGCGAGCGGTTCAGCACCAACAGGTCGGTGATCGCCACCGTCGGCGGAAACGGGTTGTCGCGCACTTCGGCGGGCTGGAACGAGGTCATCCCGTTGATGCCGCCGAAATGCATCTGCCCGTTGGCGCCGCGCCAGGCCGAGCCGACGAAATAGGAACCGTCGATCAGGCCGTCCTTGGCCGAGTAGCTCTTGGTCTGGCCATTGACCGGATCGACCCGCGTGATCCCGGCCGTGGAACTGACCCACAGGGTGCCGTCGTCGTCCTCGAGGATGGCGCCGACCGAGGGCGCCTCGCCGGCATCGGCAAAGGAATAGAAGCGGAACCAGGTGCGCTCGCCGTCGCGCATCATGCGGTGCAGCCCGCCCGCGGTGCCTACCCACAGCTCGCCCGAGCGCGACTCGTGCAGGTAGTTGACGCGGCTGTGGCGCAAGGTGCCGGGATCGGACGGGTCGTTGCGAAAGCGGGTGAAGGTATTGGTGGCGCGATCGAAGCGCTCCAGGCCCGACTCGGTGCCGATCCACAGGATGCCGTGCCGGTCTTCCAGCAGCGCGCGGCCATAGTTGTCGCCCAGGCTGGTGGGGTCGAGCGGGTCGTTGCGCCAGCTGCGCGTGGTCTCGGCCCCGGGCGCCAGCGCCGACAGGCCGTCGCGCGTCGTCACCCACAAGGTGCCGTCACGGCCGGCGCGGATCGCCTGCACATGGCTGGCGTTCGGTCCGGGGCCCAGCGCCACCCGGCCCATGCCCCCGTCCGGGGCGCGCCACAGCAAGCCGGTCGGGGTGCCGATCCACAGCCGGCCGCGGGCGCTGGCGAGCGCGGTTACCCTGTCGCCCAGCAGCGCCCCACGCACGCGGCTGGCCTGGCGAGTGGCGGGGTCGAGCAGCATCAGGCCGTCGCTGACGGTGCCGACCCACAGGCGGCCGGCGGAGTCGCCGGCGATGGCGCGCACCCGCGCGCGGCCGATGCCCTCGGTGTCGCCATAGCGCGCGAAGCCGCCGCTGGCCAGGTCGGTGCGGTTGATGCCGCCGAAATACGTGCCGACCCACAGCGTGCCGGTGCGGTCGACCAGCACCGCCGGCACCTGGTTGTCCGAGAGGCTGTGCGGGTCCTGGGCCGCGTTGCGGTAGCTGATGAAGCGGCCGCTGGAGGGATCGCGCCATTTGAGGCCATCGGTCTCGGTGCCGACCCACAGCTGGGCTCCGCTGTCGTGGTACAAGGTCTTGACCTGCACCTCGCCCATGCCATCGGCCGCGCCCATGCGCTGGCGCTGCGGCGCTCCTTCGTCCAGACGCCAGGCTTCGAGCCCGGACGCGCTGCCGACCCACAGCGTGTCGCGCGGCCCCATCGACAGCGCCAGCACCGTGTTGCCCTTGATGTCGGCTGGCGGCGCGAGCGCAAAGTGCGTGAAGCGGCCGCCGGCCGGCTCCATCCGGTCCAGGCCGGCCGCCGTGCCCACCCACAGCGCGCCCGCATTGTCGAAGGCGAGCGCATTGACGCGATCGTCGCGCAGGCTGGCGCGATCCTCGGGGTCATGCACATGGCTCCGGTGCCGGCCGGTGGCCGGGTCGAAGCGCACCACGCCGTCGGTGGTCGCCAGCCACAGCGCGCCATCCGGCCCCGGCACGATGGCCACGACCGAACGCAGCACGCTGCGCCCTTCATCGGCCAGCGCATGGCGCTGGAAGCGGCCGGTGGCAGGATCGTGGCGCGCGAGCCCGCCCTTGGTGCCGAACCACAGATGGCCCTGGGGATCCTCGTAGGAGGCGGACACATAGTTATCGGGGATGCTGCCCGGATCGTTGGTGTCGTTGCGGTACACGGTCATCCGATAGCCGTCGAAACGGTGCAACCCGGCCTGGGTGCCGAACCAGATGAAGCCCTGGCGGTCCTGCAAGATATTGATCACCGAATGCTGGGACAGGCCGTCGTCGACCGACAGCCGCTCGAAGCGCAGGCTGCGCTGGGCGGCGCTCGCGTCATTGGAAATGCCCACAGCGAGCATGCCCAAAACGACCAGCAACAACAGGAACACGCAGCGACACGACGTGGCGCGGACAGTGGCGAAACCCGGCATGGCAATCCAATTAATCATCCTGCCATCAAATCTACCAGAGGAGTTTGCTTAGGTGAAATATTTTGAGTCTTCCAGAAACGACAGCCCGCTGCTATAATGCGTGCTTCGGGCGGCTGTAGCTCAGCTGGATAGAGTACTTGGCTACGAACCAAGGGGTCGTGGGTTCGATTCCTGCCAGCCGCACCAGAAAATACGAAGGGCCAGATCGCAAGATCTGGCCCTTTTCCTTTGGCGCTGCGGTACGCGATCCGGTCACGATGCCCTGATCGGCAATGAACCTTTGCCAAGACGCCCACCTCCCGCTATAATGCCTGCATTGGGCGGCTGTAGCTCAGCTGGATAGAGTACTTGGCTACGAACCAAGGGGTCGTGGGTTCGATTCCTGCCAGCCGCACCAACCTTCTTCAGATAAGGGCACTTCGCAAGAAGTGCCCTTATTGCTTTGGGCCTGCATTTTTGCTTCAGCCATCCTTGCCATGACCGACGCCGCCGTCCACCATCCCCAACCCGACGAGCACGGCAAACCCGTGCTGATTGCCCGACCTTCGCTGCCGACCGCGCCCGACACCTGGCGCGACCCGGCGCGGGTCGCAACCGTCATCCCGCTCGGCGCCCTACCCCCGATGCTGAACGGCGTGCCGTTCGCGCCGTGGATCGACGCGCCCGCCACGAATACGGCATGGGGCGAGGTCGCGGGACAGGCCAATGTCGCCGAACCGACGTTCGACCTGCCGCCGTCGAAATCCCCGGCCGCCGGCGTCGTGATCGTGGAAGACGATGGCCGCATGTGGGCTGTGTCGCCATCGAATCGCTTCGGCGGCTATGACGCGACCTTTCCCAAGGGCCGGGTCGATCCTGGAGTCAGCCTGCAAGCCACGGCGATCCGCGAAGCGTTCGAGGAATCCGGCCTGCGGGTCCAGATCCTTGCCCACCTGGTCGACAGCGTACGCACGCTGACCTATACCCGCTACTACCTGGCGCGCCGGGTCGGCGGCAATCCAGCGCTGATGGGATGGGAAAGCCAGGCCGTGCACCTGGTCCCACAGGCGGATTTGCCGGTGGTGTTGTGCAATCCTAACGATCAGGCGGTCATCGACGCACTGAAGCAGTCACTTGCGAATAAATTTTCCCGATAACCCTTTGCCAAGAAGAACAAGCATCGCTATAATGCGTGCCTCGGGCGGCTGTAGCTCAGCTGGATAGAGTACTTGGCTACGAACCAAGGGGTCGTGGGTTCGATTCCTGCCAGCCGCACCAACTGTTTCAAAGAGAATGGCTCAGAAAAAATTCTGAGCCATTTTTCTTTCAGGCGCAGGCCAGCAGAATTGTCGAGCAAGCAGGATCGCATGCCAGGCAATATGGTCAGCACTTTGCCAATTCTTCGCATGCCGTTATAATGCGTGCCTCGGGCGGCTGTAGCTCAGCTGGATAGAGTACTTGGCTACGAACCAAGGGGTCGTGGGTTCGATTCCTGCCAGCCGCACCAACTGTTTTAAAGAGAATGGCTCAGAAGAAATTCTGAGCCATTTTTCTTTTCCGACCAGGACGTGACGATTCGCAGATCGGAAACGCCACCCCGCCCGCCCTCAGCCCACACGACTTTACCAACTCACCACATGCTGCTATAATGCGTGCCTCGGGCGGCTGTAGCTCAGCTGGATAGAGTACTTGGCTACGAACCAAGGGGTCGTGGGTTCGATTCCTGCCAGCCGCACCAACTGTTTCAAAGAGAATGGCTCAGAAGAAATTCTGAGCCATTTTTCTTTTCCGCTCGCAGCAATGCGCCAGAGCTATTGGCGCTCATCCCTTTCGCGCTGTTCAGCCGGGTACGCGTTCCGTCAACGGCCTCTACGCCAGAGAGCTCCAATAGTTTGCGTAGGACTTCGCTTACATATGTCTAGCAAACGGCTGGTATTTTCTGCTCTACAACGCAGGATAGCTGCGCTCTCCTATGACGGCGCGTTCGATCGCTATCGCGCCAGCAAATAGTTAGCCCTGAGAACAAATTTCTTGTTCCATAAGCACACTATCGCCGGAGATGCATTTATTTGCTCTTTTGTTAGCATGAAGTTCCGAACTCTCAACCAAGGCTGCAGGTCGCGGCTGACTATTAGCGAGGACAGACATGAAACGATCTCTCATTGCTGCAATGGTGCTGGCTGGCGCGTCATCGTTCGGTTCTTCCGCCGTGATGGCGCAGGACGTCATCGGTGAATCGCCGCAGGCGCTGGACCTGGTCGATCTGACCGCCTATTTCGGCGACACCTTCGCCGCCGGGAACGCGGGCAACACCTTCGCCGACCAATTCACCTTCACGATCGCGAGCACGATCGGCCACAACCTGGACGCCGTGGTCGCCTCGAGCAGCCGCAGCGGCGACGTCGGCCTGGACATCACCGGCCTGGCCCTGTACGGCGCCGACGACGTACTCATCACCGCGGGAGAGGAAGTGCAAGCCGGCGCCATCGATCTGTGGTCACTCGCCAGCGACAACCTGGGGGCCGGCGACTATTACCTGCAGGTGAGCGGCGAACTGCTGTCGGCCGACGGCGCCAGCTTCGGCGGCGCGGTGGCGCTGGCGCCGGTGCCCGAGCCCGGCACCTATGGGATGATGCTGGGCGGCCTGGGTGTGCTGGGATTCCTGGCCCACCGCCGCCGCGCGAAGCACGACTGACGCCTCCGCCAGCCTGACGCACGTAAAAAAACGGAAGCGCATTCAGCGCTTCCGTTTTCATGTGCCCTACACTGCGATGCACTGCCCTCCTATGTCCGCAGCTTCTTGACGACGCTGCGCGTGCCCAGGATTTCCTCGATCTGCTCGAAGCGCACCGGCTTGACCATATGGTGGTCGAAACCGGCCTCGAAGGCCAGCTGGCGGTCTTTTTCCTGGCCCCAGCCGGTCACCGCGATCAGCACTGTCAGGGCGCCGCTCGGCAGCTTGCGGATGCCGCGCGCCAGGTCGTAGCCCGACATATGCGGCAGGCCGATGTCGAGGAAGGCATAGTCCGGGCAGAAGCGCGCCGCCGCGGCCAGCGCGTCCGGACCGTTGTGGGTGATCACCACGCTGTGGCCCATCGCGGTGAGCAAGGCGCCGATGCTGTTGACGAAGTCGACGTTGTCGTCGGCCAGCAGGATGCGGTAGCTCTCGGTGCTGATGAAGGCGGCCGGGGTCGGCTTGGTCGGCGGCTCGGGTTCGACCACGATCGGCAGGCGCACCAGGAAGCGGCTGCCCAGGCCCAGGCCTTCACTGAGGGCGGTAATGGTGCCGCCGTGCAGCTCGACCAGCTTGCGCGCCAGCGACAGGCCCACGCCCAGGCCGGCGTTGCTGCGTTCCAGGGTCGAGTCGACCTGCACGAACATCTCGAACACCGAATCGAGCATGTCCGGCGCCAGGCCGATGCCGGTGTCGGCCACTTCCAGCACCAGGGTCTTGTCCTCCACCGCGCCCCTGAGCATCACCTTGCCGCCGCGGTTGGTGTACTTGGCGGCGTTGTTCAGGAGGTTCGACAGGATTTGCGCCAGGCGCGTGGCGTCGCCATGCAGGAACACCGGACGGTCCGGCAGCTCCAGCACCAGCTCGTGCCCGTGCAGCTCGATATACGAACGCACCACCTCCAGCGCGTCGTTGACGACGGCCTTGAGCTCAACGCGACCCATCTTGATGGTGAACTTGCCGGTATTGATGCGCGAGACATCCAGCAGGTCGTCCACCAGGCGCACCATCTGGCGCAGCTGCCGTTCCATGATGTCGGTGGCGCGCTGGGTGGCCTGGGCGTCGCCGCTGCGGATGCGCAGGATGTCCAGGCCGGTGCGGATCGGCGCCAGCGGGTTGCGCAGCTCATGCGCCAGGGTGGCCAGGAATTCGTCCTTGCGGCGGTCGGCCACGATCAGGGCGCCTTCGGCGCGCTGGCGCACTTCCATCTCGTGTTCGAGCGTGCGGTTGGCCGCCTGCAGCGCATCCGAGCGGCGGCCGATCTCGGCCAGCATGTCGTTGAACGCTTCGACCAGCACGCCGATCTCGCCTTTCTCCTTGCCCGGCACGCGCAGCGAGAAGTCACGGCGCAGCATCACCTGACGGGCGACGTCGGTGACCGCCTCCAGCGGGCGCGTGATCGAGGCCTGCAGCCGCGACGCCACCAGGGCCGCGATCACCAGGGCGCCCAGCAGCACGCCGCCCAGGATGGCGCCATAGCTCAGGGCCCGGTCCAGCACGCCGTAGCGCGAACGCAGGTAGACGGTGCCGATCCGCTCGCCGTTCTCGACGATGTCGCGGTACAGCACGACTTCGCCGCGTTCGATGCGGTAGCCGGCCGGCTCCGGGCGCTCGGGCAGCTGGGCGCGCACGTCGGGCCGCACATAGGTGGCGAAGCGGGTGCCGTTGGCGGTGTAGACCGCCGCCGCCACGATCTGCGGACGCACGCGCAGCAGGGTCAGGCTCTGGGTGACGTCGGCCGTATCGTTGAACGAGACCGCGGGCGCGGTCACGCTGGCGACGATGTCGGCCTGGGTGGTGAGGTCGTCGATCCAGTAGCGCTGGAAGGTGCGCAGGTCGAGCAGCAACATCGCCACGCCGGCGGTGAGCAGGGCCACCACGGTGGTCGCAACCGCCATCAAAATCAATTTGCTCCGGACGGAACCGGTATCGTGCATCGGCATCATGAGGCTCCTTTCTGCACGCGGTTCGCGACCGTCAGCAGGCGCGAACTGAGCTTCATATTCTTCTTTTCCGCCGCATCGAGCGAGACGTCGAAACGGACGCGCTCATCGACGATCGTAAAATTGATCACGCTGCCGTGCTGCAGGCAGCCTTCGCATTCGCTCACGGTCAGCCAGGCCGGCGAGCCGCGCAGCAGGCGCGCCGTGCGCGCCTCGTCCTGGCCGGCCACGAACAGCAGGTGCGCCGGCTGGGCCAGCTCTTGCTCGCGCAGCGCGCGCACGACGATCGTGCGTCCCGCCACCATGCGCCCGGTGGCGATCCGCGTCAGCTCGGCCGCCATGTCGTCGGCGCCGAACACGCCCAGGGTGAAGGGCGTGGCGGCGTCGGCGAAGGCCTGCGGCGGAAAATCGGCGTAACCGAGGAATTTATACAGGAAAGCCGCCTTCACGCGCCGCTCGAGCGCCGGCGCCGCGGCCTGCGCGGCCACCGGCAGCAGGGGCGCGCCGACGCCGGCCAGCAGCAGGGGCAGCGCCAGGGCCCGGCATGCCAGGCGGCGCTGCGGGCGTTCGGGTTGAGTGATTGTCATGGAATCCATTGGCCAGTCAAAAACGCAGCGCCGCGCTGGCGAACACTGTTCGCTCGATCAGCTGGCGGCTGCCGGCCGCGCCGTATTCGGCGTGGCGTCGGTGCAGCAGGTTACGCCCGACAAGGGCGATCTCGAGATCGGGGCTTACCTGCCACGCCAACCGCGCGTCGAGCTCATGATAGCTTGGCAGGGCAGCCTGCGGCATATCCGCGACGTAACGGAGCGCCAGATCGGCCCGCAGGCGCGCACCCAGTTCGTGCGCGCTGCGCAGAGTCCAGGTCACGCGCGGATCGTTACCAGCAAGAAAACTCAGGCCGGTGCTGTCGCGGCTGGTCGGCTCGCGCCCGACATCCACGTCCTGCAGCACCGTTCCCGCATGCAGGCGCCAGCCGCGCGCAGCCTGCCAGCTGGCCCACAGCTCGACGCCGCGCAGCGCGCCCTTGCCCAGGCTTTGCAGGACATAGGCCGCTGGCGGATTGGCGCCCGCGGCGGTCCGTTCCAGCGTGCGCAGGCGTTCGAAATCCGTATAGAAGGCGGTGGCCGACCACGACAGCGAAGGCAGGGGCTGGGCGCGGTAGCCCAGCTCGGCCACGCGCGCCGTCTCCGACACCACGTCCGCGCCGCCCCCGACCAGGTAGGCGTTGGGATCGAGCGGGTCGATCACGTAGAAGTCGCGGTCGATGCGCGACGGCGCGCGCACCGTGCGCGACAGCGCCGCCCACAGCATCGAGCGCGCATCGACGTCCCATGCCAGGCGCAGGCTGGGCAACACCTCGCTGCCGGTATATACATTGTGTTCGATGCGCACGCCGGCGCTGGCGCGCACGTCCCGCGCCAGGCTGACTTCATCCTGGACGAACAGGTGCGACCAGCGCAGGCTGCGGCGCGCCGGCGTAAAGCGCAGCAAGGGCCCGTTGTCGATCCGGTCGCGGCTGTAGCGATAGCCGCCGCCCCAGGCCAGGTTGTGGCCGTCCAGGCGCAGCAGGTGCTGGGCCTCGACGTCGAAGGTGTCCAGGCGCTGCGCACCGACGCCCTGCTGGTCACGCCGCGCATGATCGATCCAGGCCTGCAGGCGCACGCTCTGATTCTCGTCCAATCGATGCTCGACCCGTCCCAGCAGGTTGGCGCCCGAGGTTTCGGTGCGCGACTGGTCGCCGCCGGCCCGCAGGCGGCCGTCGTGGACGTCGCCGCTGAACGTGGCATCAAGGGCATCGGCCTCCCAGTCGAGGCGGAAACCCGCCTGCTGGCGCCCCATGCCGCCGGCATCCGGCCCGCCTGCGTCGAGCGCGAGCCCGTCGACGTCCATGCCCCGCGCATAGGCGCGCCAGTGCGGCCCGCCCTCGAGCTGCCCGCCATAGCGCACGCTCGCCCCCTTTTCTCCGGCGCCGGCATGCGCCGTCGCCAGGCCGCCATGGGTCTTGGCGGCGCTGCGGGTGATGACGTTGATGACGCCGTTGACGGCATTCGTGCCCCAGGCCGTGCCGCCCGGGCCGCTGATCACTTCGATGCGCTCGACGTCTTCCAGCGCCACGTCCTGCATTTCCCAGAACACGCCGGAAAACAGCGGCGAATACACGCTGCGGCCATCGACCATCACTAATAGCTTGTTGGCCAGCGGCGACAGGAAGCCGCGCGCGCTGATCGCATACGACCCGGCGCCGATACGCGCCACCTGCAGGTTCGGCGCCAGGCGCAGCGCTTCGGGCAAGGTGGTGGCGCCGGAACGGGCGATCTCGGCGCCCTGGATCACATAGACCGATGCCGGCGCGCGCGCGAGCAGCTCGTCCTGGCGCGACACCGAGGTCACCACGATGTCGGACAGTTCTTCAAGGGAATAATCGGCGAGCAGTACGGCTTGCCCCGCCGGCGGATCGAGCGGCCGCGCATGCGCCTGCACCGCACAGGCGCAGGACAGCAGCGCGATACCGGCGCGGGCGAGCAACGTAGAAGATGACATAGTTGCCATCCTAGAACATTTTCGCGCACGCACCAAGTGCGCACACGCTACAGTGCGCACTTGACATTCCCTGAGGGATATTTATAAAGGCTATGACTGGTATTGGAAATATAAATTGGACTGATTTGACGCAATGCAGCATCATTCACCTGTCTCCTCTATTCTCCTCCTAGGAAATAGATTCAGCCCGCCTCTCACGATGCGGGCTTTTTTTTGCTCGGCCGCCTCCCCTGCTTGCTAGTGGCCGCAACAGCGGCCTCAATCGCATGTCAGCTGCGTTGATGTTGGTTAGTTACAAAATCAATCTGTGCGCTCGCGCACGCTTGTCAAAGCATCCCGCGGCCTTTTGGTGTAGGATGCCCGCCATATTTTCGTTTTTACAACAAGCCAGCCCATGCCCGACCTCGACACCTCCGCCCGGAGCACCGCATCCTACGACTGGTCGGCGACCGCGCTGGGCGATGCCGCCCACTGGCCGCTGCCACTGCGGCTCGCCAGCGACCTGCTCCTCAATTCTCCTGTGCCTACCCTGCTGGTCTGGGGCACGGAGACGATCACGGTGTTCAATGAGTCGTATGCGCTGTTGGCCGGCCCCGGCTACGGCCGGGTTCCCGGCGGTTCGGTGCCGCCGGTGCTGCCGCCTCCGCTGGCAGCGGCCGGCAAGACGCTCGAGGCCGCCTGGCGCGGCGAGGCCGGCGTGGTACAGGACACCTCCCTCACCTTCCGCCGTCTCGACGGCAGCCAGGAGTCGCGCTTCGACCTGCGCCTGACCCCGGTGCGCGACGAGACCGGCGCCGTGCGCGGCGTACTGGTGGCGCTGGCCCCGGCTACTGCGGCGCCGCAGCAGGAAGACACCGGCGGCGGCGCCATGCGCATCCTGGTGGTCGAAGACAACGTCGACTCCCAGTACCTGGTGTGCGAGATGCTCAAGGCCTTCGGCCACGAAGCCGACGGCGTCGCCCATCCGGACGACGCCCTGGCCCTGCTCGCGCGCCAGCGCTACGATGTGCTGTTCTCCGACGTCAGCCTGCCCGGCATGTCGGGCGTCGACCTGGCCACCCGCGCGATCGCGGACGATCCGTCGCTGCGCGTCATCTTTGCCTCGGGCTATGGCGACACCCTGCTGCGCCACCTGTCCTTCCCTTACCAGTCGCTGCAGAAGCCCTACGAGATCGACCAGTTGCAGGATGCGCTGTCGAAGGTGGCGCACCGGCCCGGCAAGGGCGGCTGAAGCGGGCGGCTGAAGCGGACCGGTTCGAGCGCGCCCCGAGAACCTGCCCCGGCAGGTTCCAAGCGTGTGTGTCAGACCGGCTTGTCTGGTCTACAATGAAACACATCCTGCCCGGTCTCGGGCGTTCCGCAACCCCGGCATGAACAATCCCTCCGACCATTCCAGCAGCACCCCGTGCCACGTGTCCAAGCAAGACCTGGCCGCCGCCCGGCAAGAGCTGCAGCGCGCCACCGAACGCATGGAAAACATGCTCGAAAGCCTTACCGACGGCTTTTGCGCGGTCGATCGTGACTGGAACATCACCTATATCAACGGCCGCGCGCTGCAGATGGTGGCGCCGCTCAACAAGAGCCGCGACAGCCTGGTCGGGCGCCGGCTGTGGGATGAATTCGAAGACCTGCACGGCACCTCGGTCGCCGCCGACTGCCGGCGCGCGATGGAGGAGCGGATCACCGTCAACAAGGAATTCTTCTACCGCCGCCTGCAGTGCTGGCTCGACATGCGGGTCTATCCTTCGCCCGACGGCCTGACCCTGTACTTCCAGGACATCACCGCGCGCAAGCTCGACCAGCAAGCCCTGATCGACAACAATAACCGGCTGCAGCTCGCCATCGCGGCCGGCCGCCTGGGCGACTGGCGCTGGGACGCGGCCAGCGACCGCGTCACCTTCGGTGCGCGCGCGGCCGAGATCCTCGGCCTGCCCGAAGGCGTGGCGCTCGAATGGCCGCTGCTGCGCGCCCGCCTGGCCCAGGAAGACCGGCCGCGGGTGCGGCGCGCCGTGCTCGAAGCCTTCTCCCAGGGCAAGGACCTCGACCTCGAATGCCGCCTGCTGCCGCGCGACGGCCATGCCGGCGGCGCGCCAAGCGGCCAGCCAGCCGCGCGCTGCGTGGCCCTGGTCGGCCGCCCCGACCATGCCAGCCCGGCCCAGGGCGGCGGCGTGCTGGGCATGACCGGCATGGCCCAGGACATCAGCGCGCGGCGCGAAGCCGACGACCACCTGCGCCAGAGCGAGGAAGAACTGCGCGCGCTGGCCAACACCATCCCGCAGCTGGCCTGGATGGCCGACCCGACCGGCGCCATCGTCTGGTTCAACCAGCGCTGGTACGAATACACCGGCATCACCCAGAGCGAATCGACCGGCTGGGGCTGGAAAGCGGTGTACGACCCGGCGGTGCTGCCGGCCGTGCTCGAGCACTGGGACGAATCGGTGCGCACCGGCTCGCCGTTCGAGATGGAATTCCCGATCCGCGGCGCCGACGGCAACTTCCGCTGGTTCCTCACCCGGGTCGAGGCGGTGCACGACCGCGACGGCCGCGTGGTGCGCTGGTTCGGCACCAATACCGACGTCGACCAGGTCAAACGCGCCGAGCAGGCGCTGCGCGAAGAATCGCACGTGCTCGAACTGCTCAACAGCACCGGCAGCATCCTCGCATCGACCCGCGACCTGCGCTCGCTGATGCAGGCCGCCACCGACGCCGCCGCCGGCGTCTGCGGCGCCCGCTTCGGCGCCTTCTTCCACTATGGCGAGCAAGGCGCGGGCACGCTGTTCTCGCTGTACACGCTGTCGGGCGCCACCTCGGCCGAGTTCCAGGATTTCGCCGCGCCCGGCGCCAGCGCCCTGTTCGGCCCCGGCTTGCGCGCCGACGGCCTGGTGCGCATCGGCGACCTCGGCCACGATCCGCAACACGCCGCCAAGGCGCCGCAATTCGGCCTGCCTGCCGGCCATCCGCGGGTGCGCAGCTACCTGTCGGTGCCGGTCACGGCGCGCTCGGGCGAGCTGCTCGGCACGATGTTCTTCGGCCATCCCGAGCCCGGCGTGTTCACCGAACGCAGCGAGCGCATCGTCAGCGGCATCGCGGCCCAGGCCGCGATCGCGGTCGACAATATCCGCCTGGTGGAAGCGGCCAGCCGCGCCGCTGAGGAGCGCAAGGTGCTGCTCGAGAACGAGCGCGAGGCGCGCGCCGAGGCCGAGCGCACCAGCCAGATGAAGGACGAATTCCTGGCCACCCTGTCGCACGAGCTGAGGACGCCCTTGTCGGCGATCCTGGGCTGGTCGCAGGTGCTGCGCCGCGGCAGCCGCGACGGCGCCGACCTGCAGCGCGGCCTGTCTACCATCGAGCGCAATGCGCGCGCCCAGGCCCAGCTGATCGAAGACCTGCTCGACATGAGCCGCATCACCTCGGGCAAGGTGCTGCTCGACATGCAGACCGTGGCGCCGGCCAGCTTCATCGACGCCGCCATCGAGACCGTGCGCCCGGCGGCCGACGCCAAGGGCATCCGCATCGAGCGCCATTACGGTGCGGACGTGCCCCCAGTGGCGGGCGACCCGGGCCGCTTGCAGCAGGTGATCTGGAACCTGCTGTCGAATGCGATCAAGTTCACCCCGCGCGACGGGCTGGTGACGATCGAGGTCGGCAAGCGGGAGGAACAGGTCGCGATCACGATCCGCGACAACGGCGCCGGCATCGGTCCCGAATTCATCACCCATGTGTTCGAGCGCTTCCGCCAGGCCGACGCCTCGATGACGCGCACCCACGGCGGCCTGGGCCTGGGCCTGTCGATCGTCAAGCACCTGGTCGAGCAGCATGGCGGCACGGTGCGCGCCGAGAGCGCCGGGGTCGGCCAGGGCGCCAGCTTCACCATCGAGCTGCCGGTGGCCAAGACGCCGCCGCGCTCCATCGACTCGGCCCGCGCCCGGATGATCCGCGAGTCGCCGGCGCAGTCCGCCGACGCCGGCCTTGCCGCCCAGGCGGCCGAGGGCGCGATTCGCGATCTGCGCGGCACCTCGGTGCTGGTGGTCGACGACGACCGCGATGCGCGCGAGCTGATCGCCCGCATCCTGGCCGATTGCCAGGCCAGCGTGCGCCTGGCCGCGAGTGCGCGCGAGGCCTTCGAGATGCTGCAGGCCGCGCCGCCCGACCTCCTGATCAGCGACCTCGGCATGCCCGAGGTCGACGGCCTGGAACTGCTGTCCTGGGTGCGGGCGCTGCCGCGCGAGGCGGGCGGACAGGTCGCCGCCATCGCCCTGACCGCCTTCGCCCGTTCCGAAGACCGGCTCAAGGCGCTGGAAGCGGGCTTTTCGGCCCATGTCTCGAAGCCGGTCGAACAGACCGAGCTGATGGCCGCGATCGGCATGGTGACCCTGCCCGCCACGTCGCCGCTGGTGAACGGAGGAACCCGCACGGCGGGCCGTTGACAGGCGGCCAATGAGGTATAGCCAATGAAATGTAGCCGTTGTCGGCCGGTCGTTCATGTTCCTACCCGCTCACGCGGCGCTGTCCTACAAGAAATTTTGAGCTGTTTGCTAGACTAAGTAGTGATGGGTTCAAGCCCGATTCCACCCAGAAGGGAATCCGCTCCATACGAATAGACGAGAAAAAGCATGCCGAGCAGACAAGACATTTTGAACGCGAAAATCCTGGTAGTGGACGATTCGCCCGACAATATCGAATTGATGGAAGAGATATTGCGTGAGGAAGGCTACACCTGTGTCAGCTCGACCATGCTGCCAGAACAGGTCTGCCCGCTCCACCGCGAGCACAACTACGACCTGATCCTGCTCGACCTGCAGATGCCGGGTCTGAACGGCTTCCAGGTGATGAAGGGGCTCAAGGAGATCGAGCAAGGCGGCTACCTGCCGGTGCTGGCCCTGACCGCCCAGCCGAGCTTCAAGATCGCCGCGCTCGAAGCCGGCGCCCGCGACTTCATCAGCAAGCCCTTCGACCTGCTCGAAGTGCACAAGCGCATCCACAATATGCTCGAGGTGCGGCTGCTGTACAAGGAACTGGCCCAGTATTCCAAGGCGCAGCAGGAGCTGGCCCTGCACGACGCCCTCACCGGCCTGCCCAACCGGCGCCTGCTGGAAGACCGCATCGAAACCGCCCTGCAGCACGCCAACCGCAGCCATGCCAAGGCAGCCGTCATGTACCTCGACCTGGATGGCTTCAAGGCGATCAACGACACCTACGGCCATGCCTACGGCGACGACATCCTCAAAATGGTCTCCCAGCGCCTGCTGTCGAGCTCGCGCAAGGAAGATACCGTGGCGCGCCTCGGCGGCGACGAATTCATGGTCGTGCTGGGCGATATCCATAGCCTGGCCGACGCCCAGGGACCGGCCTCGAAACTGGTCGAGGCGCTGTCCGAGCCCTTCTTCATCAACGACCTCACCTTGCGGCTGTCGACCTCGATCGGCATCAGCATCTATCCGGACGACGCCGAATCGGTCGATGCGCTGATCAATATCGCCGACTACGCGCTGTACGAAGCCAAGCGCGCCGGCAAGAACCGTTTCTGTTCGCCGGCGGCGAACCGCCAGGCGGCGGCCAAGACCTCGGCCGCGCCGAGCCAGGCGACTTCTACTGCAGCACCGGTGGAGCTGGCAGCGCAGCATCGCTGAGCGGTGCTTTTTCCTCACTTTACGTGCACACTTAGGTTCCCGCCTTCGCGGGAACCACGTTAAATCCGGGGCTGGATAGGTCGACCTATCCGACTTCGGCCACGTACAACAGCACGTCGTTCCCGCGCAGGCGGGAACCCAAGCTCCTCATCCAGCACCACTCCAGCCCCCGCCATCCTGCAGCCCAACAAACCTGCAAAACAAACAGGCCACGCAACTTTTGCCGCGTGGCCCGCCCGCTAATGCCAATTAACGAAAATCTCAGCGTTTCTCGTCCACCGGGCACTCGCGAATCTTGCTCTTTTCTTCGATCGACTGCGCATGCTGGTGGTCATGGCCCGCGTCGACCATGTCCGGCGCCACCTCGATGCGGGTGATGCCGGCATCGACCGAGATCGGATCGCTGGCCGGGAAGGTCATTTCGACCGCGTCGTCGAGCAGCGTTTCCTCGGCCTTTTCCTTGTTGGACAGGCCTTCGCAGCCAGACAGCGCCTTGATGGCGATGGCGTACCGGATGACCTCCAAGTTCGCCAGGTCGCCAATCGTCTTCACGCCCAGCGTGTCGGCCAGTGCAGCGGCCTGTTGCTCGCCGATGCCGCGCAGCGCCGATAACGGCGCATCGCTCAGCTCGCGGAAAGTTTTACCGTGGAATTGTTCATTTACAATGGTGTCGATATTCATGTTATGTCCTTTCTTGTAGGCGTCCCGTCCGCCAGCGAACCGGTTCGATTCCACTATGGCATAGCACTGTGCCGACGTATGTGCGGCACCGAACATCGCTACAGGCCGCACGATTGATTTATTTGCCAAGTGGCACTTATGTCACATGCTATGATGGCGCGTTTTGCATGGTATTTACTCGAACATAACTATAAGTTTAGAATCCTTAGTCGGGCGAGCACAGCAATGTTGACGGAATCCCTCGTGGCGAACAGCGATAAACCCAAGATCCTGGTGGTCAATGACGACCCCGCCAGCCTGCTCGCGCTCACCAGCCTGCTCGACGGTCGTGCCGATGAGGGCAATTACACCGTGCTGTCGGCCCGCTCCGGCCAGGAAGCCTTGCGCCAGGTGCTGCTGCACGATTTCGCCGTGATCCTGCTCGATGTGAACATGCCAGGCATGGACGGCTTCGAGACTGCCGAGGCGATCCACCAGCGCACCCGCTCGGCCGACATCCCGATCATCTTCGTCACCGCCTTCCTGGCCGACGAGATCGATCGCCTCAAGGCTTACCAGCGCGGCGCCGCCGACTTCCTGTTCACCCCGGTCATTCCGCAGATCCTGCATGCCAAGGTGTCGGTATTCGTCACCCTGGCCATGAAGAACGAGGAACTCAAGCGCCAGGCCGAGAAGCTGTCCCAGCACGCTTCGGAGCTGACCGCCACCAACCGGCGCCTGGTGCGCGAGATGGAAGAGCGGCGCGCCGCCGAGAGAAAAAGCCACGCCAAGGACGAGTTCCTGGCCATGCTCGGACACGAGCTGCGCAATCCGCTGTCGGCGATCACCAGCGCCTCGAGCCTGATTGGCCTGGCCGGCGCCGCGCCCGATACGGTGGCCCGCGCCCGCGCCATCATCCAGCGCCAGAGCCAGCACCTGTCGCGCATCGTCGACGACCTGCTCGACCTGTCGCGCGCGATGTCGGGCAAGATCCTGCTGGCGCGCCAGGCCACCGACCTGTCCAGGCTGGTGGCCGGCTGCCTGGAGACCTTCCGCGCCACCGGCCGCACGGACGGCTACCGCATCGCGGTCGAGCTGGCCCCGGGCTGGGTCGACGGCGACCCGACCCGCCTGGAACAGATCGTCTCGAACCTGCTGGACAATGCGCTGAAATACACGCCAAGCGGCGGCGCCATCGACATCGCCCTGGCGCGCACCGGCGACGACGTCGTACTCACCGTGCACGACTCGGGCGTGGGCATCCCGCCCGAACTACTGCCACAGGTGTTCGACGTGTTCGTGCAGGGCGCGATCTCGATCGACCGCTCGCAGGGCGGCCTGGGGATCGGCCTGTCGCTGGTGCGGCGCCTGGTCGAGCTGCACGGCGGCAGCGTGGCCGCCGACAGCCCCGGCGCCGGACTCGGCTCCAGTTTCACGATCCGTCTTCCATGCGCCGAGCTGGCGCAATCGACCGGCGCAGGCGAACCATGCGCGCCGGCGCTGGCGCCGCCTGCCGATACCGGCAAGCCGTCAGTGCTGCTGATCGAAGACAATGAAGACGGGCGCGAGATGATGGCGACCATGCTGGCCGCCTATGGCTACCCGGTGTACCAGGCCGCCGACGGCCTGCAGGGTGTGGGCCAGGCGCATGCCTGCCGGCCGGACGCCGCGCTGGTCGACATCGGCCTGCCGGGCATCGACGGCTATGAGGTGGCGCGGCGCCTGCGCGCCGACCCGGCCACGCGCACGATCCGCCTGATCGCCGTGACCGGCTACGGCCTGCCGGACGACCAGCGTCGCGTGATGGAAGCCGGCTTCGACCAGCACCTGGTCAAGCCGGTGCAGATCGAGCGCCTGCTGGAAGCGCTGGCGGCCGCGGCTCCGGCCCCGGCCGGCACTGCAGCCGCCTGAAGCCGCTGCAGTTACAGCAGCGGCTGCGCGATTACGCCGTGGCGAGCAGCTCGTCGCGGCGCGCCGCCATCTCGGCGCCCAGGGCGTCCAGGTCGAGCTTGAGCTTGCGCACTTTCGGGAACATCTCCTCTTCTTCCTCTTCGACGTGGTGCTCGATGTACTCGCCCAACACCGTGACCTTGGCGTCGTACAGGTCGTCGCCCGGCTCCATTTCCTGGATCTGCGAGATCAGGTCCTTGGCCGAAGCGTGTTCGACCACGGCTTCGTCGAGCATGTCTTCCATCTCCTTCGACACCGAGCGCAGCGCCGGATAGAAGATTTCTTCTTCGATCTGCGTGTGCATGATCAATTGCTCGCAGATCTCGTCCGCCAGCTTCTTCTTGCTGGTGGTGGCGCGCTCGCCCAGTTCGTCGAATTGCTTGAACAGCGCCTTGACTTCGTCGTGCTGGCTGGTCAGGAGCTCAATGGCGTCCTGTTGCTTGTCTTTTTTCGTCATGGTAATACCCCCGGATCTATTTGATAGTGGTAGCTCGCTGGCCACATAAGCAGCATGCGCCGTTAACACCACGCAGACTGTACGGGAGCGCACGCTGTGCATGTACAACGTCTGCTGACTGGCAACGCAGGACGCGCGCCGCCGGATTGCCAACTGTTGTATGATTTGGGAAACATTTAACAGAGCCTACGATGACCGAACCGGCCCCATCGCCCCCCGACCTGGAGCTCGAACGCCAGGTCGCGGCGCGCACCGCAGAACTCACCGAGATGCTGGCCTGGCTGGCCAACTGCTGGGACCAGGAGCGTCGCCAGCTGGCGCGCCAGCTGCACGACAGCCTGGGCTCGTCGATGACGGCACTGACCATGCACCTGGCCCTGCTGACCCAGAACCTGCCGGCCGACAGCAAGGCGCGCGAACGCGCGGCCCAGATGAAGACCCTGCTGGCCGGCATCATCGAAACCAACCGCACGATGCAGATCGAGCTATGGAACGACAAGCTCGAGTTCCTCGGCCTGCGCGCCGCGTTGGCCGAGCTGGTGCCCGCCTTCGGCGCCGAACGCGGTCTGAACGCCCGCGCCAGCCTGCCCGACGACGACGACGCCTGGTCGCGCGAACACGGCGTGCTGCTGCTGCGCTGCGCCGAGGAAGGCCTGCGCAATGCCGCCGCCCATGCCCAGGCCACGCGGGTGGACGTGATCCTCGACGACGACGGTGAGATGACCATGCTCACCGTGCGCGACGATGGCGTAGGACCGGGCGAAAACGCGCTGGAGACGGCGTCGAAGGGCTGCCACGGCCTGCGCCTGCTGCGCGAGCGCGCGCGCTACCTGGGCGGCAATTTGACGCTGACGCGCAGCGATACTGGCGGCGCGGTGTTACAGATGACTTTGCCGCGCGAGGTGGCGGCCTAGATCTTATCGGGGCCTGCGTCTTGTCGGGGCCAGGTCTTATTGGGGCCTGCGGCGCAAACACGAACCGCTAACGTAAAAACGTCGTTCCCGCGGAGGCGGGAACCCAAGTCGTATATGCCGCCACTTAATTTTTTCTAAGTGGTGCATTGAGAGACTTAGGTTCCCGCCTGCGCGGGAACGACGTGTTGGGGCTGACGAAGGAAGGCGGCCGGCGGCAACGTACGGCCCACCAGCCTACCCCCTCAATGCAGCTTGACCAGCGGCGTGCTGCGCCGGATCAGGAAGCGTGCTACCGCCAGCAGCGCGGTGCGGGTAATGCCCATCACCGCCCGGTGGTGCATCAGGTGCAGGCTGGCGTACATCGTGCGCGCCACCGCGCCCTGCACGAACCAGCTGGCGCCGCGCAGCGAACCCATCAGGCTGCCGACGCTGGTGCTCTGCCCCACCGAGACCAGCGAACCATAGTCGCGGTATTCATACGGCGTGTCTTGCGGCGCCTGGCCCTTGTCCATGCGCAGGAAGGCGGTCACCAGATAATCCGCCTGCTGGTGCGCGGCCTGGGCGCGCGGCGGCACCGGCGTGCCGTTGCCGTCGATGCAGACGGCGCAGTCGCCCAGCGCCCAGATATTCGGCACGCCTTTGACGCGCAGGTTGGCGTCGACGTCGAGCCCGCCGCCGCGCGCGGTCGGCAGTCCCAGGCTGGCCAGAAGTTCGGGCGCGCGGATGCCGGCGGCCCACACGCACAGGTCGGCCGGATACACATTGCCCTTGCCGTCGAGGACCTTGTCGGCCTCGATCGCGGTAACGCGGCAGTCGGCCACCACATTGATGCCGCGCTTGCCGAGCAGGTCATGCGCCGCGTTCGACACCCGTTCGGGCAGCGGCGCCAGGATGCGCGGCGCGCCTTCGAGGATGGTGATGCGCACATCGCGCTTGACGTCCATGCGGGCAAAGCCATAACGCGCGTACGCCCCGGAGGCTTCGCGCAGTTCGGCGGCCAGCTCGACGCCGGTGGCGCCGCCGCCGATGATAACCACGTCCAGGCCGGTTTCCTTGCCTTCTTCGCGCTGCTGTTCGACCGCCAGCATCAGGCGCAGCATGCGCAGGCGGAAGCGCTCGGCGTCCTCGGTCGCGTTCAGCGAAATCGAGTGCTCTTCGGCGCCCGGGACGCCGAAATAATTCGAGGTGCTGCCGATCGCCATCACCAGCGAGCCATAGCCCAGGCGCCGCAAGGGCAGCACTTCTTCATTGTCGCTGGCGGCGCGCACCGCGCCGATCTCGATCGCCTGACCGGCGGCATCGAGTCCCGTCATCGGGCCGAGCACGAAATTGAATCCATTGTCGTGCGCCAGCATGGCGTACGACAGTCCTTCCTGGTGGATGTCCAGGGTGCCGGCCGCAACTTCGTGCAGCGACGGCTTCCAGATATGATAAAGGCGGCTGTCGACCAGCGTCACCTTGGATGGGCCCAGTTTGCGGCCCAGTTTGCAGGCCAGCTCGAGTCCGCCGGCGCCGCCACCCACGATCACGATATCGCTACGCAAGTTGCCTCCCTCACAATGCCCTGCCCGGCAACGGCGCCGGGTCCTCGGACAATGTCGATTTTACTATGGCGGCGTGAATAACGTTGCGCGTGTCAATATTGTTGACTACATATTACGGAAGAGACCCATGAACGACTGACTGACAGTCAGCGTCTCGGGCCGGTTCCTGAGCCGGATCGTGCCGCGCCCGCTCTCGTCGCGCGCCACGCCGGCCACTGCGCGCAGGTTGACGATGGTCGAGCGGTGCACCTGCTTGAACATGGTCGGGTCGAGCACCTCGAGCAGGTCGCGGATGGGTTTGCGCAGCAGCGACTCGCCCTCAGCCGTCATCACCACCGTGTACTTGGAATCGGCCTGAAAATACGCCACATCGTCGACCAGGATCAGGCGCGTCTCGTTGCCGCGGCTGGCCGTCAGCCACACCAGCGGCTGCGTGCGCGGCGCCGGCGGCGCCACCACCTGCAGCCGCGCCAGCAGCTCGGCAAGTTGGGCGGCGTCGACGCCGCCGCGCGCCAGGCGCTCGCGCACCCGCGCCACGGTGGCGTTCAGGCGCTCGCGCGCCACGGGCTTGAGCAGGTAATCAACCGCGCCTCGATCGAAGGCATCGAGCGCGTATTGGTCATAGGCGGTGACGAACACGATCTCGGTACGCAGGCCCGCCGCCAGCATATTCGACGCCACCTCGAGGCCCGACAGCCCCGGCATGCGGATATCGAGGAAGGCGACGTCGGGCCGGTGGGTCTCGATGGCTTCCAGCGCGCTGCCGCCGTCCTCGCACACGGCGACGATATCGAGCCCGGGCCAGGCTTCGAGCAGCAATTTGACCAGTTCGTCGCGCAGCAGCGCTTCGTCTTCGGCGACCACGCATGTGACGGTATCAGGCGGCATGACGACCTCCCGCTCCTTGCAGCGCCAGCGGCACCGTGATGGTCGCCGCCACTCCGCTCGGGAAGTTGGCGACGATGGCGAAGCTGGCGCCATTGCCGTAGGCTAGGCGCAGGCGCTCGCGCACATTGCGCAGGCCAATGCCGGTGCCGGCGCCTTCGCTCGAGAAGCCGCGGCCGTCGTCGGCCACGGTCACGGCCACCGCCTGCGCATGTTCGCCGCCCACCGCCCGCGCCAGGATCCAGACCGTGCCGCCGCCGGGCTTGGGCTCCAGCCCGTGCTTGATCGCGTTCTCGACCAGGGTCTGCAGCATCATCGGCGGGAACACCAGCCGGCGCAGCTCGTCCGGCACGTCGACCTGTAGCGCCAGGCGCGGTCCCATGCGGATGGCCAGGATGTCGAGGTAGGCGCGCGCCCGCTCGAGCTCTTCGCCCAGCGTCGACGGCGCATCCTCGGTGCGCGGCAGCGAGTGGCGCAGGTACTGGATCAGGTTGCCCAGCATGGCGTCGGCGCGCGCCGGGTCGCTGCGGGTGAGCACCTGGGCGCTGGCCAGCGTGTTGTACAAGAAGTGCGGTTCGACCTGGGCATGCAGCAGGTTCAGGCGCGCCACCGTGAGTTCCTTCTCGGTCACGCTCTCGCGCACCTGATTCGCCTCGGCGCGGCGCCGCTCGGCGATGCGGCGCGCGATGGCCCGCACCACGGCCTCGGCGTTCTCGAGGTTGGTGCCGTGGTCGACCAGGAACCAGTCGGTCCAGGCCGGCGCCTCGGGCTCGCAGATCAGGGTGACGCTGCCGGCCACATCGCCGTTGGGCGTCACCGTGGCCAGGATCTGGTTGCGCCGATTCCCGAAGACTTCCAGGCCCCACAATTGAGATGCTTCCTTGCCATAGGGGTCGATGCGCGCGACCTTGGCCCGCACCTGCAGGCTGTCGCGCGCGCTGTCGACGACGGTGGCGCCGGGCAGTTCGCGAATGGCGGCGTCGATCATGTCGAAGGCCTCGCCCGCTTCGAGCGGGATCTCGATCTGGCGCCGCTGGCGGTTCGACAGGGTGCTGGCGTCCAGGTGGCCAATCACCAGGCGCACCCGCCGCATGTGCGAAAACACTTCCAGCAGCACCCAGCCGCACAGGGCGAAGCCGAGCAGCGGGCCGAGGGGGCCGAAATCGAAGTCGACCCGGCCCAGCCAGGTCTCGTTCAGGGTGATGACCAGGGCGAGGTAGACCGCCAGCCAGGCCAGCAGCAGGCGGAACACGTGGAACAGGCTTGCAAACATGATGTGCTTTCGGATGGTGAGAATGGGCCCACCATAGGCTATCCATTCCTTGCAAGACAGCATTATGCGACGGAGTCGGGACTGGGCCGACGAAACCGGGGCCGGGCGGCATGGAGCCGGTACGCGCTCGGACGAAGAGACTGTTGCTTTCTACCTTTCATTACAATTTTCAGACATGCCCTACCCCGCCCCTGCCCGCTACAATCTCGCCTTTCCGATCAAAGGGTTTTACAGATGGTACTGAAACGCATCGTTGTCGTGCTGGCCGCCACGCTGGCCGCCGCTTCCGCCCACGCCGAGATCGGCGCCGCCGTCACCGCCACGCTGGGCACCACCGGCGCCGGCGTGCACCTGGTCGTGCCCATGGAGAGCAATCTCAACGGCCGTTTCGGCATCAATTACCTCAAGCACGACTTCGACAAGCGTACCGGCGGCATCAACTACGACGCCAAGGGCAAGCTGCAGACCTTCGACGTGCTGTTCGACTGGTATGTGATCGCCAACAGCCCGTTCCGGCTGACCGGCGGCATCCTCTACAACGGCAACGAGATCAAGGGCCGCGGCCGTCCGAATGCCAACGGCCAGTACCTGATCAATGGCCGCGGCTATACCGCGGCCGACGTCGGCAACCTGGATGCGAACATCGATTTCCAGAAGGCCGCGCCGTACGTCGGCATCGGCTGGGGCAACGCCCTTACGCCGAACAAGCGCTGGAACTTCAGCGCCGACCTCGGCACCTTCTACCAGGGCAAGGCGCACGTCAACCTGGTCAGCCGCGGCTGCACCAGCTCGCGCGTGACCTGCACCGTGCTGGCGACCGACGTCGCGCACGAAGAAGCGCGCCTGAGCGAAGAACTGTCGGACTACAAATTCTTCCCGGTGCTGCGCGCCAGCGTGTCGTACAGCTTCTGAGCCGCGGACGGCGCGGAATCTCGCGTGCCTATGCAGAGCGGTTTGCAAATGCATTTTCGATGCTGAACAATGCAGCTTGTCTATCACGCCGCCTGGTTCCCATGACCACTTTCAAAGCTGCATTGTTACTGTCCGTCCTGCTCACATCACATGCCTCCCAGGCAGCTCCGGTGGCGGATCTGAAACCACAGGAACTGGCCGCCTACCTGGCTGCGCATGAAACCGTCGTAGTCCAGTTCACTTCACCGGATCCGAAATGCAGGTACTGCCCTGGCGCTGCGCAAGCCTACACGCGCGCGGTCGCGCCGGCCAAGGATCCGAGTGTGAAGTTTGCCCGCGTCCAGTGGCCGGTCTGGCACAAATTTCCCGATTTCGGAAAGATCGAAAAGCCGTTCGGATTGCCCGAGTAGCTGATCTATTCGAAGGGCGAAGTCATCGGCAGCATCGCCGCAAAACCCGGCGACGCACGGGTCTTTCTGGCGAAGGTGCAGCAAGCCCGGGACAATCCGATGAGCACGACGGACCGGCAGCGGGCGTACATGCTCGCGGCCCAGGAGCCGGCGAAGCCGATGTCGGTACAGGAAGACCAGCTTGTGCGTATCATGGCGCGCAAGGATTTCATGACCGAACTTCTGTCGACCTGCGAGGAACGCTATCCGGAAGTGCGCAGCAAGGTGCAGGGGGCGCACCGCAATTGGCTGCAATCGCAGGAAAAGGACCTGGACAGCGCCGCAATCGTCATCCTGGCGCGCAGCAAGCACGAGGACGCAAAGCTGACGACCTCGGTCACGGACAGAGAGCGCCGCAAACTGCAGATCTGGGCGACCGATCACGCGGGTCTCTTGCCCAGGAAAACACCGGAGGCCGGGGAATGCCTGAAAATGGCAGATAGTCTCGGTTCGCTTCCGCCGATTGGCCAGGCCGGCGCGGCGCAGTGATTCGGCCGCTCACCGGTCCTTTTTCGCACGCGCGATTTCGGACTGCAAGGCACGGATATTCTTCTCGTGCTGCAGCGTTGTCTCCTGCAGGCGTTTGAGCTGCTCGGCATCGAGTTTTGCCCGCATCGCAGGGGCTTGCAGAACGCGGATCTTCGACTCGAGCGCCACATTTTCGGCACGCATTTCTTCCTCGAGGATGCCCAATCGATCGCGGTCGCGCTGCTGCTGCTCGCCAGATGCGATCTGGTAGCTGGCAGCCATGGGCAAAGCCGGTTCTGCTCGCTTCGGGATCGCCTGAGCGCCGCCTGCCGGGCTTGACGCATCGCTGCCACTCTCGTTGCCAAGGTTCCCCGCCGGCGCTGGCCTCGCCGCGCGCCGTCCCTGGATCACTTCAACGCCCTGGGCGTTGACGTAGCGCGGCGCATCGACCGCCTGCGCATGCGATACACCTGGCGAGATGCACAACAGCGTCGCACACGACATCGCCATCCGGGTAAGACTGCCTGACATCCTCTTGTTCATTTGACTCGTCCTGCCGGTAGATACTTGACGTTGGTCCAGGCACGACGCAGCACCTCGGTCAGGCTGGGCAGCTTGCCCCTGGTGGTATAGACGTTGAACACGACCGGGAACTTGCCGGGCGCCTGCCCGACGAACACCGAGACATCCATCGCCACGCCGTCGGCCTTGCCAGTGAACCAGCCTTCATAACCCTGGATGTCGCCATACCGGGCTTGTCTGACCGGAATGGCGAGGCTGCGCTCGCGGCTAACGCCGAAGTTCTCGCTGGCGCGCCGGATTGCGGCGCCCGCCATCTGGTGCGTTCCATCCGCGAGCACCTTTTCTTCCGGCCAGCTCACGTAGGTGATGACGGTTGGCGGGTGATAGTTGGGAGGGCTTTCGGCCACGAAGGTGGGGCGGCCGGTCTCGTTCGACAAGCGTGTTTCCCACGGCGGCTGGTTCTCCACCCAGACCTCGAGTCCGAGCTCCTGCACATGAAAGATCTGCATGTGACGCAGCTCCGGCGGCCTGCCATTCGCACTACGAGTCTGGGCACGGGCACCGGAAAATGGCAGCAGCCAGCCCAGCAGAAGTGCATGACTGCCCGCGAGCGCGAGACGGCGGTGCGGCCTCATTGCCCTCCCCCCGATCGCACGATCGCGCCGCCCATGCCCATCAAGGTCAGGACGATGACGGCGAGTATGCTGTACCAGCGCCGGCTGCGGGTGAAGGCAAGCCGCCAGTCGAAACGGCTCGCCAGGAAGCATGCGACCCAGACGAGGACATAGCTCACCAACGCTCGGCCAAGCAGATTTCCAAGTACAAAGCTCAACGACATTCGGACTCCTCGTTATTGACCGTCGAACAGCGCCCAGCTGCCGCCGCGCCGCACCATCACCTGGGTCGACAGCCGGTGCGGATCGTTGTGTTCGTCAAAGAACTGCTGCGCCTGCTGACGCAGGGTCGCTACGGCGTTCGGGTCGGCACTGTCGCACATCAAAATGCGGTCGCGGCGCGGCGCGCTGACCAGGATGTCGCCGCGCACCTGCGCCGCCATGCTGTCCCACAGACCGTCCACCAGCAGCAAGGTCGCTTCCAGGTCTTCCCCGGTCACGGCAACATTGCAACCGTCCTTGGCAAAGAACTTCGGCTGCGGCAAGGCACGCTCGAAGTTAGCGCGTGCGATTCCGGGAAGCTCGAAAGCAGAGACAGCGACGCTCTCGACCAGCTTCGGGGTGGCCATCATGAAACTGTCGGGCAAATCGAAAGCATAGGTGACGATCAGCTCGCCGCACAACGGCGTGTGACTCGGTTGCTGCTCCGGCGGCACACCCGCGGCCTGCAGCGCCCGCAAGAAATTGATGTGCTTGATGCGGGGCTGGAGCTGGTCGGCGCGCAGGGCCGGGAGCGCGGGTTGGGCGGTTGCTTTCTTCTTGAACAGTCCAAACATGGCGAGTCCTTGTGGTGGTTAATCGTTGTAGGCCGCTTCAGGCGTGCGGGTGCGGATTTTCAGCGTGATGCTCAGTTCGATGAGTTCCGCGTGGTAGTCGGCCTTGACGACGACGGCATGCCAGGCGTCGTCGTCATTGTCGAGGTCGACGAGGCGGTAGCCGCGCCCTTCCAGCCAGGACGAGAAAGCAAGCAACCCCGCACTGCAGCGAGCCGGTCCAAAAGGTGGTCCCGCTGGACCATCGAATTCGCCGAGCGCCCGATCTTCGGCCACAGTGGACGCTTGAATCAAGACCGTTTCGTCGTCCTTGATATCACCGTGAACGGCTTGACCGGCTTCGCTCAGCGCTTCCATCAGTTCGTGGATATCATCGAGCTTGCGAGGTTTTCCTGTCACTTCCAGAACCGACTCGGTTGCATCTATGTTTCCGTCGCAGACCAGTTCGATCCAGCGTGCTATGCCTTTGCGTTTGGTTTTCGCGAGGTCAGCCTTTTTCGGTGGCGGCGGAGCAATGATCTGTACTCCGGGCCCGGCAGCTATGGGTCGCCACGCATCGCGAGTATGGCGCACATGCATTCGGTAGTAATCGACCAGATCCCGAGGATAGTAAGGATGGTCATTGAACACGCTGTCGTCAATATCATACGCGCACACCGCCAGCGCAACCTCAAATGCAAAGTCGCAGAACAAGCGATCCTTGCCTGGCGCAGTATCAAGGTCAGGCTTCCATCCCCAAGGACGCATCATGCGGCACCAGTTTTTCATATAGGCTGCAAATGCCTCGCTACGATGGTCCGCATCGGCAGCAAGTGCATGCAAAAACGGATCCATCCAGGCCACCGCGTGCTTGTCCGCCTTATATTTTTTTGCGAGAGCGTGATCCGGAATAAATGCTTGCACCAGCAGATCAATAACATAGCTCCTCTTCTGAAAATCGACAGGCAGGAATTTTCGAAACACTGAAAGATATTCAGATGATTCGACGGATAGCAGGGCGATGCCCACAAAAGCTGCATCTGCTCGATTCATCGCGTCAATCGGCGAATAATTTCTCTGTTCAGCTCTTCCATTGAGCCGTACGAACTCGCTATTCTCGGCCATCAAACTGGCACGATTGCGGATGACGTCCTTGATCGAATCCAACGTATCCCCGGCGCCATATTTACGAACAACCAGCCTCAACGTGGTAGCCACGGCCTGTAACTTGAACCAGGCTTCCTCCTCCAATGATTCTGGCACTAGGGCAGAAATAAATTCCTCTTGCTGAATTATTTCACCAATTTCTTTCCGATAGCGTTTCAAATTACCACTCGGATCACGCATTTCCTTCTGATCAGTCATGGGTCCCATTTAACAGTCCAAACATGGCGAGTCCTCGTGGTGGTCAATCGTTGTAGACGGCTTCGGGCGTGCGGGTGCGGATTTTCAGGGTGTTGCTCAGTTCGATAAGTTCGGCGTAGTAATCGGCCTTGACGACGACGGCGTGCCAGGCGTCGTCGTCGTTGTCGAGGTCGACCAAGCGGTAGCCATGTGGCTGCAACCACTGCGCGAACGCCAGCAAACCGGCGCGGCAGCGGGCCGGTCCGAACGGTGGGCCTGGCGGGCCGTCGAACTCGCCCAAGCCGCGTCGTTCGGCCACCCGCCCGGACAGGATCAGCGTCGTCTCGTCATCCTTGATATCGGCGTGGATAGCCTCGTTCGACTCGGCAAGCGCAGCCATCAATTCACTAATATCGTCAAGTTTGCGCGGCCTGCCAATCGTCTCTAGCACCGCTTCCGTTACATCGATATTGCCGTCGCAGACCAGTTCGACCCAACGTGCTATGGATTTGCGTTTTGACTTGGCCAAGTCAGCTTTCTTCGGCAAAGGAGGCGCGGCTACTGGCACACCGGCTCCAACGCCATGCTCACGCCAGGCATCGCGGGTATGGCGCACCTTGGTTCTGTAATATTCGACCAGATCACGCGGATAATATGGGTGGTCATTGAACGTGCTGTCATCGATATCGTAGGCACACACGACCGCCGCCACTTCGAACGCAAAATCGCAGAACAGGTTGTCTCCACCCCATTCGGGTTTGAGGTCAGGCTTCCATCCCCAAGGTCGCATGATGCGGCACCAGCTTTTCATGTGCAGAGCAAGGGCGTCGGCGCGCTCCCCTGCCGGCTTCGCCAATGCGCGTTGAATCGGGTCCATCCACACAGCTGAGTATTTATCGATCTTGTACTTCCGAGCCATACTAAAACCGGGAATGAACGCCTTGAAAAGAATATCTGTCAGGTAGGCTCGAGATTCAATATCTGGATCGATCAATTTTTGAATCAATCCAATATATGCTTCTGACTCAACGACAAGCAAAGCCAAAAAAGCGAACGCGGTGGAATCACGCCATATACCATAGACCGCGTAGCCCGGCTTTTTGTAATTTTCGGTGAGATTCTGGAGGAGCCTCTGGTCCTGGATCAGGAGATTCGTATGTACCCGCACGGCGCCTTGAATCTCTTCCAGCGCATCGCCTCTACCGTAACGATGTAAAACAATTTTCTTTGAATATTGCGCCTGCTCTCGACAGTAGTAATTAATTTTTCGCTCAAGCGGGACAATTTCGAAATTTTCCTCGCGCCACCCCATAAATCGATTGTATTCTTTGAATAAATAATCATAGCGGTCTGCATTTCCTTGTGAATCGCGCATCTCAAATTCTCCAATATTCATCCTGCAAATACTTCATCCACTTTTTCCTCGCATGCCCGATCTCGCCGGCCCGAGCGCGGATGTTGCGCTTTTGTTCGAGTGTCGTCTCCTGCAGCCGGCCGAGTTGCACGGGATCGGTTTTCCAGCGCAACTCGGCATTAGTCAGAGTACGGCTCTTTGATGCAAGTGCGCTGTAGCGAAGCTGGCTTCAGCCGGCTGCCAGAAGATTCAAAAGCGGCCTACTTGCCAGCAGGCGGGAGATAGCGGATCTTCGTCCATGCCCGACGTTGCTGCTCCGCCAGCACGTCGATCTTTCCCCGAAGCGTGTAGATGGTCAGCGCCACCGGGTACTTGCCAGGCTGTTGGCCCACGAAGACTGTCACGTCCAGGGGCATACCGTCCGCCGCGCCGGCGAAAGTCGCTTCGTAGCCCCTCAGCACGCCGTACTCGGCTTTCAAGACTTGAACCGCCTTCGCCTGAACGGGAGTCCGCCCAAAATTCAGGCTCGAGTGCTTGATTGCACTGGTCGCCATCGCCTGCATCGATTTCTGGTCTACCTTCTCTTTCGGCCAGGACGCGAAGCTCATCACCGTCGGCGGATAATAATCCTGCGGGCTCTGGGCGTAGAAGGTTGGGTGCCCACTTTTCGATGACATCTGCGTTTCCCAAGGCGGCTGGTTCTCGACCCACAACTCCAGCCCTAGTTCGGGCACGTGGTGGATCTGCATTTCTCGCAACGCGCGTCGGCCCGGGTCGGCTGCAGCGTCCAGCGCGAATAGTGCGAACATCAGCTGAGAGACGGCCATGACCGCGCCACTCAATCTCACCGCACACCCCCGCCACTGACGACGGCGGATGCGAAGCCGAGCATCGTCAATAGCACGGCCGCCGCCAAGGCATATGGGTTCAGGCAGCGCGCAAATGCCGGGCGCACTCGCATACACGACGCCACGAAGCAGGCGAACACCAACATATAACTGATCATGGAGCGGCCGACCAGATTTCCGAGCACTAAACTCAGCGACATTGTTTCCCTTTCCAATTAATTCTCGGGGCCGCCGATGAACGGGGTGTGGTGGACGGTCAATCGTGCACGCGGAATCTTTAGCCAGTCATTCAGTAATAGCGTGAGGGTGCGCGCGAGATCGTCGTCTGCGACATGCCATTCGATGGGGTGAGTGGAATTGACATGGTCGAGCGCCGCGATCTGCTGTCGTGCCTGGCCGACAAAGAACAGTCCGCCGATCAGCTTTGCATCATCGCGCATGAAAGGAAGTAGGTTGAAAGGGTATCCCTTCAAAATGTTCTTGAACAGCCTAGCGTATAGCAGCGCTCCGCGCTCGGCATCGTAGCCATCGAATACGGTGAATCCGACCACATAGCCGCGGTCCGCTGACGCGCCCGTTACCTGCTGCAGGTAGGCCCGCTCGTCCACATCGAGTGGCAATCCGGCAAGGACATGCCACTCGTTGAGATGGAAGCGATCGAAGATCGCCTGCATGGCGGCGCCTTGCGCGACCTGGACTCGATTGGCGGGCTCCGGAACCTTATCACCCAGACTGAGCAGGATACGGTCATCTCCAAGTCGCGTGGCAGCATAAGGAAGCTCCTCCGGCAGGCAGGGCACGATGAGCGGATGACGCAGATAGTTGAACCAGCCAACGCGCAGTACCCGCGGTATCTCATGGTCACTAACGGCAGCCCTGTAGAAATCGGCAGGCCAGACCTCCAGCAGGTCCGGGTCCCAGGCTGCGATCGCCGCCTCGACAACCGGGCGCATGGCCTGCCCCACGAGAAAGCTCTGATCACCTGAGGGAAAGGTCATCGACAACTTTGTTGGATAGTTTTCCCCACCTATTACAAACATCAGCTCGACATGGTCGGGACGCGAGTGATAGTCGCCGCCGCTTGCGTCGGCGGCGGCAGAATACATTGAGAACCTGAAACCATCCCTATCCATTGACTCGTCGGTCACGTTGCCGTACGCATCGAGCGAGCTGACCCCGGAGTTCTTCTTCTCCGGTCTTGCAACGGCGCGCAGCGTCCTAGCCAGGTCGCTGAGATCGCGCTGCAGCGGCTCGAACCGTGTCTTGCAGAGCACCTCCCAATACGCCAGTTTGGGATGCACCTCTTTCAGCGCGAGCAGAAGGCAGCGAACGCCCTCTACGGCCTGCCCGAAGTTGAAAGAGCGATTGTAAACATTGAGAAACATTTTAATTGTTTGCATTGATATACCTAGTTGACGATATCTGGTGTAAAAACGACGACCAACCGCTCTATTCCTTCAATGTTGGAGTCGGCGAACAGCTTGGTGAGCACATCCGCTACCTCCTTGTTCGACACATGCCACTCGATCCTCATCGGCGCGGGTGCGGCCTTAAGCTGACCCTGCGCCTTGGCAAGCTCTTTATCCTTTATCTCTTTTATCAGGCCTGGCGGCTCACTCTTGAGGAGCAAGTTATCCGCGGAGTAATGCTTCGCATCAAGCAGCACATTGCGGCTGGCATCGTAGCCGTCGAAGTCAACCTCACCCACTCTGTACTCGATGCTCTTGGGTGCGCCGGTGACCTGCTTTTCGAAGCGGTAGTGCAAATTATCTGGCCGTTTGATCGAACGCCATTTGCCAGGACCGCCGTCGCTCGACCCAATCGCATAGCCGGACGGGCTACGCGGAGCGCGGTAGGGCATATGAAGATCGCACTTCGCGTTATGCACCCACAGTTCGCTCTGCCCTGCGAAATAATTAGGTGTCCCGGCGACACTGAAATTATAGACCCGCAGGCTTTGCTCGACTGCGGTATTGTCGAGCACTAGCGAATCGTCCTCACGACCAGCGATGACGTCGTCCTCACGCACTTCGGAGGCGACGGTCCACCCCTTGCCCTGCACCCAAACGGGGTGTTCGTCCGTCAGGCGTAGCGTTTCCGATTCCGTCCTGAGCAGCCAGTAATCAGGAGCGGTCCGATTGAATACCTGGGTTACCTGACGCGGGTGGTCATGGAAGCTGCTGTCATTGCGCGAGAAGACCGTCTGGCCCGCGCGGACTGTTTCAACCGGCACCATGCCATCAGGAGTCGAAATCGCCGTACCGGCAGCGAAACTGGCGCAGCCGACATCAATCTTCACCTGCTTGACTGCCTCTGCGACATTGCCGCCGTATTTGGTCAGCTTGGTGGCGACCTTGATCGCGATCGCTGGGCTGACATAGCCGCCTATGACCTTGCCAAGGTCATAGGGACCACACTGACTGGCCTTCGTCAGCGTATCGACCGCTCCCTGCCCCAGCAACTGGCCAAGCTGCTTGATGGTCTCCTTGGGATTGTTGTAGAAAGCCTTGCCGAGGTCGATAAGGCCACCCACCACGGACCCGAGGTTCGTAACCAGCTCAATGATGTCGGTGATCTGGTTTTTTAATCCTTCGAGCAAGCCCTTCACGAACTCGTAGCCGTACACCAGCGAGCCTTTCACGCTGGACCACAAGCTGCCCCAGAAGCCCTCGTCTTCCGGCTTCGCTCCCTTATTATCAATACTCCCCTTCGAGCACACATCCTCCAGGAAGCGGCAGTTGTGATCGGAGGCGAACTTGTCTTTCGCTGCCTGATTGATGAAGCAGGTCGCAGGGGATTCGCAAATGCGCCAGGTAATACCCGCGCCGGGGGCCGGCGTGGACTGCTGGGCAAGCGCGGACAACGGCGGTAGCAAGCCGAACACGACGATCAGGAAACTCGCGAGGATGCGCGCAAAGGCGCCATGCGCACGGAAGATCAAGGGCATATAGGCGCTCCCGGGTCGTCAGGGATGGTCGGGTCTGGAGGCAACGGTGTGCCGGGCTCTGCAGGCTCGTCCGGGTCCCCCGGCACACCCATATCGGGCGGCGTGCCCGACCCACCACCGAGATTCTCTTCATGAAAAGCCGACTGCATGCGCAGGATCGCCTCGCTCCGAATCTGCACCCGTGGTCCGCGCACGCCCGGCGCCGAACAGGGCGCATCCATCCCCGGCGTCGGGCCGATGCCGAACGGGTTTTGCATGCCACTCCCTTCAGTGGCCGCCGACACCGCATTCACAGCCGAATGCAGCATGCGGTCGATCACCGGCACGACCAGGCGAAAGCAGTAGGTCACGCGCACGTGCAGCAGGTTCGCGTCCTGCACCGATAGCTGCGAGCTGCTGCCAGCGGCCGTGGTGCGGTAATGCAGCGTGTCGTTGGGCAGCTCGCGCCCATCCTCGCCATCCAGCCGCGCGCGGCCGAAGTCTGCGAGCGCGGCGCCGGTGGGGTTGAGCACCTCGATGTCGGTGATATTGCTGGCGGCCGCCGTCTCGAGCGTGGCCTTGGTCAACGCGTCTGCGTAGCCGGCGGCGCTGGCCTGGTGTGCGAACAGCGGGGTCAGGCCGCGCGCGAGCGCATTGCGCATGGCGCCGTGGTCGCCGTTGTGCAGCGCGCCGGCGCGCGCGGCCAGCATGGTGGCGTAGTTGAGCGTCGCGCGCGCCTGGTACATCAGGCCGAGCTGTATGGTCCCGAACAACATCACCACCAGCACCGGCAGCACCACCAGCAGCTCGACACCGGCCTGGCCAAGCTGACGCGCGTTCATGGGGCCTCCAGTGGCAGGCGCACGCCCGGTGCGATGGCGCAGCGCGCGGCTTCGCCCGCGGCCAGCTCCAGCACCGCGGCGGCACGCCAGTGGCCGCGCATGCGGCGCGGCTGCACGCCGCCGGCGACCTTCAGCACCAGGCCGTCGCGGCACAGGAAGACGACGTCGATGGCATAGCCCATGCCAATCGTATGCACCATATTGCATGGGCTGATGTAAAGGGCCTCGTGCGCGCGCAGCGGCGGACGGGCCAGCAGGCCGCGCATGCGCGCCAGCGCGGTCGTGGCCAGCATCACGTCGAGCCGGCGCGGCGTGGAGGCGGTTTCGAACTGGATCGGGATGGTCTTGAGCATGGCGATTCAGAACTTGATACCCGAGGCCATGAACTTCATCGCGATCGGGAACATCAGCACCAGGAAGGTCACGGGGAAGATGAAAACGACCAGCGGGAAGATCAGCTTGACGGGCGCCTCCATCGCCAGCTTCTCGGCCAGCTGGAAGCGCTCGACGCGCCGCTGTTCGGACTGCGCGCGGAAGGTCGCGCCCAGGCTGGCGCCCATGCGTTCGGCCTGGATCACGGCGCTGATGAAGCTCGACACCTGCGGGATGCGCACGCGCGCATCCATGCGGCGCAGTGCATCGGCGCGGGTGAGGCCGGCGCGCAGGTCGCGCAGCACGAAGGCGAATTCGTTCTTGAGCGGACCGGCCGGCCCCTTGTCGACCGCCTGGGCGATCGCCCCGGCCATGTTCAGGCCTGCTTCCACCGACATGGTCAGAAAGTCGAGGTAGGCCGGCAGCGCCTTGACGATCAGCTTCTGGCGCCGCTTGAGCGTCTCCTTGAGCCAGATGCGCGGATAGACGAAGCCCAGACCCGCGAGGGCGATGACCCAGAACGGGTTGAACAGGCCCGCCATCGACAGCACCAGCGCCGTGAACCCGGAAAACAGCGCCAGGCTGACCAGGCACAGGGCAATAAACTGCGTCGGGTTCATCAGGTAGAACATGCCGGACAGCCGCAGCGTCTCTCCCGGGCCGGCCAGCAGCGACTGGGGTATGTTGCGGCACAGGTGGTAGTCGACCAGGCGGACCACGGGCCACAGCAGGCGCAATGGCCGCGGCAAGGGGTCAAGGTAGGCGCGGTCTTCCTCGGGCACGTCTTCCTTCAGGCGCACCGCGCCGTGGATCAGGGCGGCGGCCAGCAGCACGAAGGCGGCGCCGACCAGCAGGGCAATGACGAATGGGTTCATGGTCGCGGCTTCCCGTTCAGACGTCGATAGTCGTGATGCGACGGATGAAGTGGTAGCCGACCAGGATCGTCACCACCATCACGCCCAGCGTCACCCAGCCATACCAGGCGTTGAACAGCGGCGCCATGGCTTCCGGCTCCATCACGTTCAACACCGCCACCAGCATCACCGGCAGGCCCGCCATCACCAGGCCCTGCATCTTGCCCTGCGCGGTCAGGCTCCTGATCTTGCCTTCCATTTGCAGCTTGGCGCGGATGGTCCTGGCGATCGATTCGAGCGTTGCCGCCAGGTTGGCCCCGACCTCGCGCGACAGCGCCATGCCAGCCGTGACCAGCGCCAGGTCCTCCAGCGGCACCCGCTTTTCCATCGATTCCAGGGCCACGGCAAAGTCGACGCCCAGGCGCATCTCGCGCAGCAGCAACGCGAACTCCTGCGAAATCGGCGGCTTGCCTTCGCTGGCCACGCTGTCGAGGGCGAGCGGCAGGCTGGCGCCCGCGCGCAGGGCGCCGGTGATCATCATCAGGGCGTCGGGCAGTTGCTGCTCGAACTGCCGCAGCCGGCGCCGGGCGATGTGGGCCACCACCAGGCGCGGAGCGACGAAGGCCAGCACGACGGACATCAGCACGAATACCAGGTTGCCGCTCACGACCCAGGCCGCCAAAGGCAGGACGATCAACACCGACAGGTTGATCACCATGATGCGGCGCTCGTCGGTAAAGATGAACATATTCTCCAGGTCGGCCCTGGCGCTGATCGCCACCTCGGCCTGGCGCGTGCGGAACCAGCGGCTGCCGAAGTGCAGCGCCAGCCAGGCCAGCGCCAGCATGGCGAAGAAGATCGCGGCGATGATGAAGGTGCGCTCGTTCATGCCGGATGCACCCGTTTCATCGGCGCGCTGTCGCGCCGGAAGATGGAAACGTCCACCGGCATCCCGCGCCGCATCAGGTCCTGGTAGAAATCCGGTATGTGCCCGGTGGGCACCAGGCGTCCGCACACCTTGCCGTTGGCGTCGAATCCGTCCTGCTCGAACTGGAAGATGTCCTGCAGCTGGATCAGGTTGCCCTCGATGCCGGTCACTTCGCTGATATAGGTCACCTTGCGGCTGCCGCAGGAAAAGCGGGTCTGCTGGACGATCAGGTCCACGGCCGACGCCACCTGCTCGCGGATCGCCTGCATCGGGATCTCCAGGCCGCTCATCAGGGTCATCACCTCCAGCCGCGACAGGCAGTCGCGCGGGCTGTTGGCGTGGGCCGTGGTGAGCGAGCCGTCGTGGCCGGTGTTCATCGCCTGCAGCATGTCGAGCGCTTCGCCGCCGCGGCACTCGCCCACGATGATGCGGTCGGGGCGCATACGCAGGCAGTTCTTCACCAGGTCGCGGATGGTGACCGCGCCGCGGCCCTCGATATTGGCGGGCCGCGCTTCGAGCGACACCAGGTTGGGTTGGTTCAGTTGCAGCTCGGCGGCGTCTTCCACCGTCACGATGCGCTCGTCGTCCGGGATGAAATTGGACAGCACGTTGAGCAAGGTGGTCTTGCCCGAGCCGGTGCCGCCCGACACCACGATGTTGGCGCGCAGCTTCACCGCCACTTGCAGGAAGGCGACCATCTCGGCGCTGATGGCGCCGAAGCGGATCAGGTCCTCGCCCACCAGCTTGTTGCGCGCGAACTTGCGGATGGTGATGCTCGGCCCGCGGATCGCCAGCGGCGGGATGATGGCGTTCACGCGCGAGCCGTCCTTCAGGCGCGCGTCGACCATCGGCGAACTCTCGTCGATGCGGCGTCCAAGCGGCGAGACGATGCGTTCGATCGCCGAAATCACCGCCGCGTCGTTGGAGAACGAGATATTCGATCGCTCCAGGCGCCCTGCCCGTTCGACGAACACGTCGTTATGGCGGTTGACCATCACCTCGCTCACTTCGTCGTCCGCCAGCAGCGACTCCAGAGGGCCCAGGCCCACCACTTCGTTGAGCACGACGTCGCACAGCGCCGTGCGCTGCTCGCGCATCGACTCGAATGCGCTGTCGGTGTCGATCAGTTCCTCGATCAGCTTCTGCACCGTGGAGCGCAGCTCCGCGTCGGCCATGCGCGCCACGTTCACGCGCCGCAGGTCCATGGCGGCGATCAGCATGCGGTGCAGCTGGCCGCGCATGGCGATGCCTTCGGGACGCTCCAGCGGGTTCGCGCTCGGCTCAGGCTGCGGCTGCGGCTGGCGCGCTGGCGCCGCTGCGTGGGGCAGCACCGTCACCGGAAGCGGCGCCGGCGCCGGATGAGGTCGCGCCTCTTCGGACACGTGCGCCATGATCCGGTAATCGGCCAGCTCGATGGTGTCGTTGCTGGCCAGCGGCCCGTATTGATTGACCTCCTTGCCGTTGACCTTGAGCGGCGCCATGCCGCCGCCGTCCCTGACGAACAGCCCCTCCTCGCCCAACGCGAACTCGAGCTGGCGGCGTCCCACGCGCCAGCCCTGCAGCACGATGAGGCTGCCGGCTTCCTTGCCGAGGAAGCAGCTGGCGCCCTTGCTGGTCGCTTCCGCCACCAGCTGGGCGCGCCGAAATACCTGGATACGAATCATATTAGTTCCGATAGAAGTCGAGGGACGGATCGGGGATGGGTGTCTGGGACTCCTTGCGCTGCAGTTCCAGCACCTTGTCCTCGAAGCCCTTCTTGTTCGCTTCACCACGTTCGCGCAACTGCTGCGCCAGTCCGTCGCCCGGCGCGATGATCTCGGGTTCGAGCAGCACCACCAGCTCCGATTTACTGTTGCGGAAGTCGTCCGAGCGGAACAGCCGGCCCAGGATCGGGATGCGGCTGATGCCCGGCACGCGATCGACCGCGTTCGCCATTTCGCTGTTGACGAGGCCCGACAGGGCCACCATCTCGCCCTCCTTGATGCTTATTTCGGTGTTGGTATTGCGGGTCAGGAAGCCGGGAACCCCGGCCACCGTCACCGCCGGATCGATCTGCGACAGCTCGGTCGAGACCTTGGCCGTGATGATGCCGTCGGCGTCGATCTGCGGTTCGATCTGCAGGATGATCCCGTAGGGCTTGAATTCCACGCTGGTGGAGCCGAACGCCCCGGCGAGCGGAATCGGCACTTCGCCGCCTACCTGCAGGCGCGCCTTGCCGCCGCTTTTCGCGGTCAGTTCGGGCGAGGCCAGCACCTGCACGTCGCCGCTCGACACGCCCAGGTTCAGGCGCGACGTCAGCGAGGTCGCCAGCCCCAGGAAGTGGCCGCCCTTGCTGCCGTTGCGGGTCACGAAGGGCGGTGTCGGCGACAGCAGGTCGTCCTCGGGCGTGTAGGCCCGCGGCGGGTCGTACACGCCCTTGTCGGTGGCGATGCCGATATAGCCGGCGGTGGGGCCGTTGGCGCTCTTGGCCCAGTTGATGCCAATCGATTCGAGCAGCGAGCGCCTGACCTCCACGAAGTGCAGCCGGAACAGCACCGAGCGGGTAAAGGCGCTGCCCTGGTCTTCCTTCACGTTGAGCACCACGCCCGGCACGCCGCGCAGGCCGGCGCCCAGCCTGGCCAGCGCGTCGCGGTGGGCCACGCCGGTCAGCACGATCTCGTTGCCCAGCGTCTCGACCTTCACGCCCTTGAGGTCGCGCGTGAGCAGGTCGATCTTGGCGCGCGTCTCGGCCAGGTCCTTCGGCACCACGTGCACCCGGTAGGAATGCACTTCGTCCCTGGTCCAAACCAGCAGGCTGGTGGTGCCGACCTGTTCGGCGATCAGGAGCAGGTTGGCGTCGACCGTGGTGGTCGACAGGATGTCGCCGCTGCCCAGCGCCAGGCGCACGATTTTGCCGCGGATCGGCAGCATCGCGATCTCGCCGGCCACGATCGTGATTGGCTTACTCTGGTGGTAGCTGATGCCGGGAGCGGCGTCGCGCGTCCGTGCGGGGGCGGGCGCGCCTTCGGCATGCGCGGTATGGGGCAACACGACGGCGATGACAAGCAGGGCAAGTACGAAAGACGGCTTGAGCATGATGATTGTTTTTCTGATTCAGGTTAGAAGCCGCCGCCACGCAGCGAAGGAACGGGTTCGGTGACGCCCGCCGGCACCGGCATGGGTGGCAGCTGCACGGCCGGGGCCTCCGGGGCCGGCGCCGGCATCGCACCGCGCCCCTGCTCGCCGGCCGCCTGCATGGCCCGGATCTGCGACGGCAGCAGGTCAATGCGCGCCACCAAGTTGCCGCGTCCGCCGACGATGAACTCGATCCCAGCATCGCGCCCGCGCGCAGCGGCCGGCATCAGGTCGCGCGCACGCAGCGTGCGCAGCGCTAGCGCGTCGCGGTCGTTGCGGCCGCGCAGCACGACCCGGAAAGTGCCCATGCGCTGGCCTACCATCAGCTTGGCCGCCTCCTGCGGCTTGACCAGCAGCGTGATCGAATCGAAGCTGCGTTCGTAATCGGTCTCGGCGCCGCCCTCGACCTCGCCCGGCCGCGCCATCCGACTGGGGTCGAGCGCCGGATTGCTCACGTCCTGGAATTCGCGGCCGGTCGCCAGCACCACCATGTCCTGCATGAAGAGCGATGCCTGCTCCTGAGCCTTGTCGTCCTGTCCTTGCTGGCGCTCGTGCTGTCCGCCGGACGAGCGCGAGATCAGGAAGATGTCGACCCGGTGGTTGGGCCGCAGGGTCTGGGCAATCGAATTGAGGTTGTCGATATCGATCGTCATCGCCCGCGTTCCGTGAGGCAGTACAGCGGCGACGTCGTCGACCTCGGGCTGCTGCAGGTCGGACATGCGCACCGGGCGACCGCGCAGCACCGGCCGCGCCAGGCGCAGGCCCTGGGCCGACGGGAAGTCCTTGGCCAGCAGGGTGTCCGGATAGACCAGGTCGTCGTCCACCGGGCGCGACACGAAGCGCGCGCCACCCAACACCGTGCCGGCTTCGACGTCGGCATTGGGCACCACCACCTGGACTTTGGGCGTGGTCTTGACGCGGCTGCTCGCGGCCAGCTCGGCGCGCATGGTCTGTTCGCGCTGTTGCAGGTAGTGGTAGGCGAGCGCGGCCACCCCGGCCGCGATCAGGGCGGCGAAGAGCAGGAGCGCGAGCGGGCTGGTGAGCCGCGCGGCGAGTTTCGAGTTGATGGCCATATCGTTATGTTCAAAAAGGGAATCGGTCAGACACTCATGGAAATCGCGTATGAAAACGCCAGGTAGGCGCGCCGGATCGCGTCCAGCAAGGCATCGAGCGGCGACGGATCGAGCGCGGCCAGCACCAGCGCCACCACGGTCAGCGCCAGTACGATCGTGTACTCGGTCATCGCCTGGCCATCGGTATGGCGGCGGGGCGGGCTCATAGCGCCTCCGAGATGGTCATGACGATCTGCGTGCCGCCCTCGCGCCACATCATCAGCTCGACCTGGCCGCGCCCGCGGCGGGCATTCACCAGCAGCGAGGCGACGCCGTTGGCCGGGTTGACGATCTGGTGCGAGCGCAGGCCGTTCCAGCCCTGGTCGCCCAGCTGGCGCATGAAGAACTCGCCCAGCTGGTCGAGCGTCCGCTGGGAGCTCATGGTCACCACCAGTCCCTTGCGGCCGTCGTCGTCGCTGGCCACGCTCGACGCCACCTTGGCGTCGGGCGGCAGCGGAACCCCCATCGCCGCCGGGCTGGCGGCGGCGCCGCTGTGCGGGGTGCTGCGCGCGAGGTAGCCGAACACGCCGTTGCGGTTCACCAGCTGCAGGGTCACCAGGCAGCCCTTGCCCAGGGCAGAAACAGTGTCCCAGCCCATCGCATTGGCGCGCCGGACGTCGAATCCACCCTGCTTCCACTGTTGTTCGACCCGATCGAGCACGCTGCTTGCCGTGCCCGGCCCCTGCACCTGGTTGATCGCCATCGACAGGCCGTTGACCACGGCCTTGCTGGCCACCGGTACCGCCGTGAGGCCTGGCGGCACCTGGCCGGGGCAGGCTTGCGCAAAGGCCAGGGGCATCAGGAGGCACAGCCCGGCGAGGCTGGAAAGATGGAGCGTCTTCATGGCGGTCAGGGCGAGGTGCAGCGATCTGCGATGCGGGTCAAGGTGGCGCGGTCGGTGATCTTGATCGGCACTTTCCCGTGAAGGCGCGCGATGGCCTGCCGGCCCGCTGCGGCTTCCTCGGGTGTGCGGGCCTTGGCCAGGGCCTGTTGCAGGGCCGCTTCGGCTGCGGCGCGCTCGCGTGCCATGTGCGCCTCGCGGCGCGGCAACTCGGCCAGGGCCTTGGCGGCGCGGGCGCGGTCGGCGGGCGACTCCGCGCTCTTGGCCGCCAGTTGCAGCATGGTGCGGGTGCCGTCGAGATTCGGCGTCGTGCCGCTCGACATGTCCATCTCTGTCACGTATTCCCAGGTCCTGGCGTCCAAGCGCCGGATCGTGAGCGTCAGCTTGCCGGCTGGGCAGCTTTCCACCAGCACCACGCCCTGCGCGCTGCGCCGCGTTTCCTGGTTGGTGCACGTGCCCTTGCCGAACGCCGGCGGCAGCTGGGGCGGTCCGGCCTTCACGCACTGGGTGACCGGCGCGCCGCCCTTGTAGACCTTACGGCCGCTGTCCGCGCCCGCGACCACCGAGCGCGTGGCCTGGTCGCCGCTGGCGCCGTCTTCCTCCGTCTTGATGATTGCCTGATGCGGCCCGACCTGGTGCTCGGCCTGCCCCACGGTGTCGACCCGGTACAGGCCGGGCATTGGCAGCTCTTGCGCGAGCACGGCGCCGGCATGGACCGCCAGCGCGAACAGGGCCGGAACGGTGGCGTGGCGCAGCATCAGCGCACCACCATTTCCACGCGCCGGTTTTTGGCGCGTCCATCTTCGCTGGTGTTCGGGGCCGTTGGCGCGAAATTGGCCACGCCCTGCGCCTGCAGGCGCGCCGCCGCGATGCCATGGCGCGTGACCAGCGCGTCGACCACCGCTTGCGCGCGGCGCCGCGACAGGTCGACGTTGCCCGCCACCGCGCCCTGGTTGTCGGTATGGCCGACGATGAACACGGACAGCGCCGGGTTGGCCTTGAGCGCCGCAGCCATCTCGCCCAGCGTGTCGCCGGACTCCGGCTTGATCACGGCCTGGTTGGTATCGAACAGGACGCCGTACAGCGCGATGCGGCCCTCGCGCTCGAGCGACGCGCCGATCTTCGCCGCGTTGACGCTGACCTTGCCACCCTCGATGCTGGCCGACTCGATCACCTGCACCAGTTGCTGCACCCGGCCCGCGTTGTCGCGGTCGTTGTCGCCCGCGCGCAGCGCGATCTGGACGTTGACCGAGTCGGCTCCGCTGCGTTTGCGTGCATGCAGGTAGTGAAAGCCAGGCTTGTATTCGAACATGCGCCGGACGTACCCATCCGATCGTCCCCTGCCGGTCCAGCTCATGTTCTCGACCCAGCGCACGATCTTGTTCTGCACGAGATCGCGCTTGCACTGCGCCTCCTCGCAGCGGTAGAGCATCTCGAAACCCGCCTGCCTTAGCGCCTCTTCGTAGTTGCGGAACACCTCGAGCGGCGCGCGCCCTGCCGGGGCCCAATAGATGCGGTTCGTTAGCTTGCCTTCGAGCTGCGCGATCTCGACACCCTTGCTACCGGCGACCAGGGCCTTGGCCGGACCGTAGTTCTCGCCGCCATGCAGGTAGAGCATCGAGCCGGCATAGCGTGTGATGAGCGGATGGTCGGCCGCACCTGGCAGGTCGGTGTCATACCTGCCCGCGCACGCCATGGAGCTTGCGCAGGCCAGGAGCAGCGCGACGACCGGAACGAGCACAGCGCGGTGGAAAAACGGTTGCATCGATTCGAACCTTTCTTTCGTGGTTAACAATGTGCGCATGCGCGCTATCTCAGGCGGTCGGCCGGCACGACGTCGACCGCGATCTTGCCCACCTCGATGCCCGGCGCAGCGGCCGCATCCCAGGGTCGGATGCCCTCCCTGGCGGCCGTTACGACTGCGCCCAGGCCCTGGGCAGTCGGCACCGTGCGCGTAACCATTGCGCGGGTGGCGCCGCTGCCGTTGGCGCCCCAGGTATTCGAGAGGATCGCGCCGGTGGCGCTGAAGTCGAGACCTTGCCAGCCGCCGGGCGTGCCGCCCCACAGGCGCGCATACACCGCGCTGTCGCGCGCAATGTCCGCCAGCGATACGGTCGATAGCGCCAGCGTGTCGGTCGGCAGGGGCGGCACGAAACCGGCCACGCCCCTGACCTCGATCGCAGACAGCGCCGCCATCGAGGCGCCGGCGACGTCGCGCTGGGGCGTCGTACGCGCTCCTTGCGCATCGAAGCTGTCGTAGCTGGCCAGGTAGGCGACGCCGGCGGCATCGCGCCACATCGGGTCGATGCCGTTCGCCAGCGCCGTATTGGCGCCGTCGGTACCGCGGATGACGCTGGCGGTGGCGGCGCGGTCGCTGAACAGGCGCGCCGCGATCTCGCCCTTGATGGCGGCGGCGCTCTTCTGGTTCGGCCCATTGATGCCGTTGAACTCCGTGCCCGATTCGTCGTACCAGACGGTGCGCTCCCAGGCGCCGTAGCGCGCCGCCATCGTGGCGACGTGCTGCACATCGACGAATTTTCCGAGCGCGGCGACCGCCAGGAACAGTGGCACCAGGAGCAGCACCGCGGCCACCAGGAATTCGGCGATTGCCTGGCCACCCTGCGGGCTGCGCGGATGCGGGCGCCGGCTCATTGGGCTGCCCACGATGCGGCGCGATCGTCGATGCTGCGGTCGACGAGCCGGCTCTGCCAATACGGGTTGAACTGGTTGGCGACTTCGGTCTTGCCGTCGCCGCGGCGCCAGCCGGTACGCGTGAAACTGCTGGCGGCCTCGTTGCCGGGGCGGTAGAAATAGGCATGGGCCGACGACAGCGCGCGCATCGTCTCGCCGCGCATGCCATCTTCCAGCCGCAGCTGGTCCGAATCGTGCAGGATTTGCGACGAGGTACGCATGGTGTCGGCGATGCGCTGGACTTCGATCGTGACTGGGGCGGCGCCGCCATTCAGCTCGGGCGCCTGATTGGCCGGGATGGCGCTGCCCGGATTGGCCACGTCGCGGTAGTAGTCCTGCAGGCCGCCGGCGCCGTCGAGCGTGCCCCCCGGTCCCTCGGACTGATAGCGTATGAAGCCCTGACCAAGGGCAGAGGCGCCGCCGAAGGCATAGCTTGCCGTGGGGTTGCCGCGGTAGCCGCGCAGGCTGTCGTAGTCGCCTCCCCTGCCGGCCACCGCGCCGCCGGCGCCGCCGAGCCCGAAATTGCCGTCGATATGCGGTTCGGTGCTGGTGCTATAGCAGACACCGGTCCAGCAGGGATACCAGATGGTGCAGCTCGCGACACCCCCACCGGTGGTGGCGTCGAGCGCCAGCCAGCGCTTCTTGTCTTCGCTGAGCTGGCTGGCGCCGGCGTGGACGAAGTCGAAGCGGGTGTACGACCTGACATGGTTTGGCAAAATCCGGCACAGCTTGCTCGTGCTGGACCAGCGTGGCAGCGGCGAGGAAGGACGCACCCGGCTGAAGCGGTCGGTCGACTGTTCGCTGACCACCACGTCGGCGAAGCGGTCCGCTTCGGGCGAAGGATCGTTGGCCCGATGGCGGACGGTTGCATTGCCCCACTTCACGATCTGGACATTGGTGCGGCCGAGCCGGAATGCACCATTGGTCAGTTCAGCCGCGGGGTCGTTGCGTGCGACAACTTCGTCGGCCACGAGCGCCATGTCGAGAATGGTGGCGGCGTGGTGCGCGTGCTGCGCCGTCTCATGGGCCCTGATCAGGCGGCCGAGACCCGACACCGCGACCGGCGCCACGGCCGAAAACGCCGCATCCACTTGCCTGATCGGCACCGACTTGCCGAGATTCCAGGTGGGCTTGGAGGTCGGGTAAATGGACGACTGCAGGTCCAGCGCCAGTTCGTCCATCCGGTCACGGGTGTCGGCCGCGTCTTCGAGATAGGATTTCAGGCTGACCATCTGGACCACCGCCACCTGGTTGGCCACGATCGAGCGGTTGGTGTAGGCGGCAAAATTATGGTCCCGCGCCTGCAGCAGCGCCGCGCTGTAGGCGCCGGCATCCGCCGCATTCTGCAGACGGGTCTTGGCGTTGGCCAGCATGCCGCTATTGAACAGAAGCAGCGCAATCAAGGCGGCGACCGCACCAAACACCAGCACGAACGCCATTGCCTGCCCGCCCTGCCGCATCGGTGCGCTTGTCATTTTTCCGCTTGCCAACATCATCGACCCGTCAAACCCTCATGTGTTGCCGGTCAATTGCTGCCCGTACCGCCAGTGCCGCCAGTGCCGCCAGCGCCACCCTGGTCGTTGTCGGCGTTGTAGGTTGCCATGCCCTTGGTGGCATCCGCACGGGTGGCGGCGGTACTGGCGGTGGTGCCAGCTGCAGAAATCTGGCTGGAGGAATCGACACCCGCCATCTCGTTGGCCAGGCCAGCAGTCTGGTTACGCATCGTCTGGCCAAATACAGAATACACACCGATTGCGGCGACCGCGATCAGCGCCACGATAATCACGTATTCCATCATTCCCTGGCCGCGTTGGCGATGCAGGTTCAACTTGAATTTAATCATCATTTTCTCCATTAGATAATCGGTCATCGTCTTAATCCGGATCAAACACTTCGAATGCGGGCCAATAATATAATCAGTTTTCGCGCACAACAAGAAGTTTTTGGCTTTTACCTACCAAATATAATAGAGTCAACATTCATTTTTTTCTGTTAATATAATTTCCAAAATACAATCGCGTGAGTGTCTAAGCAATAACGCACGATCAGATAATATATTCTTAGTGGCAATTGTTTTCATAGCAAAGATATTCATCCTCTCTATTTCAAGATAGTGGCAATCGATATAATAATTGTCTTTACAAAATGCAATTCCAGGTGGATCGCGGCCCGGGTGCGCATAGGGAGTGAGGGCAGATGGCGGCGGGCTGGGCGGAGGGATCGCCAGAATCCCCAGGCACAGGAACGGGGCGGTGAGAACCCGTCAGGCGGCGTGTGCGTCGTGGTTTGCACGTATAGGTACTCTTTGGAGATTTTCCGGATTTGCGCGTGGCGTTATTCGAGCCGGGTATGCAGTCGACATAAAGTCCCAACTCAATGTTTAGCGCTCCCCGATGCTAAATAATCGATCTGCATATCGATAACCAGCATTCGATAATATTCGTGAGTATTAATAAATCCGACTCCTCGAATCCTCACCAAAACTCACTTGCGGGGATTTTCGCGTTTTTCGCTATTTTCCCTAAAATATTAAGAAGCGTTTATGCACAAGGCATTTCAAAAGCATGCCTTAAGCGAACTTATCTCACTCAATTATTTCAGCTGCATGAGTTGAATATACAAGAGCGTTGCGAGAAATTGATTGTTATTGACTGGAGTAAATATGCACGCCGAGCCTGCCGAACAGTGTGTCACCGCAAGCACCAGGCGCGCCATGAACCTGGCAGGCGATGAAGCGCGCCGCGCCGTGCCCGGTCGGCGTAAGATGGACTCACACCAACCGGAGGAGATCATCATGCAACGACGCATCCTTCCCGCCGCCGCGCTCATCCTGGCCTGCCTGTCCCTCGGCGCGTGCCGCGAACACAACGAGCCGGTCAAGCCGATCGCCGACCTCTCCGCCAGCGTGCTCACTACGAGCGCGCCGGCAGCGTAATCCCGCACGCCGATCGGCCCCACAAGACCCCGGTGCGGCCGCCGCCCAGCCGCCGTTATCGCCATGCCGGCCGCGGCAGGGTAAACTACGCGCTGTTCATTTCCGTCCCAAGGTTCTCCCACCCATGTCGTTCGCATCCCTCGGCCTGATCGACCAGATCGTCCGCACCCTCGACGCCCTCGCCTACCACACCCCCACCGCCGTCCAGGAGCAGGCGATTCCCGCCGTGCTGGCCGGCCGCGACGTGATGGCCGCGGCCCAGACCGGCACTGGCAAGACCGCCGGCTTCACCCTGCCGATCCTTCAGCGCCTTGCCAAGAGCGGCGAGGTGGGCAGCAATGCGGTGCGCGCGCTGATCCTGGTGCCGACCCGCGAGCTGGCCGAGCAGGTGCACGAAAGCGTGCGCACCTATGCCGAAGGCCTGCCGCTGCGCACCATGGTCGCCTACGGCGGGGTGAGCATCAATCCGCAGATGATGGCATTGCGCCGCGGAGTGGACGTGATGGTCGCCACGCCGGGCCGCCTGCTCGACCTGCAGCGCCAGAACGCGGTGCGCTTCAATGAAGTCAAGACCCTGGTGCTCGACGAAGCCGACCGCATGCTCGACCTGGGCTTCGCGCGCGAGCTCGACGGCATCATGAAACTGCTGCCCAAGAAGCGCCAGACCCTGCTGTTCTCGGCCACCTTTTCGGACCAGATCCGCGCGCTATCGAACCAGATGCTGCGCGAGCCGGTACGCATCGAGGCCACGCCGCGCAACACCACCGTCGCCGCGGTGAAGCAATGGATCATCACCGTCGACAAGAAGCGCAAGCCCGAGCTGTTCGTGCATCTGCTCAAGCGCCATGACTGGACCCAGGTGCTGGCCTTCGCCCGCACCCGCAAGGGCGTGGACGAGCTGGTGTCGCTGCTCGAAGCCAAGCGCATCACGGCCGACTCGATCCACGGCGACAAGCCGCAGCCGGCGCGCCTTCGTGCGCTCGAACGCTTCAAGGCCGGCGAGGTGCGGGTGCTGGTCGCGACCGACGTCGCCGCGCGCGGCATCGACATCGACGACCTGCCGGCCGTGATCAACGTCGACCTGCCGATCGTGGCCGAAGACTACGTGCACCGCACCGGCCGCACGGGCCGCGCCGGCGCCACCGGCGAGGCGGTGTCGCTGGTGTGCGCCGACGAAGTCGAGCAGCTGGCGGCGATCGAGGTGCTGACCCGGCAAACGCTCGAGCGCGTCGAAGAACCGGGCTTCGTGCCCGACCACCGGGTGCCGCTGACGGATGCGAAGGGGCAGATCGTCAAGAAACCGAAAAAGCCCAAGAAGCCGAAGGGCGATGCGGCGGTGGTCAGCGAGGACGTGCGGTTCCGGCGCTAGCGCGCGCACTCAGTCGGCTGCCACGCCGGTTGCGCAATGCATGCCGCGCCATGCCGACGGCGTGACGCCAACGCCGCCCTTGAAGCGGCGGGTAAAGTGACTCTGGTCGGCGAAACCGCATGCGAGCGCCACCTCCGCGAGCGGCATGCCCAGCCGCATCCGCGCTTGCGCCTGCGTGATGCGCACGGCATTCAGGTAGACGTGCGGCGGCATGTGGTAGGCGGCGCTGAACGCGCGCGTCAGGTGCGCACGCGACAAGCCCGCCACGGTGGCCAGGTCCGAGACCGTCATATCGTGTGCGTAGCAGGTCCGGATATAGTCCCTGACCCGGGCCAGCGCCGCCCCACCGGCGCCACGGGATTGCGCGGCAATGACCTGCGGCCGCTCCGCGTGCCGGCCCAGCATCGTGCCCAAAAATGCGCGCATCAGGGATTCAGCGCGCAGCGATTCGAGGCGTGATTCAGCGAGCGCTTCGGCCAGGCTGGCCGACAAGGCCCTGAACCGCTCGGTCATCTGTCGGTCGGTGACGTGCGGCCTGGCGAAGTAGCACCTGCGCCGCGGTTCGACGTCCGCGTCCGTGCAGCTGGAGACGAAGTCCTCGGGAAGATACCAGAGCGTATAACGAAAACCATCCTCAGTCCCCGGCCGGCCATCGTGGTCGTCGTCCGGATTGAACAGCACGAAGTCCCCGGCCTGGCTGTCGTATTGGCGGCCCTTGCAACGGAAGCGCTGGATGCCGTACGTCGTGGCGCCGATGACGAAGCCTTCGTGGCTATGCCGTTCGAAGGCATGGTCGGCAAAGTCGGCCTGCATCAGCGTCACGCCATGGGGCAACGCACCGAATGTGGCCTGGTTGACTGAGCGGCGGGAGTGTTTACGCATGCAACAATTGTACAAGACCGCAGCGGGCAGACCGGCAAGAATGGCGCTTTTACTCCAAGGACGCCATATGCACACTCCGATCGACCTGGCCACCAAACTGGCCACCTTCAGCGAGGCCTGGCAGCCTCGCACCGTCGCGCTGTTCAATGGCCATGACGTGATGGTGGCGAAGCTGCGCGGCGACTATCACTGGCATGTGCACGACGACACCGACGACTTCTTCCTGGTCTTGCATGGCCGGCTGGACATCGACATCGAGGATGGGGAAACCGTCAGCCTGACGGCCGGCCAGGTGTATATCGTCCCCGCAGGCGTTCGTCACCGGCCGCGGGCGAGCGAAGAGGCGCATATCCTGCTGATCGAACCGACCGGGACCCCGAACAGCGGCGACCCGCTGACCGCCGCCCCACGCCGCGTCATTTGACGGATGCCGAAGGCTCCCCGTTCTTCACCACATAGCGCCGGTACTGCCATTCGAATGCGTACCAGGTCAGGACGCCGAACACGGTGCCCGCGATCAGCCAGGACGGGATGTTGTAGACAAGGGAAGGCACGAACTGCTCGGGCTTGCTGAACCATCCGGAGATCACGAAGAACAGGTACATCGGGATACCGTAGGCGAGCAGTCCCCGCTTGACGATCCACGATGCCATGCCGGCTTCGCGGTACTTGAACCACCTGATCGCGTGTACTTCCTTCATCACGCTGCTAGCGCCGATCCAGGCTGCGCTCGATCGATGCGCCGGCCGCGTACAGCAGGATGAAGGCCGGCGTCATGAACAGGCCATAAGCATCGGGCCACGAGATGATTTCCAGCGCGCGGTCCAGGCCCAGCCAGTGCGCCAGCGCCAGCTGGGCCGCGATCGGCAGCTCCAGGTAGGTGAACTGCGACTGGTAGTCGACATTGCCCAGCGAGACGATGCCGAGACAGGCCGCAATGAACAAGGCGTAGGGAGCGCAGAAAAAGAGACCGAGTCGGGACATCGTGATCGATACGAGGTTCGAGTTGCAAATGCTGAGGCGGATCGTCACGACGTGACAGGGCGACAAGTACGGCAAGAATGGGCGCTACGATACCATCGTGGCCGCGTGCAAAGTTCACCTTTTGTCACGAAACCTCGCAAAACCCTAACGTAATGCAAGGCGCATTTTTCGGATGCCTTCTTCGCCGTCGATCGTCACCTCGAAACCCAGCTTTTTCACCATGGCGACGATGCGCGAATTCTGCGGCAGCGCCTCGCCCACGATTTCGCCGGTGCCGCGCGCCCGGCAGTATTCGATCAGCTTCGTCATCATGATCCGCCCCAGCCCCATGCCCTTCAGGTCGGAGCGCACGGTGACGGCGAATTCGGCACTGGTGTTGTCGGGATCGGCCACCACCCTGCCTACCGCCAGTGTCTCGTTGACGCCTTCGGCATTCTTGCGGGTGGCGATGAAGGCCATCTCGCGGTCGTAGTCGATCTGGGTAAAGCGCGCCAGCTGCGAAGGCTGCAGCTCGCGGATGCGCACGAACATGCGGTAGCGGATGTCGTCGGGGGTGAGCGCATCGAAGAACGCCAGGTGGGCCGGGCCGTCCTCCGGGCGGATCGGGCGCAGCAGCAGCGGCGCGCCGTGCCAGGCTATCGTTTCTTCTAGCTCGCGCGGATAGGGACGGATTGCCAGGCGGTCGAGCGTGCTGCCCGAGCGGTCGGCCAGCGCCAGGCGCATGCGCGCATCGAGCACGGTCGCGCCACGGCTGTCGGCCAGCAGCGGGTTGATGTCGAGTTCGACGATCTCGGGAATATCGGAGACCAGGCGCGAGACCTGGATCAGCACCGCCAGGATCGCATCCAGGTTGGCCGGCGGACGGTTGCGGTAGCCGGCCAGCAGGCGCGCCACCCGCGTGCGGTCGACCAGGTCGCGCGCCAGCACCAGGTTCAGCGGCGGCAGGGCCACCGAATGGTCGTCGGTGACCTCCACCGCTATCCCGCCCTGGCCGAACACCAGCACCGGCCCGAACACCGGATCGGTGGCGGCGCCGACGATCAGTTCATGGCCATTGGCGCGGCGGCACATCGCCTGCACCGAAAAGCCGTCGAAGCGCGCCTGGGGGAACAGCTCGTCCAGGCGCTTCCTCATGCGCTGGGCGCTGGCGCGCACCGCGTCGTCGGAATCGAGGTCGAGCGTCACGCCGCCGAAGTCCGACTTGTGCATCACGTCGGGGGTCAGGATCTTGACCGCGACGGGATACCCGATGGCGCGCGCCGCCGCTACCGCGGCCTCGACGTCGGGCGCGGCGCGGGTCTCGACCAGGGCCAGCCCGTAGGCGCGCAGGATGGCCTTGGTCTCGGGATCGGACAGCAGCAGGCGTTTATTGGCGATCGCCTCGCGCACCAGCGCCCGCGCGCTGCTGCGGTCGGGCGCCATGTGGCCGACCATCGAGGGCGGCACTTCCATCAGGAGGTTCTGGTTACGGCGGTAGTTCACCAGTTGCAGGAAGCCGGCCACGCCGTCCTCGGGCGTGCGGAAGGTCGGCATGCGCGCATTGGCGGCGATGGTGCGCGCCTCGAGCACCGAGGCGCCGCCCAGCCAGCACGACAGGATCGGACGCGAGGCGGCGCGCGCCAGCGGCGCGATGGCGTTCGCCACTTCGCGGCTGTCGACGGTGGCGGTCGGCGAATGCACCACCAGCACGGCGTCAACCTGCGGGTCCTTGAGCAGGGTCTCGAGCGCGGCCGCGTAGCGTTCGGGCGGCGCGCCGCCCAGCAGGTTGACCGGCAGATTGGCCAACTTCGCGCCCGCCCCGCCGGGCAGCAGCGCGTCCAGCTGGGCGATGGTCTCGGGCGACAAGGTGGCGGCCGTGCCTTTGCCGTAGCGCAGCGCGTCGCGCGCCAGCACGCCGGGACCCGCACCGTTGCTGACGATGGCCAGCCGCTCGCCATGCAGTGGGCGCGCATGGGCCAGGGTCTCGACCGCCGCGAACAGCTGCTCGGTGGTGTAGACCCGCAGCATGCCGGCGCGCCGCACCGCGGCGTCGAACACGTCGTCCTCGCTGGCCAGGGCGCCGCTCTCGCTGGCCACCGCGCGCACGCCGTCCTCGCCGGAGCGCGACTTGAGCACCAGCACCGGCTTGCTGCGCGCCGCGGCGCGCGCCGCCGACATGAACTTGCGCGCATAGCGCAGCTGGTCGACGTGGAGCAGGATGGCGCCCGCGTGGCCGTCGCTGGCCAGGTAGTCCAGCACGTCGCCCAGGTCGACGTCGCTCGAGTCGCCCAGCGAGATGAAGTGCGAAAAGCCGATGCCGCGCGTGCGGGCCCAGTCCAGCACGCCCGTCATGAGGGAGCCGGATTGCGAGACGAAGGCGATCCGGCCCGGCAGCGCGCCGCTGTGGGCCACGCTGGCGTTCAGGCCCAGGCCCGGCGCCAGCAGGCCGGCGCTGTTCGGTCCGAGCAGGCGCAGCAGATAGGGATGGGCCGCGTCGAGCGCGGCCTGGCGCAGGCTGCGGCCGCGTCCATCGCGCGCCTTCGCCATGCCGCTGCTGAGCACCACCGCCGCGCGCGTGCCGCGCTCGCCCAGCTGGCGCACCAGCTGCGGCACGGTCGCCGGCGGCGTGCAGATCACGGCCAGCTCGGGCGCCTCGGGCAGGTCGGCCACGCTGTCGTAGCAGGGCAGCTCGCCGACCTGCTCGTACTTGGGGTTGACCGCGTACAGCTTGCCCTTGAAACCGCCGCCCAGCAGGTTGTCGAGCAGGGTCGTGCCCATGCTGCCGGGGCGCTCGGAGGCGCCGATGAGGGCCACCGATTTCGGCGCGAACAGGTATTGCAGGTTGCGAACGCTCATTGACGGGGGACCTTTTCATCGGCAAGTAGTGACACATCGTATCAAACGCCGCGGCCCGACGGCGCGTCGAAGCCGGGGCTTGCCGCCAGGGGTGCCAGGCGTGCTAGAATCGCCGCGTGAAATATTTCGTCCGTCTCCTGCTCGTATGGCTGATGCTGCTGGCAATCCCGTTCCAGGGAATCGCTTCGGCCGCCATGCTTGCGTGCGCGCACGATGCGCCACAAGGGACGCAGCAGGCCGCGCATGCTACTACGGCGCACCACGACGCCGCGAGCAGCCCTTGCCACGAGACGCAAGACACGGCGCCGGACCTTGCCCAGGATGCGCACGATCACGACGGCAGCTGCAGCGCCTGCGCCGCATGCTGCATGGGCGCCGCCATGGCGCCCGCGGCAGGCGTCGCGCCGCCGGCGCCCTCCCTGGCCACCGCCCTCCTCATAGCCGCCACCGGCCGCCTCGCCGCGGTCGACCTCGCGCTGCCCGAACGACCGCCCCGCTTCCCGCTCGCCTGATTTCGCCCGCCGCGCCCCGTGCGCGGCCCGCCGTATTTCATCCGAACGAGGACACCATGTTTATCCATACCACCGCGCCATGGCGCGCGGCCGCCCTGCTGGGCGCATTGCTCGCGGCCATGCCCGCCGTCGCCCAGCACACCGCCATTGACCCCACCGCCGCCGTTCCCGAGACGCGCTACCAGAGCGCCCACGTCCAGCGCCCGCCGGCCGCCGCCGCGACCACGCCCGACCGCAACTGGCGGGAAAGCAACCGCACCGTGGCCGGCCAGCCGGCGCATGCCCATCATGGCGCGCATGCCGATCATTCCGGGCATGCCGGCCACGCCAAGCCCGCCCAGAAGGCGCAGCCGAAAGCGGACAACCATGAGCACCATGGCCACCACGGGCATGGAGAACACCACTGATGGCCGCGCCAATCATGTCGCGCAGCGCGCTGGCCGCAGCCGGCGCGCTGCTGCTGGCCGGCTGCGCCAGCACCAATCCCGATACCGCATTCCGCATCAGCGCCGACGAGGCGCGCGCCCGCACCGGCGTCGAGGCGCGCCTGCTGCGCAATGACGACGACCGGCGCGCGCTGGCATCCGAGATCGACGCCCTGCTCAAGGAGCCCCTCGGCCTGGACGCCGCCGTGCGCATCGCCGTCTTGAACCACCCGGGCTTGCAGGCGAGCTACTGGGACGCCGGCATCGCCCAGGCCGACCTGGCCCAGGCCGCGCGCCTGCGCAATCCCTCGTTCGGCTTCTCGCGCATGGATGGCGGCGGTAGCCGCGAGATCGAGCGCGGCGTGTCGCTCGACCTGGCGGGCCTCTTGACCATGCCGCTGCGCCAGCGCATGGCCGAGCGGCGCTACCAGGAGACCACCTTGCAGGTCGCCGCCGCCATCGAACGCCATGCGATCGCCACCCGGCGCGCCTGGATCGAGGCCGTGGCCGCCGGCCAGGCGCTCGACTATGCGCGCCAGGTCGCCGCGGCTGCCGACGCCTCCAGCGAACTGATGGAACGCATGACCCTGGCCGGCAATGCCAGCGCGCTCGACCTGGCGCGCGAATCGGCCTTCCATGCCGAAGCCGGCGCCGCCGTGCTGCGCGCCGGTCGCGCCCGTGACGTCGCCCGCGAACACCTGACGCGCCAACTCGGCCTGTGGGGCTTTCATGCCGGCTACGCGCTGCCCGAACGCCTGCCCGAGCTGCCGGCGCAGCCGGTCGAACTGGCAGGCATCGAGCGCCTGGCCCTCGAACAACGGCTGGACGTGCGCGCCGCGCGCGCCGCCGCCGCCGGCACCGCCGCCGACCTCGGCCTGACGCGCACCACGCGCATGGTCAATGTGCTCGACCTGGGCTATGCCAGCAAGAGCGAGACGGGAGAGCCGCGCAGCGAAGGCTATGAGATCTCGCTCGAACTGCCGCTGTTCGACTGGGGCGGCGCTCGCGTCGCGCGCGCGGAAGGCATGTATATGCAGGCCGTCGGGCGGGTCGCCGAGACGGCCGTGAACGCGCGCAGCCAAGCGCGCGCCGGCTACCTGGGCTACCGCGCCAGCCACGACGTCGCGCGCCACTACCGCGACCACGTGATCCCGCTACGCCAGAAGATCGCGGCCGAGACCCTGCTGCGCTACAACGGCATGCTGGCCAGCCCCTTCGAGCTGCTGGCCGATGCGCGCGAACAGGCGGCGGCGGTGCACGCCACCATCGACGCCCTCAAGGATTTCTGGCTGGCCGAGGCCGACCTCGAAGCCGCCCTGGGAGGCCGTCTGCCGCCCGCACACGAACACAAGGAAGCACAATGACCAACCGCAGATCGTTCCTGACCGGCGCTGGCGTGACCATGCTGGGCGCCTCGCTGGTGAGCAAGGCCGGCGCGGCCTCGCTGCCCGAAGCCCCCGTCCACACCTCCGCCGCCACCGCGGCCCCGCTGGCGCCGCCGAGCGGCCGTCCCTACAACCCGGTCGTGACCCTCAACGGCTGGACCCTGCCCTGGCGCATGAAGGACGGCGTCAAGGAATTCCACCTGGTGGCCGAACCCGTGGTGCGCGAACTGGCGCCGGGCATGCAGGCCAATCTGTGGGGCTATAACGGCCAGAGCCCGGGCCCCACGATCGAGGTGGTCGAAGGCGACCGGGTGCGCATTTTCGTGACCAACAAGCTGCCCGAGCACACCAGCGTGCACTGGCACGGCCAGCTGCTGCCGTGCGGGATGGACGGCGTCACCGGCCTCACGCAACCCGGCATCCAGCCCGGTAAAACCTTCGTCTACGAATTCGTGGCGCGCCATGCAGGCACCTTCATGTACCACCCGCATGCCGACGAGATGCAGCAGATGGCGATGGGGATGATGGGCTTCTGGGTGACGCACCCGAAGAATCCACGCCAGCATGCCGTCGACCGCGATTACGTGATGCTGCTGTCGTCCTACGACATCGAACCGGGCAGCTACACCCCGCGCACCAACACCATGCTCGACTTTAACCTGTGGACCATCAATAGCCGGGTGTTCCCGGGCCTGGATTCGATGGTTGCCGGGCTGAACGAGAAGGTGCGCATCCGCGTCGGCAACCTGACGATGACCAACCATCCGATCCATCTGCACGGCCACCGCTTCGAGGTGGCCGGCACCGACGGCGGCTGGGTGCCGAAATCGGCGCGCTGGCCCGAGGTCACCACCGACGTCGCCGTCGGCCAGATGCGGGCCATCGAGTTCGTGGCCGATGCGCCGGGCGACTGGGCCTTCCACTGCCACAAATCGCACCACACGATGAACGCGATGGGGCACGACGTGCCGACCCTGATCGGCGTCGACCACCGCGGCGTGGCCGAGAAGATCAACCAGCTGGTGCCGGGCTATATGGTCATGGGCGACAAGGGCGGTTCGATGGGCGACATGAAGATGGCGCTGCCGCACAACACCCTGCCGATGATGAGCGGCGACGGCCCCTTCGGCAACCTCGAGATGGGCGGCATGTTCACGGTGCTGAAGGTGCGCGAAGGCCAGAAGCGCGGCGACTACCGCGATCCCGGCTGGTACAGTCATCCCGCCGGCAGCGTCGCGCGCGAGTGGACCGGCGAGGTGCCGGCCGCCGCCAGCGCACCGGCCGCCAGCCCGGCGGCGCCGGCCGGCCCGGCCCTCAACGCGCGCAAGCCCGGCGCGAAGGACCACGGCGGCCATCAGCACTAGGAGCCAGCACGCTCCTGCGTCACCCCGCGCAGCAGCTCGATCAGCTGCTGCGGCGCGACCGGCTTGGTCAAGTGATGATCGAAGCCGGCCGCCAGCGAGGCGGCGCGGTCTTCCTGCCGGCCGCGTCCCGTGACCGCGACCAGGTAGGGGCGCGGGCACTTGTCGGCCAGGATAGCCGCCACTTCCAGTCCGCTCATCTCGGGCATGCCGAGATCGAGCACCACGATGTCGGCGCAGCGCGCATGGTACAGCCGCAGCGCCTGGGCGCCGTCGTGCGCCACCGTCACGGTCGCCCCTTCCGAACGCAGCAGCCAGGCCAGCGACTCGGCGGCGTCGACATTGTCGTCGGCCACCAGGATGTGCCTGCCGGTGACGGCGCCGCCGGCCGACTCGCCCTCGGCGTGCATCTCCGGCTCGGCCGCCTCGCACAGCGGCAGGCGCACGATGAAGGTGGCGCCCCGCCCGGCCCCGTCGCTGTCGGCGTGGATGCTGCCGCCATGCAGTTCGACGAAGCCCTTGGCCAGCGACAGCCCGATTCCCAGCCCGCCCTGGGCCAGGTGGCGCGCGCTGGCGACCTGCACGAAGGGATCGAACACGCGCTCGATCATGCCGTGGTCCAGGCCGACGCCATTGTCGGCCACCCATGCCACCGCCTCGCCATTCTCCGAGCGCAGCCCGATCTCGAGCGCGCCGCCGGGCGGCGTGTACTTGGCCGCATTATTGATCAGGTTCGCAAACACCTGGGTCAGGCGCAGCGCGTCGGCCTCGACCCACAGGGGCTCGTCGACCAGCCGCAGCGCCACCTGGTGGCGCCCGTTCTCGATCAGCGACATGCTCGCTTGCAGGGCGTCGCGCATCAGGCGTCCCAGGTCGACGCGCGCGCGCCGCAGTTCGATCTTGCCGCGCCCGATGCGCGACACGTCCAGCAAGTCGTCCAGCAGGCGCGCCATCTGGGCCACCTGGCGCCCGACCATGGCCGCGATCCATTCGATGCGCTCGGGCGGAAGCGACTTGCTGCGCAGGAGCGAGGCCGCGTTGGCGATCGGCGCCAGCGGGTTGCGCAACTCGTGCGCCAGGGTGGCGATGTACACGTCCTTGCGCTGGTCGGCCTCGCGCAGGCCATCCATCGCCTGCTCGCGCTCGGTCACGTCCAGCACCAGCGAAAACACGGTCAGTATCTGGCCGGACTCGTCGACCAGCACCGAGTTGTACCACTCGCAGCACAGCACGCGGCCGTCGCGGGTGCGGTTGCGGTTGCTCGACTTGGCGTGGCGGGTGGGCGAATCGAGCAGGCGCCGGATCATCTGGCCCACCTGGTCGGCGTCGCTCTCGTGGATCATCGGCAGCGCATCGATGCGCTCGCCGACCACCTCATGCTGGCGCCAACCGAACAACTCTTCGGCGCGCCCGTTCCACAGGGTGACGACCAGGTCGCGGTTCCATTCGATCACGGCCAGCGGCGTGTTCTCGACCAGGTAACGGGTCTGGTCCAGCGCGCGCGCCAGCGCCGCGCTGGCCTCGGTACGCTCGGTGATGTCGCCCACCACGATCACCGCCGCCGCCAGTTCGGCGGCGCCGTCGCGCAGGGGCGCGCCGCTCACCGTATGGGTGCGCCGCACGCCGTCATGGTCGCTTTCCAGCACGGCGTCGTGAAACGTCTCGCCGCCGACCGCGCGCGCCACCGGATCGCGGATCAGGTCCAGCATCGCGGCGATGCCGGTGTGCTCCCCAGCCAGTGCACCGGCGGCGCCCGGCGCAAAGCTGGCGGCCATCCGGCCGGCCTGGTCGTTGGCCATCACGCAGCGGCCCGCCGCGTCGACGATCAGCACCCCGTCCGGCAACTGCTGCAGCACCGTCCCCAGCAGGCTTTGCCATTGGGCGCGGGCGCGGGTTTCGATCATTTCCTGGAACGTCGCGTGCAGGCGCGCGTGCAAGGCGATATTGTCGATCGCCAGCGCGCCCAGCACGAACAACGCGGCCGCCAGACCGTACAGGCGGCCGGCATAGAAACCGAGGTCGAACATGCCGCCATTGAGCACGCAGGACAACGCGACCTCGAACACCCAGGCCGCCATCGCCACCGCCAGCCAGACATCGAGCACGGTGCGCGGACGCTTGCGCACGATCGCCCACAGCACCCCGACCGATAGCGCGAGTACGGCGCCCGCGATCCAGTGATAGAGCGGCAGCGTGCGATCTCCGTCCATCAACGGCGGCAGCCAGCGGGCGCCCGACGTCGACACCAGCACCAGCAGCGCCGCGACCAGCACGATCAGCAGGGCGCCGATGCGCATGAAGTGCGGCGGCAGCGGCGGCGCATGGGTGCTGCGGGTATAGCCGAGCACGAACAGGGGGAATAGCGCATGCCAGGCGACGTGCAGCCAGGGCGTGGTCTGGTGATTGCCGCCCAGCACGCCCTGGTCGGCGAACAGGCCGGGAAAGGTCAGCAGGTGGGAGCTGGCGATCAGCGCCGTGAGCAGGTAGCCCAGCACCAGCAGGCCGAGCGCGCGCGAACGTCCCGTGTGGACGTGTCCGAGCAGCAGGATGCCGGTCAGCAGGTTGGCGCCGATCAGCACCGAGCCGTACATCGGGATGAATTCCGGCGCCCGCGCCAGCGGCAAGCCGGCGGCCGGCGCCAGCAGCGCGAAGGCGAGCGCCAGGCCGCCCAATACCCACACCACGTGGCGCAACTGGGCGCCGCTTGGATGATGCTTTACCAGGTCCGTCGGTTCCGCAAGAACGCCGTGTCGCATGTATCTCCCCGTGGAGGATCCGGCGGGGGCAGCATGCTTTTTGGGCTGTCCGGGCGGTGTCTGGTTTTATTGTCGTTTCAATAAAATATAGCGCAATTCGCCATGCATGGGGCTGGAATTTAATGTCTTATCGTCCATAAATGATACCCAGCGACGAACAAACCCTAGGCCGGGGCGCGTGCGGTGACCGGGTAGCCGGCGCCGTCGATGGCGGCCACGATGCGATCCAGGTCGGCCTGGCTGTCGATGCGTACGCTGGCCTTGTCGAGGTCGATCGTGACCTGCGCCTCGGCGTCGACCGCCTGCACCGATTTGGTAACGCGGCCCACGCAGTGATTGCAGCTCATGCCTTCCACGGTCAATTCATACATGGTGTTTTCTCCTGTCGTTTGGGGCGTTGCCGCCCCGGTGGTTGAAGTGGATACGGATGGGGGTACAAATGCGGGTGCGCTTGCCGCTGCAGGCGCCGGCGTCCAGCGCCGCAACAGCAGCGCGTTGGCGACCACGCTGACCGAGCTGAGCGCCATCGCGGCGCCGGCCAGCACCGGATCGAGCAGCCCGAAGGCCGCCAGCGGCAGGCCGATCACGTTATAGATGAAGGCCCAGCCCAGGTTCTGGCGGATCTTGCGATAGGTGCGGCGCGACACCGCGATGGCGTCGGCCACCAGCCGCGGGTCGCCACGCATCAGGGTCACGCCCGCGCTGTGCATGGCGACGTCGGTGCCGGTCGCCATCGCCATGCCCACGTCGGCCGCCGCCAGCGCCGGCGCGTCGTTGATGCCGTCGCCGACCATCGCCACCTTGCGCCCCTCCTGGCGCAAGCCTGCGACCACCTGCGCCTTATCAAACGGCAGCACCTCGGCATGCACGCGTTCGATACCGAGCGCCTGCGCCACCGTGCGCGCGGCGCCCAGGCTGTCGCCGCTGAGCAGGACCGGCTCGATGCCGGCCGTCTTCAGACGCGCGATGGCGCTTGGGGCGCCCGGCTTGATGCGGTCGCCAAAGGCGAGCAGGCCCAGCACCTGCACCCGGCCGTCCCTGCGCACGGCCAGCCAGGACACGGTGCGGCCGGCCGCTTCATGCTGCTCGCCACCCGCAGCTGGCACGCCCAGTTCATCCATCAGGCGCCGGTTGCCGAGCACGATGGTGGCGCCGTCGACCTCGGCCTCGACGCCGCGGCCCGGCAGTGCGCGCGCGGCACTGGCCGCTGGCAGCGCCAGTCCCTGGCGCGCCGCTTCCTCGAGCACGGCGCCCGCCAGCGGGTGGGAACTACCCTGCTGCACGCTGGCGGCCAGCGCCAGCAGCCGCGCCGGATCGGCTCCTTCATGGGCCAGCAGCTGCGGCTTGCCCTCGGTCAGGGTGCCCGTCTTGTCGAACACGACGACGTCCAGCGCATGCGCGGTTTCCAGCGCCTCCGCGTCCTTGATCAGGATGCCGTGGCGGGCTGCCGCGCCAGTGCCGACCATGACCGCGGTGGGCGTGGCCAGCCCCAGCGCGCAAGGGCAAGCGATCACCAGCACCGCCACCGCATTGAGCACGGCCGCCTGCCAGTCGCCACCCGCCAGGCCCCAGCCCAGCAGGGTCGCCAGCGCGATCGCGAGCACGACCGGCACGAACACCGCGCTGACCCGGTCCACCAGGCGCTGGATCGGCGCCTTGACCGCCTGCGCATCCTCGACCATGCGGATGATCTGCGACAGCATCGTCGCCGCGCCGACCGCCGTCGCCTCGACCAGCAGCAGGCCGTCGGCATTGACGGCGCCGCCGGCCACCCGCTCACCCGGTTCTTTGGCCACCGGCAGGCTCTCGCCGGTCAGCAGCGACTCGTCCAGGTGACTGCGGCCGTCGACCACGACGCCGTCGGCCGGCACCCGCGCGCCGGGCTTGACCACCATCAGCTCGCCCACGCGCAGCGCGGCCAGCGCCACCCGCACGTCCTTGCCAGCGCGCCGCACCAGCGCCTCGTCGGGCCGCAGGCGGCCCAGTGCGTCGAGCGCCGCCAGGGTCTGGCGCTTGGCGCGGCCTTCCAGCCACTTGCCGAGCAGGACCAGGGCGATCACGACCGCCGAGGTTTCGAAATACAGGTGCAGCTGGGAATTGGCATGGACACCATGTGCGTCCGCGCTCAGGAGCAGGTAGACCGACAGGCCATAGGCGGCGCTGGTGCCGAGCGCCACCAGCAAGTCCATATTGCCGCTGCCGGCGCGCAAAGCCTTCCAGCCGGCGCGGTAGAAGCGCGCGCCGAGCCAGAACTGGACCGGCGTGGCCAGGGCCAGCTGCAGCCAGCCGGGCAGCATCACGTCATGACCGAACGGTGCGGCCAGCATCGGCAGCACCAGCGGCAGGCAGAGCAGCATGGCGGCGGCCACCGGCCACCAGGCAGGCAGCGCGCCCTTTTCCTTGCGCCGGGCGGGGGCCGCGCCGGTGGCGTCGGGCAGTTCGATGCCAGCTTCGTAGCCGGCTGCGCGCACGGCGGCCGCCAGGGCATCCGGCGCGGCCCCGCCCTGCACGCTGGCCTTCTCGGTGGCCAGGTTGACGCTGGCGCCGCTCACGCCCGGCACCGCGCGCAGCGCCTTCTCGACCCGCGCCACGCACGAGGCGCAGGTCATGCCATCGATGATCAGGACAGTGTTGTTCATTTGCTTGTTCCTCGAATCCATACCGAGAGGATAGTCCTTCCCATGGTGGGAAGGTCAAGCGTTTCGTATTTAGTTCGCGCAACCGACTTGCGCCGGTCGCAGGCACGGGTCCGCCGAAGGGGATACAACGAGAGCTGGGCCTCGCTTCGAGGATTCGGCACCGACCCGCGGGAGAAAGCATGAAGTCGCCAGCCACGCTTTTGCTCTGGATACTGATAACCATCCTGTTGTCCGCCTGCGGCAGCGACGACGACAAGACCCAGGCCGAGCGCGCGGGGATCGGCGCCATCGCCCAGTCGGCCGGCGCCACGCCTTTCGTGGCGCAGCTGAGCTATACGCTGGACAACTTCGCCCACCTCGACAGCGTGCACTACACGATCGCCGGCCGTCCGGGTTCACATTCGCGGCCGGTTGCGGTCACCTACGACCACGCCTGGCTCGGACGGCGCGCGGCCTGGGATGCTTCCGGCAAGCGCATCGCCGTCCCCGTCTTCGGCCTGTATGCCAACCACCGCAACGAGCTCACGCTCACGACACGCTTTCGCGACGGATCGACCCACGTGACGCAGGTGGCGGTGGCCACCGGCCCCTACACCGGCCCGGCCACGGTCTATGCCACGCCCGAGGTGCGCACCGCGCGAGGGGCGGGCTCGCCCGGTATCGAATACATGCTGATCAAGAACGGCGTCACGACGCCGGTCATCCTCGACAGCGACGGCCAGATCCGCTGGGCCGGCAGCGCGCCCGGCAGTTCAATCTCCTCGCTGTTCGGCGACGACGCGTTCTATGTGGGCGACCCGGACGCTCCGTTGCTGCACCAGGTCGACGTCGACGGCAGCGTGCGCAGCAGCCGGCTCGACGACGCGCGCTTCACCAACTTCCACCATGACTTGGCGCACGGCAAGACCGGCTTCCTGGCCGAACTCGACGCCCTGGTCGGCAATGTGCGGCTGGTGGAGTCGATCGTGGCCGAGATCGACATCTCGGGGCGGGTGCTCAAGGAATGGGACCTGGGCCAGATCTTCCGCGCGACGATGCGCGCCGGCGGCGACAATCCCGACACCTTCGTGCGCGACGGCATCGACTGGTTCCACATGAACTCGGCCATCTACGATGCCCACGACAATTCGCTGCTGATCTCGAGCCGCGAGAATTTCGTCGTCAAGCTCGACTACGACACGGGCGCCATCCGCTGGCTGCTGGGCGACACCACCAAGCACTGGTACGTCAACTATCCGACGCTACGCGCGCTGGCCCTGCGCGTCACCGAAGGCAAGGTGCCGATCGGCCAGCACTCGCTGTCGGTCGCGCCCAACCGCGAACTGCTGCTGTTCAATAACGGGCTGGCCAGCGCAGAACAACCTCCGGGCGCACCGGCCGGCCAGAACCGCAGCTACAGCACGCCGTCGCGTTATGCGATCGATGAAAACGCACGCACGGCGCGCGAAGTCTGGACCTGGGATGCCGACCGCGAATTACTGTCAGACATCTGTTCGTCAGCGTATGAAGGGGCGCCAGGGCAATACCTGGTAGCCTATTCGTCGCTGGAGCAACGTACCCAGGCGCGGCTGGTGGCGGTCGACAGCGCGGGCAGGGTCGCCTTCGACTATATCTACCCGAGCACAGTCTGCAATACGGTGTTCATCGCCCAGCCCTTCCGGTTCGAGGAGCTGCGGCTGCGCTAGGAAACTGTTTCGACAGCTTCCAGCGAGAGCGCGCGGCGCTTGCGCCCGGGCCAGCGCCCCGTCAGCTACCCGTCAGCTGCCCAAACCGAAGAAGACACCGACCGCCAACTCCACCCACAGCGCGGCGAAGACCAGCGCCAGCGCGCCGACGGCGGCGACCCGCTGCCATGGCCGCCAGCGCGCCGCCCGGCGCGCGGTACGCAAGCAGGCCAGCCCGGCACCGGCCAGCAGCAGTGCGGCGGCGGCGAAATCGCCGCCAGTCCACGCCACTTGACGCGTGAATTGCATGGCGACCAACGGCGCCAGGAGAATCATCGCGGTCGCCAGGCCGACCCGCAGCAGGTCGATGCGCAGCGTGTTCCTGTCCGCGGGGACGTCCTGTGAATCTGCGGTATGCATGGTGATCTCCTGGATTTGGGTAGCCGGCATGCGGCGCAGGCCGCACGCCATGTTCACATCCTAATCCTGTTACGACGAGGAAGGAAGCTCCTTCGCACACCACGCGCAGCGGGTCCCATGTCACAACGCTGAAAAACTTTGTTACATACTTACTTGCAAGTATTTATATACTTGCGAATGCCACCACTCTGATGCCGACCATGCGCTTTCTGCCCCTCCTGCCGTCCGCCCTGCTTTGTCTGGCCGCCTCCCAGGCCACCGCCAGCATGGAGCAGCTTCGCCAGCCCGGCGTACCAAGGGCCGCCACTGCCAGCACGGCAAGTAGCGGCGCGACCTCAGGCGACCTGGCGGCGCTGCGCGCGGCCGAGCAGCACCGCGCCCAGGCCGTCGCCAGCCGCGACGTGGCCTCGTTGCGCAAGCTGATCAGCGGCGACTACTACCACGTCGAGACGGGCGGCCGCGCCCGCACCAAGACCGAATTCCTGCAACTCCTGAGCCGCGATGAGTTCGAATTCCGTTCCTACGAAGTCGACGATATGGAAATCAGGCTGCTCGACAATGGCCGCGCGGCGCTCGTCACCGGGCGCTTCCGGGCCGAGATGCAAGGCGCCAGCCGGCTGCGCGGACGGTTCGTGCGCATGTGGGTGCTGGGACCGGATGGCTGGCGCAATACCATACAGCAAAGCACCGAGATTCGCCCGCTCGCCAGCCAGCGCGAGGCCCAGGCACTGCGCTAGTCAATACAGTCATGCGCCCGGCTCGCGACGCGCAAGGCGTCCGACGCCTGCCTGCCACGGCCGTGTTCAAAATCGGCGCGATTGCTTGTCAAGGCGGCGTGATGCATCTATCATGAGAATGATTATCATTTGCTGTCGCATTTACAGCTTTTCATTCTGCCACGCCCAACCAGCGCGCCCATGACCTCACTGACTCTCACGCCCCGCCACATCGCCACGCGCACCGCGGTGGCCATCCTCGGCGGCTACGCCTTCACCTGGGGCGTCGTCGCCCTGGGCATCGCCCTGCTGTACAGCCTCGGCATGGAATTCCACGATGCCGAGCACCTGTCCTACATCATCGGTTTCCTGGTCTTCCTGACCGCCTTCCTGGTGGCCTTCGCCACCCAGGGATTGCGCAAGGTAGCGCTGGTGCTGGTAGGCGGCGGCGCGCTGATGAGCGCGGTGGCCTGGTGGCTGCAGAGCCTGATCATCGCGTCGGGAGTCTGATATGTTCCCTAACTTCCGCCACACGATGGCCTGGCTGCACACCTGGTTCGGCCTGGCGCTGGGCCTGGTGCTGATGGTCGTGTTCTTCTTCGGCTCGCTGTCCGTGTTCGACCGCGAAATCGACCGCTGGGCCATCCCCGACACCCGCTACGAACCGCAGCCGATGCCGTCGTTCGACAAGATGCTGGCGCCGATCTTCAAGGAGATGCAGCCCGACGCCGCCGCCCGCGCCATGACGGCGCCACTGGCCAACGGCCCGCTGCCGGCCCATTTCGACACGCCGCGCAGCTGGGGCGCCTATACCACCCACCGCGATCCGGTGCTGCTGCTGTTCGCCGGCTACGAAGTGCCGAACGCTAAGGACCACGAAACGGCGATCTGGGCCAACCGCACGGTCGACCCGCGCACGGGAGATGCCCTGCCAGTGGATCGCCTCAAGATCGGCAGCGAATTCTTCTATCCCCTGCACTACAGCCTGACCTTCGACTGGAAGAACGTCGGCTACTGGATCGTGGGCTTCTCGGCCCTCATGATGCTGATGGCCCTGGTCACCGGCGTCATCATGCACCGCAAGATTTTCCGCGAACTGTTCACCTTCCGTCCGAAGAAGAGCACCCAGCGCAGCATGCTCGACCTGCACAACCTGACCGGCGTCGTGGCCCTGCCCTTCCACTTCTTCTTCGCCTTCACCGGCCTGGTGATCTTCGCCTACATCTATTTCCCCGTCACGCATACCCAGCTGACCCCGCTGCACGACCGCCACGAACTGATGGAATCGAAGGAAACCGGCCTGCCGCACGACCGCGCCGGCGTGGCGGCCCCGATCGCCTCGGTCGACGCCATGGTGGCCGAAGCCCAGCGCCGCTGGGCCGCCAAGGGCATGGCCGGCGACGTCGGCTACCTGAACATCCAGCACGTGGGCGACGCCAACAGCTATGTCAGCGTGTACCGCGCCGGCACCGACCGCGTGCAGCTGACCGGCGAAGGCATCCACTTCAAGGCCTCCACCGGCGAGCTGCTGCGCGAGGACCCGCCGCCGACCGTGGTGGCGCGCATCAATGAGTTCCTGACCGGCCTGCACCTGCAGCACTTCAAGCACTGGCTGCTGCGCTGGCTGTACGTGCTGGGCGGCCTGTCGGGCGCGGCCTGCATCGCCACCGGCCTGTTCTTCTTCGTCGAGAAACGCAAGCGGCAGCATGCCAAGCAGGGCGTGAGCGGCGCGCGCGTGGTCGACGCGATGTCGGTCACGGTCGTCACCGGCATGCTGGTGGCCACCCTGTGCATGCTGATCGCCAACCGCCTGCTGCCCGACGTCATGCCGGCCGGCTGGCCGCTGCGCGGCGCGATGGAGAAATACCTGTTCTGGGGTAGCTGGATCGTGGCCGGCGCGCACGCCTTCTGGCGCACCGCCGCCGTCGCCGATGGCCGCCTGGCCCCGGCCTGGCGCGAGCAATGCCTGGCAGTCGCCGTGCTGGCAGTGACGGCGCCGGTGCTCAACTGGATCACCACCGGCGACCACCTGCTGCGCACCATCGCTTCCGGCTACTGGCCGGTGGCCGGCGCCGACCTGTTCATGCTCACCGGCGCCGTGCTGGCGGTGCTGGCCGCGCGCAAGCTGCGCCAGCGCGAAGCGCGCCCGCTGGCGGTCAAGAACGTGACCCTGGAGGCCGGTCATGCCTGATGCGCTGCTCCTGCTGTTGGCCCTGCTGGCCTCCCTGGCCGGCATGGGCTGGTTCGCCCTGTCGATGGACGTGCACTGGACCCAGGCAAGGGGTGCGGCGCCTCTCCCCCCGGCCCTGGCCAAGACCCTGCGCCTGGGCGGCGCAGCAAGCCTGCTGCTGTCGCTGGTCCTCTGCCTGACGGTGGATTCGCCATCGATCGCGGTGCTGGTATGGTTCATGGCGCTGGCCGGCGCCACGCTGACGATCGCCTTCACGCTCACCTGGCGCGCCAGCATCCTCGGGATGCTGGTATTCTGGACAAGACCAGGCGCCCGGTGAGTTGTCCCTGGGGTCGCGTTCGCGCGCCCCGTCCTTCTTGCCGGTTTTGCCCGCATGGCACGTCGCCGGAACGGCGCGATCGAGAGGGTCGCGCATTCCACTTGACCTCAAGCACGCTTGAGGTTGTGTAATACGACCTGACCATGCAAACCGCGGGACCGACCGGTCCCGGTGCAACGTTTCATGCCGGAACAGTGTTCCCAACCATCTGAACGGAGAATGATCATGCCTTATGCACTGCCGCCACTGCCGTACGCCTACGATGCCCTCGAGCCGCATTTCGATGCGCGCACGATGGAAATCCATCACACCAAGCACCACCAGACCTATATCACCAACGTCAACAACGCCCTGGCCGAGGCCAGCGTGGCCGAGGTGCCGGTTGAAGAACTGATCGGCAATATCGGCGCGCTGCCGCAGAACATCCAGAACGTGGTGCGCAACAACGGCGGCGGCCACGCCAACCACGCGCTGTTCTGGACCGTGCTGAGCCCGGATGGCGGCCAGCCTTCCGGCAAGGTGGCCAAGGCCATCGAGGACGATCTGGGCGGCTTCGACCGTTTCAAGGACGCCTTCACCAAGGCCGCGCAAACCCGCTTCGGTAGCGGCTGGGCCTGGCTGACCCTGGGCAAGGACGGCAAGCTGCTGGTCGAAAGCAGCGCCAACCAGGACAATCCGCTGATGGGCGAGTTTGCCGGCATGTCGGGCGGCACGCCGATCCTGGGCCTGGACGTGTGGGAACACGCCTATTACCTGCAATACCAGAACAAGCGCCCTGACTATATCGCGGCCTTCTTCAACATCATCAACTGGGCCGAAGTCGAACGCCGCTACGAGGCGGCCCTGGGCAGCCAGGTCGGCTAACAAGCACTGCACCAGGCGCGTCGCTACTGCCCGCGCAACAACGTCGTCCCCGCGCAACAACGTCGTCCCCGCGCAACAACGTCGTCCCCGCGCAGGCGGGGACCCAAGCTTACATGCGTAGCCACTTAATTTTTGTTAAGTGGTTCGTATAAATACTTGGGTCCCCGCCTGCGCGGGGACGACGTTTTTAGGCTGGCGAAGGAATCGATCCGCCGGCTGAATGCAAGTTCTGGAACTACAGTTTCACGTTCAGCGACACATACGCCGCCCGGCCATTGCCCGACGAATACATCGGCTGCGCCTGACTCGCTGGCCAGAAGAAATTGTCGTACCACGCGTATTCATAGCGGCGGTCCGCGATATTCTTGACCTGCACGTCGACGCTCACACGCGGCGTAATTGCGTAGCGCACATTGGCGTCGAACAGCACAAAGCCGCCGTACTTGCCCAGCTCGTTCGGGCTATCAATGAAGTAATTGCCCTGGGCCCGGCCCTGCAGGCCGAAGTGCCAGCGCGCGGACGGGTGGTAGTCAAGGCCCACATTGCTGATGTGGCGCGGCGTTGAGAATACTTCCTTGCCCGCGAGCGACACGCCGTCGGCGGCAAAGGCACTGACCACTTCGGCCTTTTGCAGCGAATGCGAGGCCCACAGCTCGAGCTTGTCCGTGACCTTGCCCGACAATTGCAGGTCGATGCCTTCGCGCCGCGTCTCGCCCAGGCCGACCGTGGTGCCGGTGGCCGGCATATTCGCCACTTCGCCGGTCGCATCCTGGCGCCAGATCGCCAGGCGCAGGTCGCTGCGCGCACTGGCTTTCAGCTTGATGCCGACTTCCTTGCCGGTATTGACCGAGGCGTCGAACGGCGCCTGGCCCGGCACCAGATAGGCCGGGCCGACCGAGCCGGTGAGAATCTGGAAGGTGCGTCCCCAGTTGCCATACACGCTCACGTCCTTGGCCGGGCTGTACACCATGCTGAACTTGGGCTGCTTGATCCAGCCATAGTCCTGCAAGCCGGCGGTCTGGCCGGCCCCTGCCACGCCCGGCAGCGAGCTGCTGCCCGTGAAGCGGTCGACGCGGTAGCCCGGAACGATCCTCAGGGTGTCGGTGGCCTTGATGACCGCCTGCACATAGGCGCCGACGTTGTTGAGCTTGTAGCGGTCGTCGTTCTGGATCGCGGCCGGGGTACTGAAATCGCTCGGCAGCGCGTACAGATAGCGCTGGCGCTTGTAGCCATTGTCCTGGCGCTCGGTGTTGACGCCGCCATCGACCGTCACACGCTCGCTGGCGCGCCAGGTCAGCGTGCTCATGAAGCCGAGCTGCTGCTCGTCCCACAGGCGGCGCTGGCGCGGGGCGTGGCCGGCCGGGTTGCTGGTGAAGGTGACGCGGCGGTCGTCCTTGTACTCGTTGTAGTACAGCTTGTTACTGAGGAAGGCATTTGGCGAGATCTGCCAGTCCAGGTGCGCGCTCGCATGGTGCATGTCGCGCTCGGTGAAGTCGTTGGCATTCTTGGCCGGCGACTGGCGCCGGTCCTGGGCCAGCTCCGCGGCCGTCAGGAAGCCAGGCTCGTCGGCGTCGTGGCGGTAGGTGCGCAGGATCACGCCGCCGGTCAGCGACTTGTCCTTCGAGGTCAGGAACCACTTGCCGCCCACCGAGTACTTGTCGGAATCGCCGTGATTGCGGCGGTAGCTGTCGGTATCCTGTTTGGCCAGGAAATAGTTCTGCGAAAAGCCGTCAGCTTCCTTGCCGTAGGCCAGCTGGGCCTCGCGGGTATTGAAGCTGCCGACCGTGAAGCGGCCGTCGAGGTAGTTGCCGCCCTGGCGCGTGCCGAAGTTGATGTTGCCGCCGATATTATGCAGGCCGTAGCGCGGGTCATTGGTGCCGCGCACCACCTCGATATAGTCGACTTCCAGCGGGAAGATCATGTCGATGAAGCGCTGGTTGCCGCTGTTGACGTTGCTCGGAATGCCGTCGATCAGCACCTTGATGCCGTTGATATAGCCCTCGCCATTGAAGGCGCGGAAAGTCACCTTGCCCGACTCGGCGCCCATGCGGGTTTCGGTGAGCTGGATGCCGGGCAGCTGGCCGACCAGCTCCCAGCTATTGGTCACGTTCTTGTCCTCGATCTTGTCGGCGCCGAGCACGTCGACCGAGGTCAGGACGGTGCTCGAGCGCAGCGCGCCGGCATCGCGCTGGGCGCTGACGCGCACCTCGCCCATCACGATGGCGGGGTCGGCGGCATGGACGGCGGGCGCGAGGCCGGACAGGCCCAGCGCCAGGGGGAGCAGCTTTATTTTCATTATCGGGGAACTCGGAGTATCACAGGAATTCGATAATGATATCCCATTCTCAATAATATCGGCAAGCCGCGTCCGGGCCGCTGAAACGATTGGGGGTCAGCGCGCGGCGCAGGCACGCGCCATCGGCATGGCCGCCAGCACGGTCCCGGCGCATGCGCCGAACCCGATGCGCCGGTAGCCCGGCCGCTCGCAGAAGCCGCGCAGGATGACGGTGTCGCCATCCGCGAGCCAGCGGCGCGTCTCGCCATTCGACAGCGCCAGCGAGCGCCGTCCGGCGGCGCCCAGCTCGAGCAGCGAACCGCCCTGCTCCGGCTGCGGTCCGGACAGGGTGCCGGTGCCGAGCAGGTCGCCGCTGCGCAGCTTGCAGCCGCCCACCGCATGGTGGGCAATCATCTGCGCCACGGTCCAATAGGCGTCGCGGTAGTTCGACCGCATCAGGCGTTCGGGCGGCAGGCCGGCGCGCGCCATGGCCGCGCTCTGGAGCCATACCTCAAGGGTGATGTCGATCGCGCCAAGCTCGCGGTTGCGCGCGGAGTCGAGATACGGCAGCGGCGCGGGGTCGCCTTCGGGCCGCAACGACGGCGCGCGAAACGGCGCCAGCGCCTCCGGCGTGACGATCCAGGGCGAGATGGTGGTGGCGAAGCTCTTCGACAGGAAAGGCCCGAGCGGATGGTATTCCCAGGCCTGGATGTCGCGCGCGCTCCAGTCGTTGAGCAGGGTGAAGCCGAACAGGTGTTCCTCGGCGTCGCCGATCGCGACCCGGGCCCCGGACGCATTCGGCTTGCCGATGAAGGCGCCGAGTTCAAGCTCGAAATCGACGCAGGTCGACGGGCCCAGTACCGGCTCGATTGCAGGTGCGCCCGGGGCCAGCGCCTGGCCGTGCGGACGGTGGAAGCGCTGGCCGGAGACGCCGATCGACGAGGCGCGGCCGTGATAGGCCAGCGGCACCCACTTGTAATTGGAACCGAGTGGACTGTCGGGAAAGACCATCCGTCCGACCGCGGTCGCATGGTGGATGCCGGTATAGAAGTCGGTGTAGTCGCCGATCGCGCACGGCAGCCCCAGCTCGACATCGGCCTGGGCCACCAGGGCGGCGCGCGCCAGCCAGGCTTCGCGCTTGGCGCTGCCCTCGGCCAGGCCACGCGAGACGGCGTTGCGCAGCGCCTCGCGCGCCGCCCTTCCCTGTCCCATCAAGCGGTTCATGTCGGCGTCCGCCAGCAGGCCGGCGCGTTCGAGGTCGAGCACCTGGTCGCCGATGGCGACGCCGATATGCCAGGCCAGTTCGCCCTTGCGCCGGAAGCGCCCGAACGGCAGGTTCTGGATCGGGAAGTCGGTGTCCGGGGCGTTCGCCGACGCCACCCAGCTGAAAAGGCTGGGGTCCAGCGTGCGGTCGAGCTGCGGATTGTTCATCGCATATCCTCCGGCCGGGTCAGTGATTGAGGAAGTCGAGCAGGGCTTCGTTGAAGCCGGCCGGATCCTGCCAAGGTGCGAAGTGGCTGACCTTGCGCAGCACGAGCAGGCGCGCGCCGGGGATGACGGCGGCCGCGTACTTGAAGTGGCGCATGGTGATGAATTCATCGTGGTCGGCCGCCGCGATCGCGATCGCCGGGCCGCGCAGCGCCGCCAGCTGGGCGTCGGTGTAGTCGGGCTCCCTGGCCTGCATCGCCGCCACCGCATCGCCCAGCCGCATGAAGCCCTGCGGATCGGGGGCGATGGCCTCGTAGTCGGCGCGCAGGCGCGGGCCGATCAGCGGCAGCACCGGCGACGGCAGCGGCGCCTCGATGTGGCGCTGGTTGACGTTGGGGCCGAAGGCGAACAGCCGGCTCACGCGCTGCGGCTGGCGCATCGACAGTTCCAGGCCGACGATGGCGCCGTCGCTCCAGCCGGCCACCGCGGCGCGGCGCAGCTTGAGCCGGTCCATCACCGCCGCGACGTCCTGCGCCATCAAGGCATACGACAGCGGCTGCTCGCCCAGGGTGCTGCGGCCATGGCCGCGGCTGTCGACCAGGATCACGCGATGCTTGCGCGCCACCAGCGCGCGCACCTGGTGCCCCCAGCCCAGGCTGCTGGCGCGGCCGCCATGCAGCAGGATCACGGGCGAGCCATGGCCCACGATGCCATACCAGATGCGCGCGCCCGCATGCTCGACGTGGCCCTGCTCGGCCAGCGCCGGCAGCGGCGGCACCGCGGGCAGGGTTTCGTAGCGCGGCGGACGGGCGCTCGCGGTAGCGGTGGCGTCGGTCTGTGCGCTCGCGCTGGAGCTGGCGGCGGCCAGCACCAGCGCCGCCAGCAGGGTCGTGAGGGCGCTCAGGCAGGAATACAGCAGGACCGGGTGCGCGGCCTCATTGGCGTGAGCGACGTGTCGGGATGGCTTGTTCATCGTGCTTTCCATGGAAGTGGGAGGGGGTGCAGCGTTCCCGGATAGTTACGCTGCGCCGTCCCGGCCGGATGCACGATGGTCCGCTACTCCAGCGCCGCCCCGGACTGCCTGACCAGCGCCGTATGCTTGTCCAGTTCGGACGCCAGGAAGGTGGCCGCCTGCGCCGGGCTGTTGCCGATGAACGTCATCCCCTGCCGCGCCAGCGCATCCCGCACCTCGGTCGCGGCCAGCGCCTCGCGCGCCAGCGCATGGTAGCGCGCCACCAGTTGCGGCGGCAGGCCGGCCGGCGCCACCAGCGCCAGCCAGGCGTCGAAGCTATAGCCCGGCAAGCCCTGCTCGGCCAGCGTCGGCACGCCCGGCAGGAAGGCCGAGCGCTCCCGGGTCGACACGCCCAGCGCGCGCAGCTTGCCGCTGCGGATCAGGGGCGTCGCCACCGTCACCGACAGGAAGCCGAACTGCACCTGCTTGCGCAGCAGGTCGGCGGTCATCTGCGCCGTGCCGTTATAGGGCACGTGCTGGACGTCGAAGCCGCCCGCCTCGGCGCGCAGCAGTTCGACGGCCAGGTGCAGCAGGCTGCCGGCGCCGCCGGAGCCGTAGTTGAGCACGCCCGGCCGCGCCCTGGCCAGTGCGATCAGGTCTTGCGCGCCTTGCACCGGCAAGGAGGGAATCGCCACCAGCACCAGCGGAAAGCTGCCGATCACGGTGATCGGCGCCACGCCGGTGAGCGGATCGAACGGCAGCGCCTTGCCCATGGCGCGATTGATGACGTGGTTCGAGGCGACCATGCCCAGCACCGATCCATCCCTGGCCCCGCGCACGATCTGCGCGGTCGCCGGCACGCCGGAGGCGGCGGGCTGGTTCTCGACCACCACCGGCCGGCCCAGCGCCTGTGAAAAATGGCGGCCGATGAGGCGCGCCGCGAGGTCGGCGGTGGTCCCGGGGGCGAGCGGCACGATCATGTGCACCGGCTGCGCGTCGGGCGGGGCCGCGTGCGCCGGGGCTGGCGGTGCCAGGGCCACGGCCAAGGTCAAGGCCAAGGCCAGAAACGTGTTCGTCGCGCTCGAATGCATCCGGATTCCTTTCCTTCGATGCCGGCGAAGATAGCAGATCGGGGCGGGCGGCGCACTCCCGCCAATGGCCTGCCCCCGCCTCGCCATATCCCGCGGAGGCCGTCGCGCACAGCGTCGTTATCAGCCGGCGTCCAGCCCTTGCAGGAAGCCGATGAGTTCCTCGTTCAGGCGCTGCGCCGCCTCGTGCTGGACCCAGTGCCCGACGTCTTCCAGCCGCACCTGCTTTACCAGCCGGGGCTGGAAGCGCCGCAGCTCCTCCAGCGACGGCGTCGTCGGGTGGAAAAACCGGCACAGGCCGTCGGCCGCGCCCCAGACATAGAGCGAGGGCTGGCGGATCGCGGCATGCCTGAAGGCCGACATCAGATCGAAACTGAGGGGCAAGGCCCGGTAGTAATTCAAGCCGCCGCGAAAGCCGCTCTTCTCGAAGGCGCGCACCGTGTGCCACACATAGGCCGGATCGGCCCATGGCGGCGCGGCCACCGGCGCCGGGCGCAGCATGCCGCGCGCCGGATCGACCGGATCCCAGCGCTGTCCGGGCGGCGGGCTGGCCGATAGCCAGTACAGGATCGCGGGGATCGATTGCGATGCGGGAGCGAACAAGGTCTCGCGCCCGGGCTTGATCCAGTCCAGCGCATAGTAGCGTTCGCCCAGCCCCTTGTTGCGCAAGTCGCTCCAGGTATCGACGTCGCCGCGCGGAGCGTACGGGATGCTGATGCTGACCAGCGCGTGGAAACGGTCGGGCCGCAGCAGGGCCGCACGCTGGGCATGGTCGGCGCCCCAGTCGTGGCCGACGATGACCGCGCGCTCGATCTTCAGGGCGTCCAGCACACCGACCAGGTCGCCGACGATGTGCAGCGAGGTGTACTGGCTGGCATCGGGCGGCGCAAAGCTCTCGCCGAAACCGCGCATGTCGAGCGCCAGCGCGCGGTAGCCCGCCTCGGCCACGGCGCGCATCTGGCTGCGCCAGGTCTCGGCGGTATCGGGAAACCCATGGCAGAACAGCACCGCCGGCCCCTCTCCCTGCTCGAGTACGTGGAACGATTCACCGTTGATGCTCAGCCTGTGCCGGCGCAGGGGCGGCGCAGCGGGACGCTGGAGCGTCGCCAGGGCCGGAGCGGCCAGGCCCAGGCCGGCCACGGAGGACGCCAGCAGCACGGATCTTCTGGCGCGGGATGGCGGCGCACCGGACTGCGGCGTGGAAGAATGAAGTTTGCGTGACATCGACGACATGACTGACCTCTCTTCGTAGAGTCGGCGGGGCGCGCAGTTTCTGTCACAATACCCGCAAGAACAACGCGCGTCAGGCCGACGTGTTAGCTACCAATGGTAAGTTACCGTTGGTAGCAACCGTTGGTAGCAACTATACGCGCGCTGCGCATGCCGTCAAGCGAAGGACAATAGTTGACGAACAAGTTACCGAGGGCCGACCGCAGGGCGCAGCTGCTCGATCATGCGCACGCCATCGTGCGCGAATGCGGCACCGATGCGCTGACCCTGGGCGAGCTGGCCCGCCATGCCGGCGTGAGCAAGCCGATCGCCTACAGCCATTTCGAGACCCGTTCGGGCCTGCTCATCGCCCTGTATCGTGAAATCAACGAGCGCCGCCTGGCCGCGGTCGCAGCGGTGCTTACCGAAACGTCGCCTGTCCTGTCCGACATCGCCCGCGTCGTGTCGGACGCCTACATGGCCTGCCATGCCGCGCTCGGGCCGGAATGGCATGCGATCGGCGCCGCGATGCGGGGCGATGCCCGGATGCAGGCTTGCCGGCAGCAGATGCTCGACGGCTATGTGGACTTCTTCCATGCCGCCCTGGCGCCGGTGTCGAGCCTGCCCGGCGACGTCGTGCAGCGCCGCTGCATCGCCATCATCGGCGCGGCCGAGGCGCTGTCGGACGCCATGGTGCGCGAACACGTGACCGAACAGACCGCCTCAGACGAGCTGTGTTCGCTCATCCTCGCCTGGCTTACCTGTTAACCATCCCGGAGGATCGGGCTTCGACGGCTCAGGCGCCGCGCAGCCAGCCCCGCCGCCAGAACGGGCGGCGCCTGTAGGCTGTGCGCGCCGGCAGCGCCAGCACGACCCGCGTGCCGCGCCCGCCCATCGCACCGCCCGGCACCGCGCCGCTATGGATGTCCAGCCTGGCGCCCATGCGCTCGGCGCGTTCGCGCATGCCGCGCAAGCCCCAGTGGTCGGGCCGGCCGTGCTCCTCGAGCCAGGACGGGTCGATGCCGCAGCCGTCGTCCGCCACCGTCAGCACGAAGGCGCCGCGCCGGTAGGCCACGTCCACCGTCACCTGCGCCGCCCGGGCATGGGCGAAGGCGTTGCGCAGCGCCTCGTGTCCGATCCGGTAGACCTCGTCCAGGATGGCCGGCTGCAGGCGCCTGACCGTTCCTCCAACCGTAAACGCGAAGCCGCAAGCCCACTGCGAGGCCAGTTCCTCGCCCGCCGCCGCCAGCGCCTCGTGCAGCTCGCGCACGTCGAGCGGCCCGCCGCGCAGCGCGCGCACGCGGTCACGCCCTTCGACCAGCACCTGGTCGGCGCGCGCCAGCGCCTGCTCCAGCTGCGCCCGGGCGGGGGCGCCGGGAGGCAGCACGTCGGCCGCCGCCTGGAAGCGCAGCACCAGTCCATGCACGCCCTGCAGCAAGGTGTCGTGCAGCTCGCGCGCGATGCGTTCGCGTTCGCGGTGGCGCTCCTGCAGGCGGTCGCGCACGCGCTCTGCCGCGCGCCGCGCGGTGGTCCGGTAAACCATCCGCAAGGCCGCGAGCAGAAGCAGGCCGGCCGCCGCGAGGAACAGCGGATGGCGGTAGAAGGCGCGCGCGACGCGCAGCACCAGCACGGCCTCGCGCGGGCTCGGCACGCCATCCTTGTTCAGGGCAATGACGCGAAAAACGTAGGCGCCCGGCGCCAGCCCGGTATAGATGGCCTGGCGCGCGCGGCCGGCGTCCACCCAGTCGGTATCGAAGCCGTCCAGCCGGTAGCGGAAGCTCAGGCGCTCCGGCGCGGCCAGGCTCGGCGCCGTGTAGTCGATGGCGATGCGTTGCACTCCCGCCCCGAGGCTGAGCGGCGCATCGGACGCGAGCCTGGCGCCGTCGACGCTGACGGCCTCGATCTCGACCGCCGGTCCCGGTTCGGCCGGCGGCAGGCGCGCCGGATCGAGCGACACCACGCCGCCGCCCGTCGAGAACCACAGCCGGCCATCGGCGGCGCGCACGGCGGTCGGCAAGGGCAGTATCTGGTGCGGGTCGTTCGCCAGGCCTCCCAGGGCGTCGAAGGAGCGGTAGCGCAGACGATGGCCGGGCGTGGCGGCGGCGCGCCGCAGTTCGGCGGCGCCGATCTGGAAGATACCCGCCCGGGCATGCAGCCACAGGTCGACCTCGCGACCGTCGGCCCCTGGCACCGGGACGATGGCATAGATGTTGTCGAACACGCCGTCGTCCGGCAGCGGCAGGCGGCGCAGGCGGCCCGCTTCCACATAGGCCAGGCCATGCTGGCCGCCGACCCAGGTGCGGCCGGCATGGTGGGCCAGCGCGGTGACGTGGCCGAGGTCGAGACTTTCGGACGCGTTCCAGCGTAGCGTTTGCCCGCCGCGGCGCGCTTCGAGCAGGCCGTCGCGGTAGCCGAACCACAGCCAGCCGTCGGGCGCGGCCAGCGCGCTGACCGGCATGCGCTGGCTGTCGCGGCCCGGCGCCACCGGCGCCCTCGCCCACCCGTGCGCCTCGAGCCGGAACAGGCCGACCTTGTTGATCGAGACCCACAGCACGCCTTGCGCATCGCGCGCCATCGCGCGCACCGGCGCCTGGCCGGTGGCGCCGGGCGGCAGGCCGGCGACGAACGTCAACTGCGTGCCGTTCGAACGCCAGATGCCCGCCGGGCCGGCCATCCAGATGCCGCCGCCAGCGTCGCGCAGCGCGCTGTTGACCGGCGCCGGCATGGCCAGCGCCTGCACGTGGCCATCCTGCAGGCGCAGCGCCGAGCCGCTGCCCGGTCCGCCCCACAGGCTGCCGTCGCCGGCGGCGGCCAGCGCCACGTTCAGCGCGCCTGCAGGGAAAGCCGACGGCGCCAGGATGCGCGGCCGAAAGCGATCCAGGCCGGCATTGGTGCCGACCCACAGGTTGCCGGCGCCGTCCAGGTGCAGCCGCCACACGAAGTCCGAGCTCAGGCCCTGCCTGGCCGTGAAGCGGCTGGCGCCGGCCAGCGCCGCGACGCCGTCGGGACGCGCCACGTGCAGCAGGCCGCGGCCGGTCGTACCGAGCCACAGCCCGCCGGCGCCGTCGAACGTCAGGCTTGTCGCCGGCACATCGAGGCGCGTCGTGCCGGACGACAGCGCGCGACCGTCCAGCACCACCCGGTGCACCCGGCCGCCCCGGCGCTCGGCCAACCAGAGCGCGCCATCGGGCGCCTGCGCGATCTGGCTCACGCCATCGACCTGCAGGCCGGTGTCGGTGAAGCGCCGGTCGCCGTCGCGCAGGTAGTACAGCTTGTGTTCGCCGGCGACCCACAGCACGCCGGCGCGGTCGACGAACACGGCGCGGGCGCTGGCGTCATCGATGCCCTGGTCGCGGCCGATGCGCCGCCAGGCGCCGTCCACCCGCCGCGCCAGGCCGTCTTCGGCGGCGGCCCAGACGGCCTTGCGACGATCCTGCGCCAGGCCGAACACCACCCCGGCCGGGGCGTCGGGACTACGCTCGCGCGCGAGCGCGGCCCCGTGACGGGCCAGGGCCACGCCGCCGCTGCGCAGTCCGACCCACAGGCTGTCGCCCTGCGCCAGCAAGGACGACACGATGGCCGGCGCCCCGCGCGCGTCGGACGGGTGGCGCCGGAAGCGCAGGCCGTCGAAGCGCACCAGGGAATCGTTGGTTCCGAGCCAGAGATAACCGTCGGCGCCGTCGACGATCGCGCCGACCTGGCTCGGGCCGCCATTGGCGGACAGCCAGCGCCGGTGCTCCAGGCGGTCGGGGTCATGTTCGTGCGCGGTTGCCGCCGCCACCGGCGCCGACAATACCAGCGCCAGCGCGATCGACGGCAGCAGCAGCGCCAGCGCCGCCAGCATGCGCAGTCCACCGCGGACCCGCCCCTGTCCAACGTGGCGATGTTGCAGGATTTTCATTGCCCGATGATAGCATCGGCGTCGCGGCGCTCATCAACACATTCCGCGGCAGGTCGTGCAACACATAACCCACCCAGGCCGTCACCGGCGGCCGGCCGTCCCGGCGCGCGGACAGGCGCCGGGACGGCAGCGCGCGCTCCCGCCACCTGGCAGCCGCACCACATAATCAGTGCCATAGCCATTGCCCTCCACCTCGAAATCGGTCGACACGATCTGCGCGCCGCTGGCAAAGGCCGCGTCCGCCCGCTCGTGGCTGTCGACCTTGGCCTCATGGGTCTCGATGTCGGAGCGGGTCCGCACCAGATAGCCTTCGTCGACATACCTGCGAATCTCGGCGCCGCGCACCAGCGCGTTGTCGAACATCAGGAAGGCCGCGTGCTCCTCGCCGGGCTGGGCGCGCAGGAAGGCCGCGCGGCCGCGCAGCGAAGGATGGCCTTCCAGGTAGCCGGCGGCGCCGTCCGGACCATTGGCCGTGATCATCAGGAACAACACCTTGCCGCGCGCCTGCGCCAGGGTCGGCCAGTCGCCGGCGCGGACCGCAGCGTTGAGCGTGGCGTGGTCGCCGCGCACGTCGTCCGGCGTGATGATGCGCTCCCTGCCCATCGCCTCCACCAGTTCGCGGTCGAGCGCGTCGAACAGCGCCGGCGTGAACGGCACGGTTTCCGTGGCGTCGGGCAGGATCGGCATGTGCTGGTTCTTGGCCTCGACCAGCAGGAACAGCGGCACATGGCCGGGATGCGCGTCGGACCAGGCGCGCACCTGCGCCAGGCAAATGCGCAGGGTCGGGCAGCTGCTGCGAAAATCGATGTCGGGAATGTGCAGCACCTTGAAGCCCGGCTTGTCCATGCCGGTGGCGTCATGGGGAAGCAGGCCGGCAGCGCCCTGGGCGCGCAGCAGCCGGTAGCCGGCCGGGTCCAGGAACCGGCCGCCTTCGGGATCGGGATTCACGTCCAGTTCGAGGCTGCGCACGCCCAGGTCGAGCTGCGCCGCCAGCGAAGGATGCGCGTAGCGCAGCATCTCGGACGGCCGCATGGGGTTCGGGTGCTCCTCCTCGAACAGCGCCCGCGCGGCCGGCGGCATGCGCTCGACCAGCCGCCCGAGCGAGTCGCCCAGCCGCTCCTCGAACAGCGCCGCCATGCGCGGATCGAGACCTTGCGAATAGCTGTTATGGGTGCCGAGCACCTGCAGCGCGTTGATGCGCAGGTCGCCCGGCAAGTCGGGTGCATCGGCGGCCATCGCGCATGCGCACGCCAGCGCCGCGGCCAGCATCAGTATCTGTTTCATGTCGCGGCCTCAGAAGTGGTATTTGGCGAAGGCGCCCAGCGTGCGGTAGGCATTCGGCGTCGTGTAGTGCAGCAGGCCCAACGGGCCGTACGGCTGGTAGCCGGTCGAGAAATAGCGGTTGAACAGATTGCGCGCATACAGGCCGTATTCGAAGTCGCCGTCGCCCGGCGACAAGGTCACGCGCGCATTGACCAGCGCATAGCCAGGCACCCGCGAGTAGGCCGGCTGGCCGACGATGGTCCATAATTTGCTGCGCACCGCCATGTCCAGGTGCGCCCGCATTTGCGTGTTCGCTCCAATCATGGCCTGGTAGTCGACGCCGAAGGTGCCGGCCCAGCGCGGCGAGTTGGTCAGGCGGCTGCCGGTGTAGTCGGTCCTGGCGTCGTACACATAGTCGGTGTATTTGCCGTTGGTGTAGTTGAGCGCCGCGTTCAGGGTCAGCGCCGGCATGGCGCGCCAGGTGGCGCCCAGTTCCGCGCCCGTGCTGCGCAAGCCGCCCGCATTGCCGATCACGGCCTGCAGGGTCGGACTGCCCGGGATCGTGGTCACCACCGTGGTCTGGAAATCGGTGAATTTTTGCGCGAACACATTGGCATTGAGCCGCAGCGTGCGCCCCAGCAGCTCCGACTTGACGCCCAACTCGAGGCTCTTGACCGTCTCGTCGCGATAGGGATTGTACTTATTGCCGACGAAGGCGATGCCGGCCGGCTTGTAGCCGGTGGTGTAGCTGGCGTACAGCATCGTGTCTTTCGACAGCCGGTATTGCGGCGCGACCCGGTACGAGAAATCGTTGCCGTCGACCGTACCGTCCTGGTACAGCGGCGGCGGGGCGGTGGCCACGAAGCTGTTGTCCACCCCGGTGATCGGCCGGCTCGGGACATCGATGTAGTCGAGCGACTGGCTGTTGCGGTCGCGCGTGTAGCGCGCGCCGACCGACACGCTGGCCTGCGGCGTCAGGTTGAACTTCATCTGGCCGAAGGCGGCGACGGTCTCGCTGCGCGCATCGAACAGCGAGGCATTGCCCGGCTTGCCGATGGCGCCGGTGACGGCGTACAGCTGGGTCAAGGGCACGCCGGCCGGCGACAGCAGCGGCGCGCCCAGCGTGGCCCACTGCAACTGGGTCTGCTCGGCGTCGAGCTTGTTGTAGAACAGGCCCGCCACGTATTCGACGAAGCCGCCGGAGGCCGAGGCCAGCCTGAATTCCTGGCTGTACTTCGACGTCTCCAGTTGCCCCTTGTTGTACGGGACATAGGCATAGATGTGGTGCGGCACCAGGTTGGCCGGCGTATCGTTGTCGTAGGTGGAGCCGCGGTAGGCGGTGATCGAAGTCAGGCTCGCGTCGCCCAGTTGGTAGCGCAGGCGCAGCGAGGTGCCCCACTCTTCGGTGGTCAGCTCACCGAACGAGGCGTCGGCGTTATTGGCGTTGCGCGGGCCGGGGGTCACCCCGGCTGCGAGCTGGGCGGCGGTCACGTGTTCCGGCGCACCAGAGACGGATGTACGAATATTGCTGTCCCAGTGCCGCTGGTAGTCATTGGACAGGATGATCTCCAGTTCGCGACTCGGCTGGAACAGCGCGCGGGCGCGGTAGCCATGCTCCTTGACCTCGCCCAGCTCGCGCCCCAGGGTCGTGTAGGTACCGTAGCCGCCCTGCCCCTGGTCGAAAGCCGAGATGCGCAGCGCGGCGCGCTCGCCCAGCGGCGCATTGACGGTGGCGCTGTACTGGTGGTCGCGGCGCTGGCCGTAGCTGGCCGCGGCGTCCACCGACAGCACGCCCAGCTCGGGCCTGGCCGTGGTCACCGACATCACCCCCGAGGTCGCGTTCTTGCCGAACAGCGTGCCCTGGGGGCCCATCAGCACATCGACCCGCCCGATATCGACCAGGCCGATCAGGCCATTGGCCCGCTGAGCGTCCATTACCACCTCGTCCACCACCACGCTGACCGACTTGGCATTCGAGAAGTCGAACGACTGGCTGCCGACGCCGCGGATCTGGAAGGCGGCGCCCTGGGTCGGGTCGTATTGCAGGCCCGGCACCAGGTATTGCAGGTCGGTGACCGACTGGTAGCCGGCATCTTCCAGCGCCTTGCCGCTGACGGCAGTGACCGAAATCGGCACCGCCTGCAGGTTTTCGCTGCGGCGCTGCGCCGTCACGATGACGGCCGGGAGTTCGGCCTGCTGGCCGGCCGTGGGCGCGTCGGGCGCCGCAGCCCAGGCCGCGTTGCAGGCGGCCGCGCAGGCGGCCAGGGTGAGGGCCGCGCTGCGGCCGGAACGAGTGCTCATGCTTTTCCCAAAGGTGTGAAAAGCCGTGACTCTAACAGGCCAGTGTGACGTTAAAATTACAGATGTACGAAAAACCTAAGGGGCGACAGGCGGGACCGGAGACGGTTGGTCGAACGGCGCGGCAGCGCGCAGATAGGCCAGCAGCCCGGCATAGGCGCGCGCGTAATCGCCCCTGGCGCCGGCCGGCAGCGTGTGCGTGAAACCGATCAGGCCGATCGACGCGACCTGGGCCGCCAGCATGTCCAGCCCGGGCAGCGGCGGCTTCTCGCGCTGCAGGAGCTTGAGCAGGTTGACGCCGCGGCGGCGGCGCATGTCGGCGGCGCCGGGCACCAGCTGGGGCATGCGGGCGGCGGCGAGCGCCAGCGCGAAAGTGGCGCGGCCCACGTCCAGGCCGCCCTCGCCGGTACGCAGCCGCGCCAGCGCCGCAGGCGGCTGCGCGCCGGCGGTGTCGCCGTCGACCGCGTGCAGGACGTTGGCGATGATGTATTCGAGGCCGGCCACCACCAGGTCGTGCTGGGTAGGGAAACGGTAGCTCAGCGTGGTGTGCGGCACGCCGGCCGCGGCCGCGATCGCGCGATGGGTCAGGGCGCCGACGCCGCGTTCGACGAGCGCCAGCGCGCTGGCCTGCGCCGCCCGGCCCGGCCAGTCGGCGGCGATCCGCGCGCCATGGCTGACGGCGATCTCGCCGTCCCGGTAGTCGAGGGCGTCGAACAATGCGGCGAACAGCGCGTCCTCGCCGCCCTCCCCCCCGGGCACCAGGCCGAACAGCCGCCGCAGGCACAGGCGCCGCAGCATGCGGTAGGACGGCAGGTGGTGCAGGCAGATGCTATAGGCCAGCTCGTCGATGAAGTAGCCGCCCAGCCAGCCGCTGTCGGCCACCGCCGCCGGCATGCGCGCCTGGCGGCCCAGGCCGGCCCAGAAGCGCATGCGCGCTTCGCACCACGGCGCCAGGGCGGCGCGCAGTTCCTCGTCCCAGCTGCCGGCTTGCAGCGCTTCGATGAACAGCAGCGACAGCGGGCGCTCGGCCACGGCCAGCTGTTCCAGAATCGTGTCGGCCAGGTCGGCCGCGGTCGCGGCGTCGAGCCGCCCGAGCCGGTCGAGCATGGCGCGCCAGCCGCCGAATACGCGCTCTTCGTCGGCCAGGGCCGCCGCGCAGATGGCGGCGACCACCTCCGCGCGCGTGCCGTAATGGTTGCTCAGCACCGTGACCGAGACGTCCAGGCGTTCCGCCAGCGGCCGCAAGGTCAGCGCGGCCCAGCCGCCGTCGGAAACGATGCCGCAGGCGGCGTCGAGCAATTGCCGGGGTTCCGGCGCCTTGGAGCGCGCCTTCGGGCGCGCGTTGGTGGTGCTTCTGGCTGTGGCGGTCGTCAATTCCATTCCCGGGTCATGGCATGGTCGGTTGGCCCGCATCCTAGCATGAGGCGGCGCCGGCGGGCGAGGCGGCGCCAGCGCCATGGCGCCGAGTGCATGCGCCGGATGCGTTCGCAAGCCGCGCCTGCGTTACACTGTCGTCCCCGTCCTTCGCGGCAACGACGGGCGTGCGTAACCACCAGACCAGAAAACCCACATGCTCACTACCCTCCTCGATTGGTTCCTCCACCTTGACCGCCACCTGGCCGTCCTCGCGGCCGAATACCAGATCCTCGTCTACGTCCTGCTGTTCGCCGTGATCTTCGTCGAGACCGGCGTCGTCGTGATGCCCTTCCTGCCCGGCGACTCGCTACTGTTCGTGACCGGCGCGCTGGCGGCGAAAGGCATGCTGTCGCTGCCCGTCCTGATCCCGCTGCTGATCGTCGCGGCGGTGGTCGGCGACATCGTCAACTTCGCGATCGGCACGCTGTTCCGCGACCGGGTGAAGCACGGCTACCGGCTGCGCTTCATCAAGCCCGAACACATCGCCCACACCGAGCGCTTCTTCGAGCGCCATGGTCCCAAGACCATCGTCCTGGCGCGCTATGTGCCGATCGTGCGCACCCTGGCGCCATTCGTCGCCGCGCTGGGCAGCATGCGCTACCGCACCTTCCTGTCGTATAACGTGGCCGGCGGCACCTTGTGGGTCGTGTCGCTGACGGTGGCCGGCTTCGCTTTCGGCAATATCACCTGGGTCAACGACAACCTGACGGCGGTCATCATGGGCATCATCGTGCTGTCCCTGGTGCCGGGCATCGTGGCCTGGCTCCAGGAGCGCCATCGCGCGAAGGCCGGCGCCGACCGCCAGGCTTGAGGCTTCACTGCGGCGCACCCGCCGCGCCGCAGCCTGATTCAGGGAACCACGACGCCCCATCGCGGCTCGAAAGTAGGCTGCCTGCATGCCAGCCCGGTATGCAGCCGCCATAGGCAGTGCCGAGAGGACCGCACACGTGAGTTCCGCACCGATGTCCAGCAAGCGGGCCAGGCTGCGAAGCTGGCTGGCGCCGACAATCGCGGCCGTGCTGCTGTGCGCGGCATTCTGGGTCTTGCATGGCGAACTGCAGGCGATCCACTACCGCGACCTCCAGGCCGCGCTCGCCCGCCTCGGCGCCGAGCACCTGCTGCTGGCCCTGCTGTGCTGCGCGGCCAACTACCTGGTCCTGAGCTTTTATGACCAGCTCGCTTTCATCTATATCGGCAAGCGCATCGCGCGCGTGCGCATCGTCCTGACCGCCTTCATCGGCTATGCGATCAGCAACAGCGTCGGCTTCGCGCTGCTGTCGGGGACGGCCGTGCGCCACCGCTTCTATTCGCGCTGGGGGGTGGCAGGCGCGGACCTGTCGCGGATCGTGGCGCTGAACGGCGTTACCTACTGGCTTGGCCTGCTGGCGCTGGGCGGCTGGAGCCTCGTCAATCACCCGCACGCCTGGCTGCAGGGCCAACTGGCCCAGCGCGGCGCGCAGTGGCTCGGCCTGGCCTGCCTGGCGCTGGTGGGCGCTTATCTGCTGCTGCCGCTGGTGCGCAAGACACCGCTGCGGGTGCGCGGCTTCGACATGCGGATCCCGCCACTGCCGCTCACGCTGACCCAGTTGCTGGTGTCAGTGACCGACTGGATGCTGGCGGCGGGCGTCCTGTATGCCCTGCTGCCACCGGATGCGCCGCCCTACCCCGTCGTGCTGGGCGCCTTTCTCGCGGCCCAGCTGGTGGCGCTGGCCAGCCATGTGCCGGGAGGCCTCGGCGTCTTCGACGGCATCATGGCGCTGCTGCTGGCGCCCTGGCTGCGCGCCGACCAGATCGTGGCGGGCCTGCTGCTGTATCGCATGGTCTATTACCTGATTCCGTTGAGCCTGGCGTTGCTGCTGCTGGTCGGCGACGAGACGCGCTACCGGCGCGCCCGCCTGCAGCAACTCGGCCAGTCGCTGGGCCAGCACTCGGTGCGGCTGGCGCCCAGGATCCTGTCGCTGTTCACCTTCATGGCCGGCCTGCTGCTGCTGGTCTCGGGCGCCACGCCAGCCGCGCACGGACGGCTGCATTGGTTGTCGGGCCTGTTCCCGCTCGGCCTGTTCGAAGCCTCGCACTTCGTCGGCAGCATCGTGGGCGTGGCCCTGCTACTGCTGGCGCAGGCGATCGCGCGCCGCATCCGGCTGGCCTGGTATCTCGCCGTCGGTGCGCTGGCCGCCGGCACCGCGGCCTCGCTACTGAAAGCCGGCGACTGGGAAGAGGCGGCCTTGCTGGCCTTGCTGCTGCTGGTGTTCGTGCCGAGCCGCCGCCTGTTCGAGCGGCGCGCGGCCCTGTTCGATACCCGCTTCTCGCCCGGCTGGATCGTCGCCATCATCGCCGCCTTCGGCGCCTCGCTGTGGATCGGCGTCTTCGCCTATCGCCACGTCGACTATTCGAACGCGCTGTGGTGGCAGGTGGCGCTGCACGACGACGCGCCGCGCTTTTTACGCGCGAGCCTGGGGGCCGCCGTGGTCCTGCTCGCGTTCGGCATCGCGCGCCTGCTAAGGCCACTGCCGCACTTGACCGAACCGCCGTCCGGCGCGGCGCTGGCCGACGCCGAACGCATCGTCCGCGCGCAGGGCGAGACGCTGCCCTTCCTGGCCTGGCTGCGCGACAAGGAATTGTTGTTCACCCCCGAGCGTACCGCCTTCATCATGTACGGCGTGCGCGGCCGGACCTGGGTGGCGCTGGGCGATCCGGTCGGCCCGCCGGCCGCCGCCGCGCCGCTGATCCGCGACTTCGTCGAGCGCGCGGATGATGATGGCGCCACTCCGGTGTTCTACCAGGTGCATCCGGAACAGCTGCACTGCTACGCTGACTTGGGGCTAGCGTTCGCCAAATTCGGCGAGGAAGCACGGATCCGCCTGGCGGGATTGTCGCTGGCGGGAGGCCGTTTCAAGGAGTTGCGGGCGGCGATGCAGCGGCTGAAGCGGGAACACGTGGATTTCCGGATCGTGGCGCCGGAATCGGTGCCGGCGATCTTACCGCAGCTGCGCTCTGTGTCGGATGACCGGCTGGCCGGCAAGGCCGGCGGCGAGAAGGGATTTTCGCTGGGCTTCTTTGCCGACGACTATTTGACCCGACAACCGGTCGCCGTGCTGGAGCGCGAGGGGCGCATCGTGGCCTTCGCCAACCTGTTGTGCGGGCCCACCGGCGAGGAGCTGTCGATCGACCTGATGCGCTTCATGCACGCGGCGCCGCGCGGCCTGATGGACGGCTTGCTCACCCATGTCTTCCTGTGGGGACAGGAACACGGCTACCGCTGGTTCAATCTCGGCATGGCGCCGTTGTCGGGCGTGCCGGATTCGGCGGGCTTGCCCTTGTGGAACCGGCTGGCCGGCTTCGTTTACCGGCACGGGGAGTCGTTCTACAAGTTCCGGGGCCTGCGCGCGTACAAGGAAAAATTCCATCCGGTCTGGGAGCCGCGCTATATCGCCTATGCCGGCGGCAAGCCGCTTCCGGTCCTGCTTGCAGATATCGCCGCGCTCTCGGCGCGCGGCTATGCGAAGATCTTCCTGTGAACGGTCATCGCACGCGCAGGCGCAGGCGCAGACGCAGGTGTGGCAGCGTCCGCGCATGCCGCGCCACCCTGCTGCTGGTGCGCCGGATCATCGAGCATCTGCAGCCGGCGCTGGCAGTTACGGCGCCCTTCATGCGCCGCCTTCCCGGCCCGCGTCATAGACGAAGCCCTCGACGTGCTCGTTGAGTACCGAGGCGCCGCGCAGCCTCCCGACGCGCAGGTCGCGCAGGCTGACGTCGTGCACGGGCAGCTCGGCCTGCCCCTTGATCTGGCACACGAACTGCGCTTCGGCGACCTGGACATTGCTGACATGCAGCCCCGTAATCGGCGTCAGCCTGCGCTCATTGGTCGGCATCAGACGGCGCCACTGGTACAGGACATCGGTTTCCACGCACAGGATGCCGCCCGTGATCCGCGTGGCGCTCACATTGTTCATGTATATATTGCGCACGTAGCCGCCGCGGCGTTCGTTGGTCTTCACGTACAGCAGATTCATGATGGCGGTGCGGGCGCGCGGCCCCGCATCGTCGAAATGGCAATTGTCGACGAAGACGTTCTCGATCCCTCCCGACAGTTCGCTGCCGATCGCCATCATCTGGTGGCCATTCTTCACGCGGCAGTTGCGCATGACGATGTTGCGTGACGGGGTTCCCAGGCGCCAGGCGTCGCGGTCGCGTCCCGACTTGACCGACACCGCGTCGTCGCCCTGGTCGAACACACAATCGTCGATCAGCACGTTCTCGCTCATCTCGGGGTCGACCCCGTCATTGTTGTGGCCATGCGCGCGGATGTCCACGCGCCGGATCACCACGTCCCGGCATAGATACGGATGCAGCACCCAGAACGGACTGTCGACGATCCGCACATCCTCGACCAGCACGTGGCGGCATCGGTTGAACTGGACGAACTGCGGCCGCAGATTGGCCTGCCCCCGCGTCATGTCCCGGACAGAGACCGGGCTGAGGGCATCTGCCGAGCGGTACAGGGCAACCAGCGCATCCATGTGCGCCTTGGGACGCGCATACCAGGCCTGCCATACATCGAGCCTGGCGCGCAGGGTTCCCCGCCGGTGAGTGCCACGTTGACGCACTCATAGGCGTACACCAGTGGCGAGTAATTAAGGCACTCGAGTCCTTCCCACGTGGTCGTCACCGGCGGCAGGTAGTCCTCGGGCTTCGCCGAAAACAGAAGCGTGGCGCCTTTCTCCAGGTGCAGGTTGACGTTGCTCCTGAGGTGAACCGGACCGGTCGGCCAGGTCCCCGGCGGCACGACGAGGACGCCCGAACCCCAGGCGCTGGCGGCCCCGATCGCCGCCGCGATGGCCGCGCTGGTACGCGCCTGATCCTGCTGGTCGGCGCCGAACTTGGTGATCAGGAAGCGGCGGCTGGCAGCAAAGTCCGGTATCGCGATCGCGGGCATGTCGAACGGCGCCCGCACCTTCACACTTTGCTGCGGGGTGGATCGTCCCGCGGCGCCCTGGCGCGTGGGAAGTTGGCAGGCTGCCAGGAGCGGCACGGCAAGGCCAGCGGCCAGGAACGAACCCCTGGCTGCGGAGGTGGTCGGCAAAGCCGTCTCCTTGTTATGCGCGGCGAAGCGGCGTGTTCCGGCCTGTCCGCGCCACCGCCGATTGTAGTGCGTTGACGGACATCGATCGGCATGCCGGGGAAACAATCACGTTGCTGATCTGAATGCCAGATGCGAGGAGCCGCTCGCTCAAACGGATCAGTATTTCCCGTGCCTCGGCTGGTCGCATAAGGACATCAGAAAACAAAAAACCCCCGGGCCTCGTAAGAGATCCGGGGGTTTCAGGGGACTGCTGAGTCTCAGCAGCCACTTATCTGGCGGAGACGGTGGGATTCGAACCCACGATACGGGTATAAGCCATATGCATCCTTAGCAGGGATGTGCCTTCGGCCACTCGGCCACGTCTCCAATCAGAGCCAACCGGTTTCGGTCAGCGCTGAGTGCAAGCATCTTAAGGGCTGGACCTCATCGCGTCAAGAACGCACGCCCAAAAATTTTGAAATTTGTTAACCTTGCTCCAGGTTAAAAGCCTTGTGCAGCGCACGGACGGCCAGTTCCATGTATTTCTCGTCGATCAGCACCGAGATCTTGATCTCGGAGGTCGAGATCATCTGGATATTGATGCCCTCTTCCGACAAGGTACGGAACATCTGCGACGCCACGCCGACGTGGCTGCGCATGCCCACGCCTACCGCCGACACCTTCGACACCTTGGCGTCGCCCAGTACCTTGGTTGCGCCCAGCGCTTCCTGCTGGCTCTCCAGCACGCCCATTGCGCGCACGTAGTCGCCCCGCGGCACGGTGAAGGTGAAGTCGGTCTTGCCGTCCACCGACTGGTTCTGGATGATCATGTCCACTTCAATATTGGCGTCGGCGATCGGTCCCAGGATGTGATACGCCACGCCCGGCTTGTCCGGCACGCCCAGGACGGTGATCTTTGCTTCGTCGCGATTGAACGCGATGCCGGAGATGACGGCTTGTTCCATATTGCTTTCTTCCTCAAACGAAATCAGGGTGCCTGACTGGGCTTCTTCTTCCAGCGGCATCAGGGGATCGGTCAGCGACGACAGCACGCGCGTCGGCACCTGGTAGTTACCGGCGAACTCGACCGAGCGAGTCTGCAGCACCTTCGAGCCCAGCGAGGCCAGTTCGAGCATTTCCTCGAACGTGATCTTCGACAGGCGGCGCGCCTCGTCCACCACGCGCGGGTCGGTCGTGTAGACGCCGTCGACGTCAGTGTAGATCAGGCATTCCTCGGCCTTCAGCGCGGCCGCAATCGCCACTGCAGAAGTATCCGAGCCGCCGCGGCCCAGCGTCGAGATATTGCCTTCTTCGTCTACGCCCTGGAAACCGGTGATGATGACGATCTTGCCGGCCGCGACGTCGCGCAGCACGCGGCTGTCGTCGATCGACTGGATGCGCGCCTTGGTGAACGACGAATCGGTGCGGATGCCCGCCTGCCAGCCGGTGTAGGACACCGCATCCTTGCCGATGGCCAGCAGCGCCATGGCCAGGAGGCCAACCGACACCTGCTCGCCGGTAGAGGCGATCATGTCCAGTTCGCGAGGATCGGGTTGCGGCATGATTTCCCTGGCCAGACCAATCAGGCGGTTGGTCTCGCCCGACATTGCGGACGGTACAACAACGATTTGGTGACCTGCGTCATGCCACTTGGCCACCCGGGCCGCGACATTCTTGATACGGTCCGTCGAGCCCATCGACGTCCCGCCATATTTGTGGACAATTAAAGCCATATCAGGAAGGGTTCCAGCTTGTGTAAAGAGAAAAGAGGACCCTAAATGTAGCATGCTGCAACGCGGCATCACAAGGCTTGGGGAACGAAAAAGCTATATGGAAAGAAAATAACTTAATACGTTTTCGGAATACACTTGCCTATACAATCTGGCGTCAGCTCAGTTCCCAGCGCAGCCCGATCAGCTCCTGACCGCTTGCCGACCAGTGCCGGCAGTCCATGCCGATGCCCGCCGCGAACAGCAGGTCGAGGTTGCGTCTGACGGTCGGCAAGCGCTCGCGCTCCCAGGCAGGCACACCGAGCGCCTGGTAATGCGCCTTCAGGCCACGCGATGGCCGATTGCCCGCGAGCTTGAGCTTTTCCCCGCCCTTGCGAAAATCGATCGTCAGCGTCTGCGCGCGCAGCCAGGCAGGATCGAAACCCTGCTCGGCACGCTCGAAGTGCAGCACCCCACCGTAGTCCGGGAAGGCGATCGAGGCCTCGCCCTGCCAGCGGAAGGTCTGCCCTTCCCTGTCGAGCACGCCGATATCGTCCGGATCGCGCATACCGGCAAGATCCGGCAGGTGCGGCGTCAGGAACAGCTTGCCGCGATGGCGGCGGATATGGCAATCCGGATGCGTAACCTTCAATTGCGCGTCTTCGCGCGCCGAGAACAGCTGCGACACCATCTCGTTCAGCCAGGCGGTCGACGGCATTGCCAGCCCCCGCACCGAGAACAGATGGCGCATGAAGTTGTCGATGCGATCCGCGCTCAAGCGACCAAGATAGGCCAGGTCGATGGCGTCGCCGTCCTGGCAAGCCGCCAGGTCCTGGGCCGCCAGCTCGTCGAGCAGGCGCTGGGCCGAGGCCACGTGGGCCGCGCCGCGCGCCAGCCGGGCCTGAAAGCCCGGGAAGTTCGTCGCCAGCGCCGGCATCACCTGGTGGCGCAACGCATTGCGGGTGTAGCGCGGGTCCTGGTTCGATTCGTCCTCGACCCAGGCCAGCGCATGCTCGTGCGCGAACGCCTCCAGCGCCGCACGCGGCTCCGACAGCAGCGGCCGCGCCAGCGCCAGGTCGGGCACACCCAAGAGGCCCGGCGCGAGATTGTCCGTATCCATGCCCGACAGCCCGGCAGCTCCCGAGCCGCGCAGCAATTGCAACAGCACGGTCTCGGCCTGGTCGTCCAGGTGGTGGGCGGTAAGCAGCAGCTTGACGTCGTGTAAGCGGCACATCTCGCCCAGCGCGGCGTAGCGCAGCTTACGCGCCGCGGCCTCGACGCCGGAACCATCGTGGGGGATCGTCACGCGGCGATGGTCGAAGCCGATACCGAGCGCCGCCGCACTGCGCTCGCAATGCGTACTCCAGTCGTCGGCATGCCGGCTCAGTCCGTGATGCACGTGGAAGGCATGTAGCCGTACGCCGTGCTGTGCGCACCAGTCGTGGGCCAGCCGCAGCAAGACCATCGAATCGAGGCCGCCGCTACAGGCAACTGCTATGGATTGGGGAGAGTATTTGGCGCGCAGGCCGAGCATGGCCTGCGCGAACATTGCCGGGACCAGCCCGGCCGGGTTGGCCCCGCGTTTGGAACGGCTCAGAGGATTACTCCTCGCGCGGCAGCGTTTCCTTGAACTTGCCATAGCTCATCAGCTTCGCGTGACGGGCTTCCAGCAGGTCCTTGGTCTTCATGCCCTGGAACTGGCGCAGGGTATCGGCCAGTGCGCGTTTAAGCAATTGCGCCATCTGGGCCGGATCGCGGTGGGCGCCGCCCAGCGGTTCGCTGACGATCTTGTCGACCAGGCCCATCGCCTTCAGGCGGTGCGCGGTCAGGCCCAGGGCTTCGGCGGCGTCGGCCGCGCGTTCCGAAGTCTTCCACAGGATCGAGGCGCAGCCTTCCGGCGAGATCACGGAATAGGTGGAGTACTGCAGCATCAGCACCGCGTCGCCGACGGCGATCGCCAGCGCGCCGCCCGAACCGCCTTCGCCGATGATGGTGGCGATCAGCGGCACTTTCAGTTCGGCCATGACGTACAGGTTGTGGCCGATGGCTTCCGACTGGCCGCGCTCTTCGGCGTCGATGCCGGGGAACGCACCGGGGGTGTCGACAAACGTGAAGATCGGCAGGCCGAACTTCTCGGCCAGCTTCATCAGGCGCATCGCCTTGCGGTAGCCTTCGGGTTTCGGCATGCCGAAGTTGCGCATCGCGCGTTCTTTGGTGTCGCGGCCCTTCTGGTGGCCGATCACCATGCATGGCTGGCCATTGAAGCGGGCCAGGCCGCCGATGATCGACTGGTCGTCGGCGAAGGTGCGGTCGCCGTGCAGCTCATGGAAATCGGTGAAGATCGCGTTCACATAGTCCATCGTGTATGGACGCTGCGGGTGACGCGCGATCTGCGACACTTGCCACGGAGTCAGCTTGGCATAGATGTCCTTGGTGAGCTGCTGGCTCTTCTTGTCCAGGCGATCGATCTCTTCGGAGATGTCGACAGCGGAATCGTCTTGTACGAAACGCAGCTCTTCAATCTTGGAATCGAGCTCGGCAATCGGCTGCTCAAAATTGAGGAAAGTTGTTTTAGTCATTGTACCTCCGGGGTAATGTCTTGGCCGCACTCCGTTATGCGCGGCCGATCAGGGCGCTATTCTACCGTAAGCCGACAGCGGATCGAACGTCGGAATTGCTCAGTTGGCGGGCAAAACCGGGTCCAGGCTGCGCCACAAATACCAAGTAGCAACCGTGCGCCAGGGTTCCCAGTTGGCGGAGACCTCGCGCGCATCGCTGCGCGAGACCGGTTCGCCCGAGAAATAGTTTTGGCTAATGCCCTGGATCAGGCCGGGGTCGTCCAGTGGCAGGACGTTCGGCCGCAGCAGATTAAATATCAAAAACATCTCGGCTGTCCAGCGCGTGATGCCGCGGATCTGGACCAGCTCGGCGATGACGGCTTCGTCATCCATTTCCGACCACAGGTCGGCATGCACCCGCTTGGCCTTGAAATGGTCGGCCAGGTCGAGGATGTATTCGGTCTTGCGCTTGGACAGGCCGCAACCCGCCAGCTCCACCGCGCCCAGCTTGATCACCTGGCTCGGCGCCAGTTTTGGGCAGACGGCAAGCAATTTAACCCAGGCCAGGTCGGCCGCCTTCGGCGTCACCTGCTGGCCGACGATCGAACGGGCCAGCGTGATGAACGGATCGGGCTGGCCGCGCAGGTGCAGGTCGCCGAACTGGGGGATCAGCTTGTTCATGATGCGGTCGCGCTGCATCAGCTCGCGCTTGGCCTCGGCCCAGTAGATCGGCACCGCCAGCGCATCGTGTGCCGGCGCTGACTCAGGCGCCGCGGACTGCACGCTGGCGCCTGCGGCGCCGCCGCCGGCCTTGTCCTTGTTGGCTGCCATTATGCGCGGCGCCAGGTCGTTCCGTCGGCCTTGTCTTCCAGGACGATGCCGGCTGCCGTGAGTTCCTTGCGGATCGCGTCGGCCTGGGCGAAGTCGCGTGCGGCCTTGGCGGCCGCGCGGCGCGCGATCGCATCGAGGATCGCCGCTTCATCGAACCCACTGCTGCCCGGCGTACCGGCTTGCAGGAAGGCTTGCGGCGCACGTTCGAGCAGGCCCAGCACGGCGGCCAGCGCCTTCAATTGACGAGCCACCTCGACCGACTTGCTGCGATTGACTTCGCTCGCCAGGTCGAACAATTCGGCCACCGCCAGCGGGGTGTTGAAATCGTCGTCCATCGCGTCGCGGAAGCGCTTGGCGTGCGCTTCGTCCCAGTTGACGGCGAGTTCGCCATCGCCCAAGTCGATATCGTTCAGCGCCGTGTACAGGCGCGTCAGCGCGCCCTTGGCGTCGTCGATGTGCACGTCAGAGTAATTCAGCGGGCTGCGATAGTGGGCGCGCAGGATGAAGAAGCGCACCACTTCGGCGTCGTACTTGGCGAGGACTTCACGGATGGTGAAGAAGTTGCCCAGCGACTTGGACATCTTCTCGTTATCCACGCGCACGAAGCCGTTGTGGATCCAGTAGTTGACCATCGGGCCGCCGAAGGCGCCTTCGGATTGCGCGATCTCGTTCTCGTGGTGCGGGAACTGCAGGTCGGCGCCGCCGCCATGGATGTCGAAGTGCTCGCCGAGCGTGGCGCAGGACATGGCCGAGCACTCGATGTGCCAGCCCGGGCGGCCGCGGCCCCACTGCGAATCCCATTTGGCCTCGGCCGGCTCTTCTTCCTTGGCCGCTTTCCACAGCACGAAGTCGAGCGGATCGCGCTTGCCCGTATTGACGTCGACACGCTCGCCGGCGCGCAGGTCGTCCAGCGACTTGCCGGACAGCTTGCCGTAGCCCTCGAAACCGCGCACCGCGTAGTTGACGTCGCCGTCTTCGGTTTTATACGCCAGGCCTTTTTGCTCGAGCTTCTCGATGATCGACAGCATGTGCGGCACGTATTCGGTGGCGCGCGGCACCACGGTCGGCGGCAGGATGCCAAGCGCGGCCGCGTCTTCGTCCATATACTTCTCGAAACGCCTGGTCAAGGAACCGATGGTCTCGTTGTTCTCGACCGCGCGCCGGATGATCTTGTCTTCGATATCGGTGACGTTGCGCACGTAGTTGACCTCGTAGCCGGACGCCATCAGCCAGCGATACACGACGTCGAAAGCCATCATCATCCGCGCGTGACCGATGTGGCAGTAATCGTAGACGGTCATGCCGCACACATACATGCCGACCTTGCCGCTGATCTTGGGAACGAATACCTGCTTGTCACGCGCGAGCGTGTTGTAAATCTTGAGTTGGCTCATTGAATTCCGTAACGGAAGAGGAGCGCCGGGCGCGGTACAAGCCGCAACCTCCGGCGCAGCAACAGCAATGCTGGTGCGCCCTGGACGGGTGCGGCGTCGGGTTCGCCTGGCTCCTCGGTGTTGTTCTTATTTGATAGAATGGGACGTTGCTCTGCGAACGCCTTTTCGTAAAGTATAGCATTGATAAAATCCCGGCTGGCCGCCTACGGTCCAGCTTTATTTTTGGGGAAAACCCTTGACAGCGCCTTGCGCGAGGTCCATCAGAGGAAGCCAGATGTCGTTATCGATCACCCGCCGTTCACTGCTCGCCCGCATGACGGGCGCCACCGCCGCGCTGGCCTGCGGCCTGCTGTTCCCTGGCGTCGCGTTGGCCCAGGAAGCCACCGAACAGGCGGTCGCGCCGGAAGCCGCCGCGGCCCCGGCCATGATCGGTCCGCAGTATGCGATCAAGACCACGATGGGCGAGATCGTCGTCCAGCTGGACCAGGAAAAAGCCCCCAAGACCGTCGCCAACTTCGCCGCCTACGCCAAGTCGGGCTTTTATAAAGGCACGATCTTCCACCGCGTGATCGACGGCTTCATGATCCAGGGCGGCGGCATGAACGAGAAGTTCGAGGGCAAAAAGACGCTCAAGCCGGTGAAGAACGAATCGAGCAACGGCCTGTCGAACCAGCCCTACACCATCTCCATGGCGCGCGAGGACAATCCCGACAGCGCGACCTCGCAGTGGTTCATCAACGTCGCCGACAATTCCGGCATCGACCATCCCTTCGTCAAGGGCTCGGGTTATACCGTGTTCGGCAAGGTCGTGAAGGGCCAGGAGGTTGTCGACAAGATCAAGGGCGTGGTCGTCGATGACGTGCGCGGCATGCAGAACGTGCCGGTCGTGCCGATCAAGATTACGAACGTCACCCTGCTCAAGGGCGACAAGCTAGTAAAATAACGGTTTTGCCGCACTTGCAATACAGAGCAAATCAGCGCAAATAACAACCCATAGAACAGGACAAACCATGACGACTATCCTCATCACCACCAACCAGGGCAATATCACCGCCGAGCTGGACGCCGAAAAAGCACCGAAGACCGTTGCCAACTTCCTGGACTACGTCAACAAGGGCCACTTCGCCAACACCATCTTCCACCGCGTGATCAAGGACTTCATGATCCAGGGTGGCGGTTTCGAGCCAGGCATGAAACAGAAGCCGGCCGACGCGACCGTCGAGAACGAAGCCAAGAACGGCCTGAAGAACGACAAGTACACGCTGGCCATGGCCCGCACCTCGGCGCCGCACTCGGCATCGGCCCAGTTCTTCATCAACACCAAGAACAACGCCTTCCTCGACTACCCGGGCCAGGACGGCTGGGGCTACGCCGTGTTCGGCACCGTGACCGAAGGCAAGGACGTGGTCGACGCGATCAACGGCGTCAAGACCAGCCGCAGCGGCATGCACTCGGACGTGCCGGTCGACGCGGTCATCATCGAAAAGATCGAAGTGCTGTAATGCGCGGCGCGCACCAGCACCAGTCAATCCGATGACGCTGATTGCGCGCCCGTTCGCGCTGTTCATCTCCGACCTGCACCTGCAGGTCTCGCACCCGCGCACGCTGGAGGCCTTCCTGGCCTTCATGAGCGCGCGCGCGGCGCACGCCGAGCGCCTCTACCTGCTCGGCGACATCTTCGAATACTGGGCCGGCGACGACGACCTCGCCGACCCGTTCAATGCGCAGGTCGCGGCCGCAATCCGCGCAGTCGCTGACGCCGGCACAGCCGTCTACTGGATGGCCGGCAACCGCGACTTCCTGGTCGGCGACGGCTTCGCCCAGGCCGCCGGCCTGCAACTGCTGCAAGACCCGCATGTGATCGAGGCCGGCCCACGCACCGTGGCCCTGCTGCACGGCGACGCCCAGTGCACGCTCGACACCGCCTACATGGCGTTTCGCGCGCAGGTGCGCCAACCTGCCTGGCAGGCCAACTTCCTCGGCATGCCGCTGGCCCAGCGCAAGGCCATCATCGCCGGCCTGCGCCAGGGTTCGCGCGATGCGCACACCGACAAATCGTACGAGACCGTGGACGTCACGCCCGCTGCGATCGACGCCGTGTTCGCCGAGACCGGGGCCGACATCATCATCCACGGCCATACCCACCGGCCGGCCGTGCACGAACACGGCGACCGTTTGCGCTACGTGCTGCCCGACTGGGAACTCGACGCCGAGCCGGTGCGCGGCGGCTGGTTCGCGCTGCATGCCGACGGCAGCATCGTGCGCCACGACCACACCGAACTGACTCCTCCCGCACGATAACATCGGCGCCCTGGCCGCCGATTTGCATATGCGTGTTTACATTTGCGCGCATGGTGTTATAGTTCACTACAACACCACCTCAATACCTCACCAAGGAGGAAGGCATGAGCACCACACTGCAAGGCACCGTAAGGGAGGCCATCGATGAGCGCCGACTGGAACGATAGCACCCCGATCTACCGCCAGCTCAAGGAGCGGGTGGTCGGCATGATGCTCGACGGCGTATTGAAAGCCGGCGACGCCCTGCCCTCGGTGCGCTCGATCGCCGCCGAGTATCAACTCAACCCGATCACAGTATCGAAGGCATACCAGGAGCTCGTCGACGAGAGCCTGGTGGAAAAGCGAAGGGGAATTGGCATGTACGTCACCGAGGGAGCAAGCGAAAAACTGCTGGCAAGCGAACGCGAACGCTTCATCCGCGAAGAGTGGCCGGCCATGGTCGAGCGCATTCGCCGCCTGGGGCTGGATGTCGAACAGCTGCTGCGCGACAGCGGCAATCCGGTGGGAGGTGCGGCATGAACACCGTCCAAGACGCGGTCCAGAACACAGCTGCACACCCGGCCTCGGGCGCGGTCCTGTCCGCACGCGGCCTGACCAAGCGCTACGGCAAGCAGGTGGCCGTCGACGGCATCGACTTCGAAATCCCGGCCGGCCGCATCGTCGGCCTGATCGGCCCCAATGGCTCGGGCAAGACCACCACGCTCAAGGCGGCCCTGGGCCTGATCCCGTTCGAGGGCGAGCTGTCGGTGCTGGGCCTCGATCCGCGCACCCAGCGCGACGCCTTGATGAAGGACGTGTGCTTCATCGCCGACGTCGCCATCCTGCCGCGCTGGCTGCGGGTGAAGGACGCGGTCGACTTCGTGGAGGGCGTGCATCCGCGCTTCGACCGCAGCAAGGCCGAGCGCTACATCGCCAACACCAAGCTCAAGCCGGGCATGAAGGTCAAGGAAATGTCGAAGGGCATGGTGGTGCAGCTGCACCTGGCGCTGGTGATGGCGATCGACGCCCGCCTGCTGGTGCTCGACGAGCCGACGCTGGGTCTCGACATCCTCTACCGCAAGCAGTTCTACCAGCACCTGCTGGAAGACTACTTTGACGAAGGCAAGACCATCGTCATCACCACCCACCAGGTGGAAGAGGTCGAGCACATCCTGACCGACCTGCTGTTCATCCGCGACGGCAAGATCGCGCTCGCGGCGTCGATGGAAGAGATCGGCCAGCGTTACGTCGAGGTGATGGTGCCGAACGAAAAGGTCGCCGCGGCGCGGGCCCTGCAGCCGCTCGACCAGCGCGCCACGTTCGGCAAGTCGGTGATGCTGTTCGATACCCAGCGCGCGGGCGGCCTGTCGCGCAGCCAACTCGAAGCCCTCGGCGAAGTACGCCACCCGAGCGTGGCCGACCTGTTCGTCGCCACCATGAAAGGAAGCTACGCATGAACACGATGAAATGGCTGATCCGGCGCGAGCTGTGGGAACACAAGGGCGCCTTCGTCTATGCGCCGCTGGCGGTGGCGGCGGCACTGGTGCTGCTGCTCGGCGGCGGCTTCCTGTACGCGCTGGCCACCACCGGCGCCTTCCACTTCCAGGCCAACGGCCAGCAGGTGATCACGATCGAAGGCGTCCCGCCAGAAATGTACGCCAAGGCGGCGGCGATCGCGGCCTCGAGCTACCTGGCCATTACGGCGCCGCTGTTCCTGGTGCTGCCGGTGGTGGTGTTCTTCTACTGCCTGGCGGCCCTGCACGACGAACGGCGCGACCGCAGCATCCTGTTCTGGAAATCGCTGCCGATGTCGGACCAGGAGTCCGTGCTGTCGAAGGTGGCGGTCGCACTGGTGGTGGCGCCGCTGCTGACGGTGGCGATCGGCATCGCCACGTCGCTCGTGCTGCTGGTGCTCGGCCTGCTGGCCAGCGCGGTCAAGGGCGTCAACCTGATCGCCCCGGTGCTGGCCAACGCCAACTTCTACCTGTCGCCGCTCTACCTGCTGAGCTTCCTGCCGCTGTACATCGTGTGGGCGCTGCCGACCGTCGGCTGGCTACTGCTGGTGTCGAGCTGGGCCCGCTCCAAGGTGTTCCTGTGGGCGGTGGGCGTGCCGGTCATCGCGCTGGCCCTGCTGGCCTGGTTCGATTTCCTGGTCGGTCGCTTCTCGGGCCTGAGCCTGAACGTCAAGTGGTTCGGCGAAGAAGTGGTGGCGCGCCTCCTGGGCGGCCTGATGCCTGGCATCTGGTTCGGCGAGGTCAATGGCAGGGCGCTGGCCGAACAGAATGCGGGCCTCGACGGGCCGATGCTGATTGGCCTGTCCTACGGCACGCTCGCCTCGCCCGCGGTATGGATCGCCGCCGCCGCCGGTTGCGCGATGATCTACGGCGCGATCCGCCTGCGCCGCTGGCGCGACGAGGGTTGAATACCGTGCGCGCCCTGCTCCCCATCGCGTGCGCGCTTCTGCTGGGCGCCGGCGCCGTTGCCCCCACCTCTGCCGCCGCCCAGACCAGCAAGCCCGACAGCCCAGAGGAAATCAAGGTCAATGCGATGCGCGACCCGGAAGTGCGCAAGTACGAGGCGATCGTGGCCGGCCTGGATGCCTTCGACAAGCACCACGGGATGGCCCCGGCGGCACCAAGGCTGCAGTTCCGGATCGAGCCGCGCAGCGGCGCTGACAAGCCCGTGCTGCCGGCGGCGCGCCTTGGCGGCGACGATGGCTTCAGCCTAGGGCTGGCGGTCGACGCGGACGGGATGTTCACCGTGCCGCGCAGCCAGAGCGCGCTCGATGCGAACAGCGAACTGGTGCTGAACCAGAAACGTCGTCGCTACCGGGTCACCCCGGTGGTGCGCTCGCCTGGCTTACCCGATCAGGTGCGGCGCCTTGGCGACCTGCGCCTGGAGTGCCGGGTGCAGGTCGCGATCATCAAGGAAGAGATTCCACTATGGGTGGTGCTGGCCGTGAACACGCTATTGCGCACGCGCGACTGGTGCGGATTCACGTTCGAGGGCAAGTCCGGCTACACCTTCCGGCACGCGCACGCGCTGCGCGCCGCGGTGCTGGTCGATGGCAACCGCAGCGCCCTGCTCGAGACCGAAGGCAAGGGATTTCGCGTTCCACTTGGCGACACCAGCTGGAGCGACGACACCCTGATCGAGCTCGAGCTCGAACCCGCGGCGGAGGTTACTGGAACTGCTGACGAAACGCCTCGAACTGCGCCTTGAGATCAATCATTTCGGCGCGCAGCGACGCGACTTCTTCTTCGAGCTGGGCGATGCGGCCGCCCTGGGTCTGGCCGCTGGACGCCGACGAGGTCTGCTCGCTGCCGGCCACGATGGTGATCTCGCCACCCAGCAGCTGGCCGTAGCGCGATTCCTTGGTGCCCGGCGCGCGATCGAGCTTGACCACCAGCGGCGGGTATTTATCGATCAGGAACTGCAGCGCCGTCTCGACGTCCTGCACGTTCTTGAATTCGTGCAGGCGGCCGCTGCGGGTGCGGATCTCTCCGGCGGTCTGCAGGCCGCGCAGCATCAGGATGGTGAGCACGGCCAGCTTGTCCTGCTCCAGCGTCCACTTGATGCGCATGCGGTGTTCGTACTTCACGACGCGGGCCCCGGCCTGCGAGATCGCGTTGACGAGTTTGCGCTCGGTGAGGCGCTGCAGGGTGTCGAGGACGATGTCGTCCGAAAGTTGCATCACCGGATCGCGGCTCGACAGCTGGTTGCAGCCGTTGACGATCGCGTTGAGCGACATCGGATAGTTATCGGGGGTCAGCGCTTCTTTCTCGGCCAGCACGGCCAGCACGCGCAGTTCGACCGGGTCCAGCACGGCTGCGGCGTCGATGCCGCCAGTCGCTTCGTTCGTCATGTGGTTCCTTAATCTACTTAATCTACCAGTCGGTTCAATTGTTCCGAGTCGAGTTTATCACCCTCCTCCACCCGCGGGCAGCACAGGCCGGCGGCGCGCATGGTGTCGGTGAGGCGTTCGATCTGCTCGTCCTGGCGCGCGGCATGGTCGATCAGGCCGCGCAGGGCTTTCGACAGCGGATCGTCGCCGTTGGGCGTGACGCCATAGGCGGCGAACATGCGCGCGCTGCGCGACTGGTCTTCTTTCTGGATGATGTGGGCCGGGTTGCCGACCGCCGTGGCGCCGGCTGCTACCTGCTTGACCACCACCGCGTTGGAACCGATCTTGGCGTATTCGCCAACCGTGAAGGCGCCCAGCACCTGGGCGCCGGCGCCGACGATCACGCCGCGCTCGAGCGTCGGATGGCGCTTGGTGCCGGCCACCAGCGTGGTGCCGCCCAGCGTGACGCCCTGGTAGATGGTGCAGTCGTCGCCGATCACGGCGGTCTCGCCGATCACCACGCCGAAGCCGTGGTCGATGAAGACCCGGCGGCCGATCACGGCGCCGGGGTGGATCTCGATGCCGGTGACGATACGGGCCAGGTGCGCGATGAAGCGGCCGAGCCATTTCAGGCCCATGTGCCAGCAGGCGTGGGCCCAGCGGTGGGCGACGATGGCGTGCAGGCCCGGATAGCAGGTCAGCACTTCCCAGCCGTTGCGGGCAGCGGGATCGCGCTCGATGATGTTGCGAATGTCTTCGCGCAGTCGTGAGAAAAACATGGCGGTGCTTCGGAGGGAACGGCTTTCATGGTAGCCGATCCGGGGGGGGAATGCTTGTGGGAGAGGTGAAACTGTGGGGTGTGGATGGCTTGCGGCAGAGCGAAGGACTTGGGTTCCCGCCTGCGCGGGAACGACGTTAATTGGCGCTCGGGAACATCAGCAACACGATTCCGGCCACCTGCCCAAACCCATCGTTCCCGCGCAGGCGGGAACCCAAGTAGCAAGCAGGCCGATCAGCCTTCGCGCGCGATGCGCTGGCGGCGGGCCTCGTACAGGCAGACGCCCGAGGCGACCGACACGTTCAGGCTCTCGACCGAGCCGAACATCGGGATATTGACCAGCACGTCGCAGGTCTCGCGCGTCAGGCGGCGCATGCCCTCGCCTTCCGAGCCCATGACCAGGGCGGCCGGACCGGTGAAGTCGGCCTGGTACAGGCCACGCTCGGCGTCGTCCGAGGTGCCGATGAGCAGGATGTCGCGCTCCTTCAGCTCGCGCATGGTGCGCGCCAGGTTGGTGACGGTGATGTAGGGCACCGTCTCGGCCGCGCCGCTGGCGACCTTGGCGGCGGTGGCGTTCAGGCCGACCGCGCGGTCCTTCGGCACGATGACCGCGTGTGCGCCGACGCCGTCGGCCACGCGCAGGCAGGCGCCCAGGTTGTGCGGATCGGTGATGCCGTCCAGGATCAGCAGCAGCGGCGGACCCTCGATGGCGTCGAGCAGCTCGTCCAGGTTGCGCGCCAGCGCCAGCTGGCTGGCGAAGGCGATCACGCCCTGGTGGCGGCGGGTGCCGGTGATCTTGTCGAGGCGCGCGGCATCGACCGGCATCACGCGAACGCCGGCCGCCTTGGCATTGGCGATCAGGTCCTTCATGCGGCCGTCATTGCGCTCGGCATCGACAAAGATCTCTTCCACCGACTGCGCCTCATGACGCAGGCGCGAGGTCACGGCGTGGAAGCCGAAAATCATTTTATTTTTCATTTGCTACTTCTCAATCGCTTTCAGGTGCTTTTTTCTTGCTGGTTTTGGATGCGGTCTTGGCCGCGGTCTTGGCCACGGTCTTGGCAGCGGCCTTTGCCACCTTGGCCGCAGGCGCGACGGCTTTGGCGGCGACCGCCTTGCGCGGGGTGGCGACCGCTTTTTTAGCTGCTGGTTTCTTGGCTGCCGGCTTCTTGGCCGCGACAGCCTTGACTGGCGCCGCGACGACTGGCTCCGCGAGCGGCTCAGCCTTGATTGCGGCCTTGGCCGGTGCCTTCCTTGCCTTTGGCTTCGCTGCCGGGGCGACAACCGGCGCTGGTGCCGGTGCTGGTGCTGCCTCGACGACAGCCTTGGCGCTGGCCTTGGTCGCACGCGGCTTGCGTGCGGCCGGTGCGCTCTGCTGCTCGACCACGGGCGCTGGCGTCGGTGCTGGCGTCGTTACTGGTGCTGGCGTCGTTACTGGTGCTGGCTTCGGTGCTGGTGCTGGCTTCGGTGCCGGTGCTGGCTTCGGTGCCGGTGCTGGCTTCGGTGCCGGTGCTGGCGTCGGAGCTGCTGCTGGCATCGGCGCCTGCGCAGCCGCATTCGCGCGTTCTTCCGCACGCGCCTTGGCACGTGCCTTGCGCGATTTTGGTGGCTTCGACGGCACTTCCATGGCGCCCTGCGCCACCTGGCGCGCACGCTCGAGCGGCGTCGGCGTCTCCACCACGGCAGGCGCGCCCGGCTTCGGTCCACGCGAACGGCCGCCGCGCGATTTCTTGCCGCCGCCGTTGCCACGGCCTTCATTGCGACCCTCGTTGCGGCCTTCATTACGGCCTGGCTTGTTGCGCCCCGCCCCTTCGCCTGCCTCAAGCGCGACCGGCGCCGACGCCAGCGTCAGGTCGATCTTGCGCGATTCGAGGTCGACCCGCGCCACCCGGACAGTGACGCGGTCGGTCAGCTGGTAGCGCTGGCCGGTACGCTCGCCGCGCAGTTCATGGCGCGCCTCGTCGTACTGGAAGTAATCGGCGCCCAGCTCGGTGATGTGCACCAGGCCTTCGACGAACAGCTCGTCGAGCTGCACGAAGATGCCGAAGGTGGTCACGCCGGCGACCGTGCCGGTGAACTCTTCGCCGATCTTGTCTTGCATGAAAAAGCACTTGAGCCAGTTCTCGACGTCGCGCGAAGCTTCATCGGCGCGGCGCTCGTTGGCCGAACAGTGCACGCCGAGGGCGTCCCAGATCGTCAGGTCTTTTTCGCTCTTCTGCGGCTTGCCGTCGGCCTTGTCCTTGGCCGCCTGCTTGCGCGCCGAGTTCGACTGGGTCGAATTGAGCTTGCCCAGTTCGATACCCTTCGGCTCGTAGCGCTTGCCCAGCAGGATCGCCTTGATGGCGCGGTGGGTCAGCAGGTCGGGATAGCGGCGGATCGGGCTGGTGAAGTGGGCGTAGGCCTCGTAGGCCAGGCCGAAGTGACCGACATTGTCCGGGCTGTAGACCGCCTGCTGCATCGAACGCAGCAGCATGGTCTGCAGCAGCGTCGCGTCGGGACGCTCGCGGATTTGCTGCATCACCGCGGCATAGTCGCGCGCGGTCGGCTTGTTGCCGCCGCCCAGGTTCAGGCCCACCTGCTTGAGGAAGGTACGCAGCTGGTTCAGCTTCTCTTCGGTTGGCACGGCGTGCACGCGGAAGGTGCCCGGGTGCTTGTGGCGCAGCAAGAAGTCGGCGGCGCACACGTTGGCGGCCAGCATGCACTCCTCGATCAGGCGGTGCGCGTCGTTCCGGGTACGCGGGATGATCTTTTCGATCTTGCCCAGCGGATTGCAAACGATATAGGTTTCGGTGGTCTCGAAATCGATCGCACCACGCTCCTGGCGCGCCTTGAGCAGCGCGCGGAAGGCCCCGTTCAGGTTCAGCAAATGCGGCACGATGCCTGGACGCTGTTGCGCTTCCTCGCCGTCGGTATTGGCGAGGATGTCGGCCACCTGGTTATAGGTCAGGCGCGCCGCCGAGTGCATCACGGCCGGGTAGAACTGGTAGGCGGTGACTTCGCCGTCCTCGGTGACGACCATATCGCACACCAGGGTGCAGCGGTCCACGTGCGGGTTCAGCGAACAGAGCCCGTTGGACAGCTTCTCCGGCAGCATCGGGATCACGCGGCGCGGGAAATACACCGAGGTGCTGCGCTCGATGGCGTCGGCATCCAGCGCGTCGTTCGGCTTCACGTAATGGCTGACGTCGGCGATCGCGACCAGCACACGATAGCCGCGGGTAGCGCCGATCTTGACAGGCTCGCAGTAGACCGCGTCGTCGAAGTCGCGCGCGTCCTCGCCGTCGATGGTCACCAGCGGCACGTCGCGCAGGTCGACGCGGTCGGCCAGGTCGGCATTGATCACTTCGTTCGGCAGGCGCGCGGCCTGCTTCAGTGCAGGTGGCGAGAACACGTGCGGCACGCCGAACTTGCGTACGGCAATTTCGATTTCCATGCCCGGATCGTCGAGTTCGCCGAGCACTTCGACGATGCGGCCGGTCGGCTTCTGGAAGCGGCCCGGCTGTTCGAGCAGCTCGACGCTGACCACCTGCCCGGCGCGCGCCTTGCCCGGCGAACCGGAGACGAGAACGTCCTGGGCGATGCGCTGGTCTTCGGGCGAGACGATCCACACGCCGCCTTCATTGAGCAGGCGCCCGATGATGTGGGTGTTGGCGCGTTCGACGACTTCGACGATCGAGCCTTCGGGACGTCCGCGGCGATCGGTGCCGGTCACGCGCGCCATCACGCGGTCGCCGTGCAGCACTTTCTGCATCTCGCGGTCGGACAGGAACAGGTCGGGGCCTGGCTCGTCCGGGATCACGAATCCAAATCCGTCCCGATGCGCAGCGACCTTGCCGGCCACGAAGGCGGAATGGTCGGCCAACATATAAGTGCCGCTACGGTCGGAGCGGATCTGGCCGTCACGCTCCATGGCGTTCAGGCGGCGGCCCAGGACTTCCTGGGCGGCGGGCTTGACCTTGAGGGCACGTGCCAGGCCGGCCGCATCGAGCGGTTCGGTGGCGTCACGGAAGACTGCGAGGATTTCCTCGCGGCTTGGAATGGTATGAGTAGGTTGCTTCAAATCGGTTCTTTTTTCTCTTGGCCAGTAATAGCGCCGCTCATGAATAAATAGGCGGCAGTCAGCTTGATTGACACCTTGACAGGCGTAGTGTAACGGAGGTCCATCCGATTCGCCTAACGTGGCGTGCTGCGGGATGTTCCTGGAATATCTTCATTGCCCCGATCAGAACTTCATCGTGGGTCTTTGACTATTGAAAATCATCCGCTATAATCTCGCTCTCTTCAGCAACGGCGGCAACGACGAAGCGAAGAAAGCAGCAGTGGTAAGCGGTGTGTTTTGCGTGATGATCTAGAAATGTTGATCTAGCGGAAAATGACAAAGCCTGCTATTGTAGCAGAGTTGGTTTGCAGTGCCCACGTGGCGGAATTGGTAGACGCGCATGGTTCAGGTCCATGTGCCGCGAGGTGTGGGGGTTCGAGTCCCTC
>NZ_JBDGJG010000007.1:364956-464602 GCF_057657035.1 Massilia sp. Soil_C_3
GTAGACGCGCATGGTTCAGGTCCATGTGCCGCGAGGTGTGGGGGTTCGAGTCCCTCCGTGGGCACCAAAATCTACCTTGTTTTTCCGGACTTCTCGTCCCGCAAAACGCCGTAGCCTTCTCATGAGGACTACGGCGTTTTGCGTTTTTGCTCCCGTTTTGCGCCCTCTTTTCATTGCGTCGCCAGGTCGTCCAGGATCGGACAATCCGAACGATCGTCGCCATGACAGGATGTCGCGAGGCTTTCCAGCGTCCTGCGCATCGCTTCCATTTCCGCGATCTTGCGATTTAGCTCGGCGATATGCGCCAGCGCCATCGCGCGCACGTCGGCGCTGGCCCGGTGTTTATCTTCCCACAGCGCCAGCAATTCCCTGATCTGGTCCAGCGAAAAACCGAGCGCGCGGCCGCGGTGGATGAATTGCAGCACCCGCACGTCCTGTTCGCTGTACAGGCGATATCCGGCTTCGGTCCGGCGCGGCGCTTTCACCAGGCCGATCGACTCATAATGGCGAATCATTTTCGCCGACACGCGGGAAGCGCGCGCGGCGTCGCCGATGTTCAGGCTTGTGGACTGCATGGTCATTCTCCCGTTGTTTCCCGACCCAAGCATACACCTTCCCACTGTGGGAAGCTCAAGCGGCGCTTGACTTGCAGTCGAGAACGTCCGAGCATGGCCCCATGCAGATTATCCGACCCGCGGCCCTCGGGCTTGCACTCGTCCTCATCCTGTCCTCGGCCCTGGCCGGACCGGCGCCCTATTACCAATGGCGCAGCAAGCTCACCGGCGAACTGGTCTGTTCCCAGACCCCGCTGGGCGAAGGCTGGGAAAAATCAAACGGTCCCTATCGGGACATGCGTTGCGAAAAACTCATTGTTGTTAAATAATGAAAGCGGAAGGGGCGGCGTTTTGACAAACATCGCCGCCAGACTTCATTACATAACAGAGCATCCACTGAGGAGACATCCATGTTTACCAGCCCGGAGCAGTTCGCAAACGCCACAAAAACCTTGTTCGACCTGCAGATGCAGACCTTCAACGCCCTGGCCGGCAAGACCGTCAAGGGCGTCGAGCAGGTCGTCGCCCTCAACCTGAACGCCGCGAAAAGCTCGGTCGACAGCACGATGGCCGCCGGCCGCAGCATGGCCGAGGCCACCCAGGCCGGCAACCCGAAAGCCGCCTTCGACACCCTGGCCGCGCGCATGCAGCCGGCCGCCGGCGTCACCAACGCCACCGAGTACGCGGCCCAGCTCAAGTCCATCATCGACGAGATGCATAATGAATTCCGCGGCGCCGCCGATGCCCACGTGGCGGAGGCGAAGAACACGCTGTCGGCGCTGATCTACGACGTCACCCAGAACGTCAAGCCGGGTTCGGAGAACGCGGTCGAGATCATCAAGGCCGCGATCGAAAATGCTTTCAAGGGCTACGAGCAGGTAACCCAGGCCACCCGCCAGGCGGTGCAGACCGTCGAAGCCCAGTTCGAGCGCGCCAGCTCGATCGTCACACCGGGCGCCTCCAAGCCGCAAAAGCCCGAGTAATCGGCCCCAGTGCACGTCCGCATCCGGCGTCACGGCGCCGGATGTTCGATCCCCAGCAAGTCTTCCAGCCGCGCCAGCGAGGCGTCATCCTTGATCACCGAACGCAGCCAGGCGTGCAGCGGCTGCTCGCCCCAGCGCGCGGCCTTCTCGGCCAGGTAGGCCACCGGGCTGTGCGGCTCGGTGCGGCGGAAGAATTCGGCCACCTGGCGCAGCTGGGCCAGCGCCTGGTCGCGGTGCGCCACCTGGCCGTCGACCCGCACCGGCAGCGCGAGTGCTGTGACGGTGCCGCCGGATGCCGCCTCGGTCGGCGTTGACGCCGCTCCCGCCATCACCACCGGCGTGATCAAGTCGACCACGTCGCCCAGCGCGGCACGCCCGATGCTATAGCCCGGCCCATCGGCGCCGAGCTGGCCGTCGACCACCCGTTCCAGTTCCTGCAAGGCCCCCAGGCAGGCTTCGCAATCGGCCAGCAGCGCCTGCACGAAGGCGCCCTTGCTGCGCGCACGCGCCGTCTCCAGTTCGGCCACCGCGTCCGGTCCCTTGGCGCGCGCAACTTCCCAGGCCTGCAAGGTCAGCACGCCGTTCTCGGCCAGCGGCATCGTCTTGACCAGCGGTGCAATGCGCCCCGCCAGCCAGGCCAGGACCCCGATGCGGCGCTCGAAGCCATCCTCGTCGGCCTGCGGGTGCAGCCCTTCCCAGTAGCGCTCGCACAGCGCCGCCACCAGTCCCAGGCCCTCGGCCAGGCCGCGCATGCCGCCGGTCTTCGCGTTCGCCTCGGCCAGCCACACGGCCAGTTGCAAGTCCTTGCTGCGGGTTTGCAGCAAGCCGGTGCAACGCTTGCCGACCAGCTTCCAGTCGGCTTCCTTGAGCGCCGTGACCCAGGCGCCCTGCTCCAGCGATGGGTCGTCGGCCAGGCGCGCGCGCGCGATCTCGTCGACCTCGGGCGAAAACGCCAGGTCGGCGCCGCAGGGATTGTCGGGCGCGATCGGCGCCAGCAATGCATCGATGTCCATCATCGCGCCCTCCTCAGGACTGTGTCGCTTCGATCAGGTACTTGAACTTGCCGGCCTTTGTCGCGCCGACCTTCACGCGGGCGATGCCGCCGCCATGGGCCATGCGCGCCAGCACGCTGTCGGCGATCTCCGGCAGCAAGGTGCCGTTCAGGACGTTGTCGACGTTGCGGGCGCCGGAATCGACCTCGGTACAACGTTTCAATACGGCCTCCACCAGCGCCTCGTCGTACTCGAACGTCGCCTTGTGGTTGTCCAGCACGCGCGCGCCGATGCGCGCCAGCTTGAGACGGATGATATTGGCCAGCACCTCGTCGCCGATCGGGTAGAACGGCACCACCGCCAGGCGGCCCAGGAAGGCCGGCTTGAAGTTTTTCATCAGCGCGGGCCGCAGCAATTCGGACAGCTGTTCGGGCGTGGGCAGCTCGCTTGCCGGCTTATTCAGGCACGCCGACATCAGCTGGCTCGAGCCGGCGTTCGAGGTCAGGATGATGATCGTGTTGCGAAAGTCGATCTGGCGTCCTTCGGCGTCATCCATCACGCCCTTGTCGAACACCTGGAAGAACATCTCGAGCACGTCGGGATGCGCCTTCTCGGCCTCGTCGAGCAGCACCACGCTGTAGGGATTGCGCCGCACCGCCTCTGTCAGCACCCCGCCCTCGCCATAGCCGACATAGCCCGGCGGCGAGCCTTTCAGGCCGGAGACACTGTGCGCTTCCTGGTATTCGCTCATATTGATCGTGATGAGCTTGCGCTCGCCGCCGTACAGGATGTCCGCCAGCGCCAGCGCGGTCTCGGTCTTGCCCACACCCGAGGTGCCGACGAACAGGAACACGCCCTTCGGCTTGTTCGGATCGTCCAGGTTGGCGCGCGCGGTGCGCACGCGCTGCGCCACGACATGACTCGCGTGGCCCTGGCCCAGGATGCGCTCGTCCAGCATCGTTTTCAGGTTGGCCACGGTGCGGATCTCGTCCTTGACCATGCGGCCCAGCGGGATGCCGGTCCAGGCGGCGACGATCTCGGCCACCGTGTGGCCGTCGACCTGCACCGGCACCAGCGGGGCTTCGCCCTGCAGCGCGCGCAGGGCGTCGGTCAGTGCGCGCAAATCCTTCGCACCGCTGGTTTCGCTCCGGCTGCCGGAGGCCTCCAGTGCGGCACGCAGCTTGCCGATCTGGCCGGCCAGCGCCTGCTCTTCTTCCCACCTGCGCTGCAGCATCTCCTGCCCGGCGGCGGCGCTGCCGCGCTGCTGGCAGAGCGCTGCCAGCACCTCGGCATGGTCGGCGCCTGCGCTGGCGTCGCGGCTCAAGGCGCCGATGCGGGCGTCCAGCCGCTCGATGCGGCGCACACAGTCTTCGAGCAGCGCCGGCGTGGCGCTCTGACCCAACGCCACCTTGGCGCAGGCGGTGTCCAGCACGCTGATCGCCTTGTCCGGCAGTTGGCGACCGCTGATGTAGCGGTGCGACAGGCGCACCGCCTCGGTGATCGCATCGTCGTAGACCCGCACGCCGAAATGCTGCTCCATCAGCGGCGCCATGGCGCGCAGCATGGCCGCCGCCGTGTCTTCGTCGGGCTCTTCGACCTTGATCACCTGGAAGCGGCGGGCCAGCGCGGCGTCCTTCTCGAAATACTTCTTGTACTCGCCCCAGGTCGTGGCCGCGATCGTGCGCAGCTCGCCGCGCGCCAGCGCCGGCTTCAGAAGGTTGGCCGCGTCGTTCTGGCCGGCCGTGCCGCCGGCGCCGATCATCGTATGGGCCTCGTCGATGAACAGGATGATGGCGTGCGGACTCTTTTTCACTTCGTCGATGACGTTCTTGAGGCGGTTCTCGAACTCGCCTTTCACGCTGGCCCCGGCCTGAAGCAGGCCCATGTCGAGCGTGTGGATCTCGACGCCCTTCAACACGTCCGGAACGTCGCCCTGGGCGATGCGCAGCGCCAGTCCCTCGACCACGGCGGTCTTGCCGACGCCGGCCTCGCCGGTAAGGATCGGGTTGTTCTGGCGCCGCCGCATGAGGATGTCGATCGCCTGGCGGATCTCCATGTCGCGCCCGATCACCGGGTCGACCTTGCCGTCGCGAGCGCGCGCCGTCAGGCAGGTGGTGTACTGGTCGAGGGCCGGCGTGGCGCGGGCAGCGGCCTGGGTCAGGTCGGAAGCCGCGTCCGGCCCGGCGTCCACCACTTCCTCCGTCTCGAGCGCGGGCGCCTCAAGCGAGCCACGCGTCAGGCGCTCCAGGTCGTGTTTCAGGCGGTCGAGCGGGAAGCGCGCGAACAGCTTTGATGCGCGCTGCGCCAGCTGGGCCAGTGACGGTTCGGTCAATAGCGCCAGCAACAGGTGGCTGCTGCGGATGCGGTTCGGCTGGCCCGAGCCAAGTGAGGCGATCAGCCACGCATGCTCGAACAGCAGCGGCAGGTGGCGCGAGAACACCGGCGTGCGCCCGCTGCCGGTGGCGAAGCGCCCCACTTCGCGCCGCAGGTCGGCTTCCAGGCCGGTCAGGCTGATGTCGCACTGGCGCGCGATCGCGGCCAGGTCGCTGCCCGGCTGCTCGATCAGGCCCAGGAACAGGTGCTCGACGTCGACCTCGTACTGGCCCAGCCCCATGCAGATGCTGGCGGCGCGGGTGGCGGCGGCGCGGGTGGTGTCGTTCAGCTTGGAGATGAGCGTCTTGAGGTTGATGTCCATCGTGGCTCCCTTATTGTAGTGGCGTGGTGGCGCCGCCTTCAGCCCCTGGGCGGCCGGGCGGTGCAATTGATCTCGTAGTGCAGCGACGACGGCTGCAGCACCGCATTGAAGTTGACCGGTTCGAGCAGGCCGTCGACGGCAAGACGTGCGTGGATCGCGAAGTGCAGGCGGTTGACGTCGCCGGCCTCGGGTTCGAGCACGGCGCGCGCATCGAGCAGGCGCGGTTCGTGGGTGGCGATCGCATCCTCGATGCTGGCGCAGACGGCAGCGCGGTCGACGCTGCTGGTCAGGCAGAAACCGGCGAAGTCGATCAGGCCGTAGTGCAGGATCGAGGTGCGCGCCGCGGGATAGCCTTCGAGGTGGGCGACGTCCAGCGCGATGCGGGTATTGAGCAGGGCTTCCAGGTCGCGCGCGACGCTGTCCTTGAGTTGCTCGACGCCCAGCGCGGCGCCGGCCGCGCCGTCGTCGACCATCAGGCGGTCGAGCAGGCCCGGTGTGAAGCCTTTCATGGTGCCTCCCGGGGAATGTCGGATGCGCGGCAGAACACGTGAAAATGCGGCGGCGACCGACGCGCAGCCGCCGCGCGCACAAGAACGACGAACGCCGCTCAGACGATCTTGTTGGCCGCCAGGTCCCAGCCGCCGGAGGTGTTGCCGCCGGCGCCGCCGGTGACCTTCTGCTGGGTGTACTTCCACTTGATCTTCGAGAACTTCAGGCCGACCGATTCCTGGATGATGCTGCCCTCGGCCACGCTGGGCTTGATGCCGCCGATCAGGACGTTCTCGAGCTCGATCTCGAAATACTTGATGCGCTCGCCCTGGCCATCGGCGCGCATGAATTCCAGCTTGGCTTTCGGGATCGTCTTGCCGGCCGAGCAGGTTTGCAGCAGGATCGGCGACGCCAGGTCGGCCAGCTTGGTCAGCGCGATCTCCTGGTGCTCGCAGCGTTCGGCAGTGTGGCCGCCGCCGGTGGACGCGGTGGCCGAACGCGGCTGGCTCACGCCCCACGCCACCGAGGTGCATTCGATCCAGTCCTTGTGCTTGTCGTCCATCGATTCGCCCTTGATCCCGTCGATCTGCAGGTACACGTCAATTGCCATGCTCTACTCCAAGTAAGTTAATAAGGGTTCTAGCTTTTGGTCGACTGCGGCAGCTCCGCGACCAAACGGAGCGAAACAGAGAGTTCATCGAGCTGGAAGTGCGGGCGCAGGAAGGACACGGCGCGGTACACGCCGGGGCGGCCCGGCACCTCGGACACCTGCACGCTGGCTTCGCGCAGCGGGAATTGCGCCTTCTGGTCCTGGCTCGCGTTATCGTCGAGCAGCACATATTGGGTCAGCCAGCGGTTCAGGTAATCCTCGACGTTGGAGGCGGCGGCGAAGCTGCCGATCTTGTCGCGCATCATGGACTTCATGTAATGGGCGATGCGCGAGACGGCGAAGATGTACTGCAGCTGCGACGACAGCACGGCATTGGCATTGGCCGCCTCGTTGTTGTACTTGCGCGCCTTCTGGGCCGACTGGGCGCCAAAGAAGGCCGCATACGAGGTGTTCTTGCAATGCACCAGCGAGATGAAGCCCAGGTCGGACAGCTCCTTCTCGCGGCGGTCGGTGATCGCGACCTCGGTCGGGCATTTCAGCGCCACCTCTCCCTCGTCGGTCTTGAAGGTGTGGGTCGGGAGGTTTTCCACCAGGCCGCCGCCCTCGACGCCGCGGATCGCAGCACACCAGCCATAGTCCTCGAAGGCGCGCGTCAGGCGCGCGCCGAAGGCATAGGCCGCGTTGCACCACAGGTATTTGGAGTGGTCGCTCCCGTCCACGTCCTCGACGTAGTTGAAGCCCTCGGTCGTCATGCCGTCGGCCGGGTGGTAAGGCAGGCGCCCCAGAAAGCGCGGCAGGCACAGGCCGACGTAGCGCGAATCCTCCGACTCCCTGAACGCCTTCCACTTGGCGTATTCGACGGTGTCGAACACCTTGGCCAGGTCGCGCGGCTTACCCAGGTCGCCGAAGCCTTCGACGCCGAACAACTCGGGGCTGCTCGAGGTGATGAAGGGTGCGTGGCTGGCCGCGGCCACGTGCGACATCTGCTCGAGGAAGTAGATGTCCTCGGGCTGGCGCGAGATCTCGAAGTCGCCGATCAGGGTGCCGTACGGCGCGCCGCCGAAGGTGCCGAATTCTTCTTCGTAGATCTTCTTGAACATCGTGCTCTGGTCGAACTCCATGGCCGACTGGAAGTCCTTGACCAGCTCGCGCTTGCTGGCATTGAGCATGCGGATCTGCAGGTTCGCGCTCGTGGTGCTGTTCCTGACCAGGTAGTTCAGGCCGGTCCAGCTGCGCTCGAGCTTCTGGAATTCGGGCGCATGCATGATGCTCGACAGCTGGTCGGAGATCATGCGGTCCAGTTCCGCCAGGCGCGCGTCGATGGTGGCCGACAGGTTGGACGAGATCACCATCGTCCCCTGCATCACCTGGGTCACGAGCTCCGAGATCAGGTCGCGCGCCCGTTCATGCTCGCTGCTCGATGCCGCCACGCGGCTTTCTTCGACGATCTGGTCGAGCAGCGAAGCGTCCAGTTCCGGGATCGCCGCTGTCGCTTGGGTGGATTCGAATACCGCCGCCATCTCACTCCCCTTTGCCTGGTTTGCGCAGGCTGTCGAGTTTTTCGGTATTGCCCAGCACCTCGGTCAGGATGTCTTCGAGCTTGTCGTTCCCGGCCAGCTTGTTGCGCAGGTCGGCCAGCTTGGTGCGCGCTTCGAGCAGCCCGGCCAGCGGCGCCACCTGGCGCACCACCGACTCGGGGCGGAAGTCGTCCATCTCCCGAAACTGCAGCTGCACCCCGAACTGGCCGCCGCCAGGCGACAGGTGGTTGTCGACCTTGAAGGTGGCGACGGGCGCGACGGCGCCCAGCACCTCGTCGAAATTGCCGGCGTCGACATTGACGAACTTGCGGTCCTTGAGGCGCTTCTTCTCGGCCTTGGGATCGAGGCCGAAGTCGCCGACCACGCCGACCACGAAGGGCAGCTCCTTGTTCTCGATCGCGTCGCCGATCTCGACGTCATAGGTCATCTGCACGCGCGGCGCGCGCACCTTCTGCAAGCGTTTTTGTACGCTTTCGCTCTTGGCCATGTCGACTCCAGTGGGGGAAGATGGGGTTACTTCAAAACGTCGAACGGACTGGCGTTGCCGGCCGCCGGGCGCGGCGGGGCCGCCACCGCCGGCTGGCTCGGGGTCCTGCGGGTCGACGCCGGGCGCGCGGCCGGACGGGTCGTGACCAGCACCTCCTCGCCCAGGCTGGTGCGCAGCAGCTTGGCCAGGTCTTGCGCTTCGCTGCGCACCGAACCCTGCAGGTTGTTCTTGCGCGTCAGGTCGGCCAGCGCCTTGCTGGCCACGCGCAGGCCGCTGACGGCCAGGATGCTGTAGGCCAGCGTGTCGTCGGGATCGCGCGCCAGCGCTTCCTGCGCGCTGCTGATGGCGTCGCCGTACTGGGTGGCGTCGAAGCGGATCTGGGCCATGCGCACCCAGGGTTTCTTGTCGACCGGATGCGCCACGCTGGCCGCCTTGAGCAGGCTGACGGCCTTGTCGCTCTGCCCGGCCGCGAGTGCGGCATCGGCTTCGGCATAGATGTTGTCGGACACGGCGGCGCGCTTGGCGGTCGTGCCCGTGCCGTCGGTGACGCACCCGGCCAGGGCGGCGCCCGCGACCAGCAGGGGTAACAGGCGTTTGCGGAACATGTTCGTCTCTCCAGTGGGTGAACAAGCCCCCATTATTCGCATCGCCCTTTCCGAGAAGTTGTGCACTGTCAATGAAAAGCGAGTTCAGCAATGGACCGTTGGATATCGCTTGCGTTTGCGCGGTGTCAGCCCGGCCTGGCGCGGATGGGTTTCAATCCAACCCTGGTGCCTTAAGACAATTGCGAGGAGATCGTTGATGAGGACGTTCAACCGGGTCGGCCTGCTGATGGCGGCAACCGCGCTGGCAGTGGCGCTTGCCGGCTGCGGCGGCGCCGCGCTGGCGCCGCTGGCGGGCGTGGCCCTGGAAGCGGCCGGCCTGCGCAAGCCGGCCGAACTGCCCGAGTCGCAAAAACCGCCGCGCAACGTGCCGCTCAAGCTGCACGCCGCCACGCGCCTGAACGTGGACGCGCGCGGCCAGCCGCTGGCGCTGGCGGTGCGCCTGTACAAGCTGCGCCAGAAGGACGCCTTCGAGGGCGCGCCCTACGCCACCTTCCTCGATCCGCGCCTGGAACGCGAAAGCCTGGGCGCCGACCTGGTCGAGGTGCGCGAGATCATGCTGGTGCCGGGCCAGCGCTACGAGGTGACGGAAAAAGTCGCGCGCGAAGCCGGCCACGTCGGCATAGTCGCCCTGTTCCACACCCCGGCCTCCGGCCGCTGGCGCACCGCGGTCAGCAGCCTGGACGCCGAACGCGACGGCCTGAGCGTCGGGCTACACGCCTGCGCGATGAGCGTCGGCTCCGGTACTGCGGCGCTAGGCTCTGTGCGCTGTCAATAATCGTTTGTGACTTTCCTGCAAGCTAGTCCTTTCTGAACGGCGAGGAGGCGATCGTGATGCCATCCAAGGTCTTATGGGGCGAGGGATTGTTCCTGCGGCCCCAGCATTTCCAGCAGCAGGACCGCTACCACGAGGGGCGCCTGAACCAGACCGCCTGCGCCTTGCACCCGTATTGCTGGGGCGTGCGCAAGCTGGCGGTCGACCTCGACGCGCTGCGCAGCGACATCCTGCGCATCGACGAGCTGTCGCTGCTATTCCCCGACGGCGAAGTGGTGCGCGCACCGGGCGACGACGTGCTGCCGCCGCAGGTGCGGCTGGGCGACCTGCCGCCGGCACAGCAGACGGTCACCTACCACGCCGCCCTGCCGGCGCTGCGCACGCACGGCGACAACTGCGCCAACGGCCTGGACGCCCTGGAGACCATCGACGTGCGCTTCGGGCGCATCGACCGCGAGACCCAGGACTTGTATACCCAGGCCGCTGACGCCCCCGTCACCTACCTGCGCAAGGCGCTGCGCCTGGTGGCCGACAGCGAGCCGCTGGAAGCCTACGAAAGCTTTGCGCTGCTGCGCCTGCGGCGCGTGGCCACCGGCGGCTTCGAGATCGATCCCGGTTTCATTCCGCCCAGCCTGTCGATCGACGCCGTGACGATGCCCGGCGCCGGCCTCTACATCGGTCTGGCGCGCCTGATGGAAAAGCTGCTGGCCAAGGTCAATGCGCTGTATGGCGACCTGCGCGAGCCGAGCCGCAACGTGGTCGAGATCCGCGGCGGCGACGTGTCGTCGTTCTGGCTGCTGCACACGGCCAGCGCCGGCTATGCGGCGCTGGCCCACTACCTGCACCACCGCGAGCTGCACCCCGAGCGCCTGTACGGCGCCATGCTTGAACTGGCCGGAGGACTGATGACCTATTCGCGCAGCTACCGGCTCGAAGACCTGCCCTCCTACGTCCACGCCGATCCCGGCCCGCAGTTCGCGCGCCTGGACGGCATCATCCGCGACCTGCTCGACACCGTGATCTCGTCGCGCTACTTCACCATCGCCCTGCACAAGGACCGCACATCCTACTACCACGGCGCGCTCGACTCGGGCCGCATCAACGCCCAGACCACCCTGTATCTTGCGGTAGCGGCCGACATGCCGGCGCTGCGCCTGGTCGAGGCGGTGCCGCTGCAGTTCAAGGTCGGCTCGCCCGAAGACGTCGACAAGTTCGTGCTGTCGGCCCTGCCCGGCGTGAAGCTGGTGCATGCGCCCCAGGTGCCGAGCGCGATCCCGGTGCGGCCCGACACTTATTATTTCGTGCTCGAAGGCCGCGGCGCGCTGTACGAGGCGATGCTCAAGGCCCAGGCGATCTCGGTGTACGTGCCGAGCGGCATGCGCGAACTGCGCCTCGAACTGATCGCGGTGTCGGCATGAGCGCCTTCGTCGAGCGCCGCGCCGCGCCCAGAGGCGAGGATGGAAAACTCGCCAACCGCCGCCAGCGGCTGGTGGACATCATGTACGAGGGCTTCCACGCCCTGTTCCTGCTCAAGAACGGCTGCGGACCACAGGACAAGGGCGCCTTCGCCGACAATATGACCGCCTTCCTGGCCGACGTCGACCGCAGCGCCAAGGCGCTCGGCATCGCGGCCGAAGACGTGACGGCGGCCAAGTACGCCTATTGTTCTGCCGTGGACGAAATCATCCTGCGCTCGAGCTACGAGGTGCGCGAAGCCTGGGAAACCCGTCCGCTGCAGCTGCGCGTGTTCGGCGACCAGCTCGCCGGCGAGCATTTCTTCCGCCGGCTGGAAGACTTGCGCGCCAAGGGCGCGCAGCAGGTCGAGGCGCTGGAGGTCTTCCATATGTGCCTGCTGCTGGGTTTCCAGGGCCGCTATGCGCTGGACGGCAAGGACAAGCTGGACTACCTGGTGGCGCGCCTGGGCGACGAGATCGCCCGCATGCGCGGCCGCACCCGCGGCTTCGCGCCGCACGCCGAACGGCCGGACCAGGTGGTCAACCGGCTGCGCAGCGACCTGTCGCTGTGGGTGCTGGCGTCGGTGTTCACGCTGGCCGGCCTGGGCGCCTACGTGGGCTTTCGCACGGTGCTGGGCAACGAGTCCGAGTTCGCGCTGGCGCACTACAATGACCTGGTCAAGCTGCCGCCGAAAGCGGCGCACGTGACCATCACGCTGCCCTGATCAGCTTTTATCGTTAGCGCATGCACGTCGTCCCCGCGGAGGCGGGGACCCAAGCTTGCGTGCGGGTCTGAATCGCGGTTAGGGCTACGCACAGGCGCTTGGGTTCCCGCCTTCGCGGGAACGACGAGCTATGGAAACGAGCCAGGTACTACTGAATCACCTTGAACTCGATGCGCCGGTTGCGCGCCTTGCCCTCCGGCGTGCGGTTGTCGGCCACCGGCCGGTCGGGGCCTTCGCCCGATACCGCGATCGACTCTTGCGCGATCCCCTGGCTTACCACATAGGCCTTGACGGCCTCGGCGCGCGCCTGGCTCAGCGACAGGTTGCCGGCGCGCGAGCCGGCGTTGTCGGTATGGCCGATCACCTCGACCTTCACGCCATTGAGCTTTTTCAGGGCCGCCGTCATTCCGTCCAGCACCTCGGTGCCGGCCGGGGTCAGGGTCGCCTTGCCCGACTCGAATTCGATGATGCGGTCGGCAAGCGCCGCATCCAGCACGCCTTGCTGCGACACGGTCACCCGCAGGCCGTTATTGACCGTATAGGTCGGATTGAGCCGCGCCGCGATCTCGCCGGCGATCTGCTGGCGCTGGGCTTCGCTGGCCACGTCTCCGCGCAGGCTAACGCTGTTGCCCTCGACTTTCAGCTGGCCGCCCTTCACCAGGCGCAGGCTCGGCCCGATCAGGCTGCCCACGTAGTTGTTCCAGTTGGCCGGCGTCGACACGGTGCCCACCGACAGCTGGTCGACCACGCGCTGCGCGCCATACACGCCGCGCAGGCGCTCGAGCAGCGCGGCCTTGGCGGCTTCGTCGGCGACCATGCCGCTGACCACGACCGGGGCGTCGGCCGCGCCGGGCGGCGTCTGCGCGGCCAGCGGCACGATAACGGCCATCCCAAGAAAGAGCAACGAGATGCGGGCTTTCATGTCAGGCTCCAATGAAGGTCTTCATGAACAGGTCGCGCGCCAGCGACAGCGGCAGGTCGGGCTGGGCCAGGTGGCTCGACAGCTGGCGCACGTCGGCGTCGAACTGCAGCTGCTCGTCGATCCAGTCCGTGTCCAGCAGCCGCACCTGCAGCTCGGCGCCGACCAGCGGGTCGATCACGGCGCGCAGGGTTTCGGCCAGCGCCGCGCAAAAGCCCACCACCAGCACCGGCCGTTCTTCCTGGCGCGTGATGAACAGCGCCAGGTCGAACTGCGCGCGGCGCAGGAAAGGCGTGATCAGTTCGAGCCAGAAGGCGGCCACCGGATAGCGCGCCGCCTGGTTGTGCGGCAGCGGCAGCACCAGGCTTTTGTGCAGCTCGGCCGGCTGGCTGTGCATGACCGGCTGCAGCAGCAATCCCAGCGCCAGCACCAGGCGAGCCACCCCGCAGCGGTCCAGCAATGCATCGAGAGAGGCGAGCGTGCCGTGCTCCATCCAGCGCGCCAGGTCCGCTTCGTCCCCGAGCCCGATCGCGCTGTCGGCGATCGCCTGCAGGTAGGCGGCGGGATCGCCCTCGCCGAGCACCTTGGGGCAGATCTCTTCCAAAAACACCCACAGCGGCGCGAACGCCAGCGGGCAACGGGCGACGAAGGCGGCCGGATCGCTGACCGCCAGCGTGCGGGTGGCAAGAAAAGGGAAGCGCCGTCCCGACTGGTCGTGGCTGGCCAGCAGGTGGCCGGCCACCGCGTGGTGACGCGCCGGGCCGACCAGGGCGAAACTCACCGGCGCCATCGCATCGTAGTGAAAGCGCCAGCGCGCGTCCGACGGCAACAAGGTCATCACCTGCGCCAGCCAGGCGTCGAGCATGCCGATCGCGGCCGGGTCATGGGCCAGCTTGACGAAATCGGCGCGCGCCGGAACCTTGCCGAAGTAGCCGATGCGGTCCGCACGCATCATTGGGCTCCCGCGCTGGCCAGCGCCGGCGCTGCGTTCTGGACATCATGGCGCCCGACGATCGCCGGCGGCAGGCGCAGGCCGCGGAAGCCCTGGGCCTGGCCCTGGCCGCCCCCGGTGGACTGCGGGCTGCTGACGATTTTCAGGTCGACCGCCACCGACACGTTCTGCGCGCTCCAGCGCAGTTCGAACACGCCGCCGTCCTTGCGCGTGCGCTGGGCCGCCTCGAACAGGCGCTGCAGGCCGAACTGGCCCGGCTGGTTGAACAGCTCCACCGTGCGCCCATCGAAGGTGACGGCCGAGACCCGCGCGCCCGAGACACCCTGCGGGCCCGGATGGACCATATTGCTCCAGCTTGGGGGCGTGTTCCGGTAGCGCAGCTGCTGGCCGTCGATCTCGAGCGTGTATTCGAGCGTGCCGGGCGCGCTCAGGGGCAGTACCTGGAACACGGTCTGGGCCGCCCCGCTGGCCGCCACGCCGTTGTTCGACAGCGGCGCCACCCAGCCCGGGAAGGCGGCCACCGCCTGCGGCGCCAGCGCGATGCCGATGTCGGCCCAGGTGCGCGCCGCCAGCACGTCGCCGCGCCGCACCACCAGCGGCCCCATCGCGGTGCCCACGAACTTGGCCACCGCGCCCTCGGGGCCGAACACCTGGCCGATCTCGCCGGGCGTCGCCTCGACACTGGACTCCTGGGCGAACGGGTACTTGGTGGCGAGCGTGCGGGTAAACGGCTCGACCACCTGCGCCTGCCAGGTCTTGTTGATCTCGGCCTCGGACGGCAGCACGATCATGGCGAAGGTCTGGGTCAGCGGGCGCACCAGCAGCGGGCGCAGCGCCTGTTTCTGGCTGTCGCTCATCCCGGTCAGCATCTGTTCGTCGACGTAGCGCAGCGCGTCGGCCAGCTCCGAGCCGCTGCCCTCCAGCGTCTGCTGCATGAACTGCTTGGCGCCGGGGCCGGGATCGCCCTGGTTCTTGAGCGCGTTCAGGCGCGTACGCAGGCGAGAGAGCGCGTCGAGATAGCCGGTCATCAGCGACGCCTCCTTCTCCTTGGCGCCGACCAGGCGCGCCACGCCCGCGAACTCACGGCCGATGGGCCCCGCGCCCTGCTGTTGCTGGGCCAGCAGCTGGGCCGGATCGACCGTATCGGCCAGGGTGCGCGCGTCCGATGGCGCGCGCCGCAAGACCACCTGCTTGAACCACTCGACCGCGCCGCGCTCGGTCTTGCCGATGGGCGCGCGCAGGCCGCCCGGATTATCCCAGGCCGTCTCTTCGTAGATCGTGCGCAGCAGCTTGGCAATCGGCGAGGATTGCGGGTCGCCCAGGCGGTTCATGGCTTGCACGCTGGCGTCGAAGCCGCGCAGGTCGGCGATCGCCACGCCCTGCACGAACTTCAGCCATTCGCGCGCATAGTCGGCCTTGTACAGGTCGATCAGCGCCTTCTGGATCTGTTCCGGGCTGCCTTCCAAGGTCAGGTCGTCGCGCGCGGCGGTCTTCAACACCCAGTCGACCGTATTCAGTTCCTTGTTGGAGGCATCCCGGATCGCGCCCAGCACGAACTTGTCCCAGGCCGCGCGGGTGAAGGCCCCGCTGATGGCGTGGCTGCCGGCCACCAGCGCCGCATCCTGCTCGCCGACGATCCGCGCCACCGTCACCGCCGGGAAGCGGGTGGCGGCGCGGGTCTTGATGTCGGCATACACGCGCTCGCGCGCCGGCGTGCCGCGCACCACGCGGCGCAGGTGTTCGCGCGTGGTGTCGAGCAGGCCCAGTTTGTTGGAAATCTGCGGCCAGGCCGTGTCGTCGATGTGGGCCAGGTGGAAGGTCATCAGGCGCTCGGCGCTGCGGATCATCTGCTCGCGCGGCATGCTGCCGCGGTTCGTCTCCAGCCAGCCGCGCCAGTAGCGGGTGAGCTGGTCGTTCAGGTGGCCCGGCTCGGCGTACGATTTATTGCCCAGCATGAGATAGGTCTTGAGCGCGTTGTAGGCGTCGCCGACATCGGTGGGCGACGCGTCCTGGTAAGGCTGGCCGAGCCTGGGCGCGGTGGCGGAGACCGATGCGGGCGCGGCCACCTGGCCCACCGGCTCAAGTCCGGCGGCCTTGTTGTTCACCTCCGTCAGCATGGTCTCGAGCGCGCCTGCGACCGGTTCGACCATCACCGCGCGCACCCCGGCGAAGTATTCGTCGCGCAGCTTGCGCGCCAGGACGTCGCCCTGGTACAGGCCGAAGCCCAGCGCCCACGGCTTGTCGTCGGCATAGCGTTCGAGCTGCTCGATGCGGTCCTGCAGGATGTCGAGCGCCTCCAGGCGCGACTGCAGGTCGATGCGGCCGGCCTGCAGTTTCATCACCTTGTCGAGATCCGACTGCACATTGGCGACCAGCTGGCGATTGCCCATATACGACCACGACCAGCCGCCCATCGCGCACCCCAGCAGGATCGTGGCGGCGAAGAAGGCGCCCAGCTTCCAGCGCGCCGCGGCCGGATTCGTGTAGCGCTTGACCAGTTCGCGGTCGGCGAAGATCACCTTGCGGAACAGCTCCAGCAGAAAATACCCCGCCTGCAAATTTGGCTGCAACTGCCCCGGTTCCACGGCAGCCTCGCCGCCCTTGCGCTCCTGCAGCGCCAGGTCGAAGCGGCTGGCCACGCGCCGGCTCGACAGGTCTTGCACGCTGCCTTCCTGCAGCGCGCTGGTGAAGTAAAAGCCCCGGAACACCGGTTTGAACTGATAGGCATTCTCTTCGAACAGCGTGGCCAGGAAGGCGCGCAGCGGCGTGCGCAGCGCGGCGAATTCCAGCGGGAAGGTGAACACGCCGGAACGCAGCGTCGTGCTGCGGTTGGCGCCCATGCCGGCCAGGCTCATTTCCTTCAGGCCGTCGACCAGTTCGTCGAAATGCTCGTCGAAGAAGGCCAGCACGTCCTGTGGCGCGGCGCGCCGGTTGTAGCGCAGGGTCGCGCCCCAGATCCGTTCGCGCTCGGTCTGCTCGCTGTCGTGGAAGAAGTCGAGGAAGCCGGCGACCAGGTCGGCCTTGGTGAAGACCACGTACACCGGCGCGTGCACGCCCAGGCGCTCGGTCAGCTCCTGCACGCGAGTGCGCAGGTTCTTGGCCAGTTCGTGCGAGGCGGTGGCCGGGCCGGCCATCAGCTCGGCCACGCTGACCGCGATCAGGATGCCGTTGATCGGCGCGCGCTGGCGGTGTCGCTTGAGCAGGTCGAGGAAGCCGAACCATTCGACACGGTCGTCGTCCTGCACCGAGTAGCGCCCCGCAGTGTCGAGCAGGATGCCGTCGGTGGTGAAGAACCAGTCGCAGTTGCGGGTGCCGCCCACGCCCTGCAGCGCCTTGTTGCCGGGGATCGGGAAGCTCAGCCCCGAGTGCACGATGGCGCTGCTCTTGCCGGCCGCCGGGTTCCCGATGATCATATACCACGGCAGCTCGTACAAGGCCGCGGCGCCGCGGGTCAGGCCCAGCTTGGAGGTCTTGATGGTGCCGACCGCCTCCAGCAGGTTCTTGCGCAGCACCGCGACTTCGTCCTTGCCGTCGTCGTCGCTGGCGCCGACGCCGGCGATGGCGCCCGCCAGCTTGCGCGCACGGTGTGCACGCCAGGCGCGGCGCAGCATCCACCAGATGCCCCAGCAGGCCAGCAGCGCCAGGGCGCCAATCGCGGCCCACACGATGCCGAGGCCAAGCAGGCCGGCGCCGATTACCAGGATGGCCGCCAGCGCGGCGACACCGATCGCGGCCAGCACGCGGCTGTCGGTCAGGTACTTCCAGAGTCGTGCCATGGCGGGGTCTCTTGTAGAAAAATCTCACAGGAAATGGTCGCACGGGCATACGGCACGCTGCTTGACTCTGCGCAATGCGGCCAAAATCCGAAAAATTGCGCAACAGCCCGCAGGCGCCGTTTCAGCGCCCCATCACGCCCCGCATGCGTAACTCGATGTGGCCGAAATCCATCATCTTCCAGCGCCCGCCCCAGGTCAGGCCCAGCGATTCGGCCACCTGGCCATACAGCTGGTAGCCGCGCATGGCCCACGGATCTTTTTCCGTGATCACCAGCTTGCCGTCGCGCAGGAAGGCGCAGTCGGCCGCCAGGCCGTACTGGTGCCAGCTCTGGAAGGCGCGCGCATTGGTCACGTGGCCGCCGCTTGCAGCCAGCTCATCCTGGCGCGCCGGACTGCGGTAGCCTTCGAGCAGCGCCATCTCGTAGCCATGCTGTTCCTTCATGATCTTGAACGCCAGCAGCAGGCGCTGGCTGAAGTCGGGATGCAGCAAGCCCCAGTTGCGGCTGGCGCCGACCAGCATCGGCCGCACCAGTTCGACCTCTGCCGTGGTGAACACGCCCGGCGGCAGCGCCACCGGCGGCACCAGCTGCTCGCCGGCCAGCAGCGCCGCCACCTGCTCGTCGGGCAAGGCGGTGCTGCCCTCGTACACCGGCAGCATGGCCGGATTGCTCAGGGCCAGCGCCAGCAGCGATGGGATCAACACCGCCGGGGCGCCGATGGCTAGCAGCACCTGGTGGCGGCGCACTCCCTGCACGACCCGCTCGCGCAGCGACAAAGTGACGCTGTCGCGCATGGCGCCGGCGGCGCGTGTGCCGGCATGGCCCCAGGCCCCGGCGCGGCCGGCCAGGCCGCGCACGACATACATTCCGCGCGACATCCAAGCGCGTCCACTTGGAAAAAGAACAAGCCAAGCCAGGCCTGAAGCTAGACAAACGTACAGAAGGGCGATAAAGATCAGCATCGTACTCCCCAGGATTGTTTCTAATCAGAACAGCAGAAGCCAATCTTAGGAGTAATGTCGTGCGTCCATCAGACGAAAATCAAGACAACCGCATGCATGCCCATATGCGTCCCAACCTGATGTCGTCGTCGCGCCGCGGCGGCCGTGAAGACAGCATCCTCGCCAAGCTCGAACGCGAGCCGGCGCGCCGCGCTGGTACCGGCCATGGCGCGCGCCTGGCCTGGTATGGCGCGGCGGTGGCGGTCACAGTGGGTTTGACGGCGATGCTGGCCTGGCTGGCGGCCGGCGCCGGCCCGGCGCCGCTCGGGGCGGGGCCGGACCAGATGGCGGAGATCGCTCCTGCGCCGATCGCGACGGCCGTGATCGTCGACGCCGTGCCAGAGCCAGTGCTGGCGGCGCCCCCGCCAGCGCCCATTCCCCCGCTGCGGCTGCTCGAGCCGGAAGCCGTGCCCGCGGCCCCGGCCAAGGCCGCGCCGGCGCGCCGTCCGGAACCGCGCGCCGCCACGCCTCACCCCCGCGCCCAGGCATCTCGCCAACCCGCGCGCCAGGCCGCGCGTCCTGCCAGGACGGTCAATCCGGCGCGCGCCGGCCAGTCCCAGGACGACAGCGACGTGGCCCTGATCTCGGCCGTCATCTACCATGCCAACGGCCATGCCGCGCCGGCGGAAGGCGAATCCGCCCCCGCTCCCCCGCCTGCCCGCTAGCCGTGGCAAATAGGCCGCACTTTCCACGGTGCGGCCACACCGGCCCGGCGACTGGCGCCAGTAAACGCTATACTGTATATAAGTACAGGTGGGCGTTCGGTCATGATCAGGGTGTTGGAACACGAGTTTTATTATCTGGATAACTTCCAGCGGGTCCTCGACTGGATCGGCGAACGCTATGGCGACTTGCTGGACGACGGCGAACAGGCCTTCCTGGCCCTGTTCCCCACCCTGCCGCACAATGCGCGCGCCCTGTTCGTGCGCATGGTCATGCGCAAGGGCAATCTGTTCCGGGCCAGCAAACTGAGCTATGCCGAGATCGGCTGCCCGGTCGAGGCCGCCGCGCACCTGCTCGGCACCGGCTGGATCGAGGCCGACCCCGCACTCACGCTCGACGAGTTGTTCGACCTGCTGTCCAAGCCCGAGCTCGCCGATGCCTTCGGCGCGCAGCTGCCGCGCAAGACGGCGCGCAAGGAAGAACAGCTGGACGCCCTGCGCCCCGTGTTCCCCGAGGCGCGGCGCTTCTCCGGCTGGCATCCGGCCTGTCCCGACGTCGCCTGGCGCATCCTGGTCAAGCCGCTGTGCGACCGCCTGCGCCTGGTCTTTTTCGGCAACCTGCACCAGGGCTGGACCGATTTCGTGCTGTCCGACCTGGGCCTGTTCCGCTACGAGAGCGTGGACATCTCGCCCGCCTCGCGCGGTTTCCGCCAGCGCGCCGACGTCGACCACTACCTGCAGCTGCATGCCTGCCGCGAGCGCTTCGCCGCCGGCGAAGACGTGGACGAGGTGGTGCGCGACCTGCCCGTGCACACCTTCGACAACGACTGGCTCGAGAGCCGGCGCGAAAAACTGACGTTCCAGATCGGCCAGCACTACGAAAAGCTGAAGGACTGGGACGGCGCCTTTGCCGCCTATGCACGCTGCCGCTTTCCCGGCGCGCGGGCGCGCGCGATCCGCGTGCTAGAGAAACACGAGCGCTTCGACGAGGCCCATGCCCTGTTGACCGTGGCCCAGGCCACGCCCGAGAACGACGCCGAGCGCCAGCACCTGGCCCGCATCGCGCCGCGCCTGGCGCGCCGCCTTGGGCACGCGCGCCTGGCGCCGCGCGCCAAGACCCACATCGAGCGCATCGAACTGAACCTGGCGCCACCGAATGGCGAGCGCTGGGTCGAGGGCGCCGTGCGCGGCCACCTGCACGGGGCCGATGCGCCCGTGTTCTACGTCGAGAACGCGCTGGCCAACTCCCTGTTCGGGCTGCTGTGCTGGCGCGCCGTGTTCGCCGCCATCCCGGGCGCCTTCTTCCACCCCTTCCACCGCGGCCCGGCCGACCTGCACAGCGCCGACTTCCACCAGCGCCGGCAGGCCGAATTCGCCGCCTGCCTGGCGGAGCTGGACAGCGGCAGCTACCGCGACACGATCCGGCTCACGTATCAGGAAAAAGCCGGCCTGCAGTCGCCCTTCGTCCACTGGGACGGCGTCACGCCCGAACTCATCGAGCTGGCCCTGGCCTGCATCCCGCCGGCCCACCTGCGCAGGTGGTGCGAACGCATCCTGGCCGACGTCAAGGAAAACCGCACGGGCTTCCCCGACCTGATCCAGTTCTGGCCGCTTGAGGCCCGCTACCTGATGATCGAAGTGAAAGGCCCGGGCGACCGCCTGCAGGACAACCAGCTGCGCTGGATCGACTACTGCGCGGCGCACGATATGCCGGTGGCGGTGTGCTACCTGCAATGGGCCGAGACTACCGAGATGGCGGCGTAGTAAGACGTGAACTACACCATCGCCGTACGCGCCCTGTGCGAATTCACCGCCAAGCAGGGTGACCTCGACCTGCGCTTCACCCCCTCCCCCAGCGCCCAGGAAGGCATTGCCGGCCACGCCGTCGTGGCCGGCCGCCGCGGCGACGGCTACCGCAGCGAGGTCGCGCTGTCCGGCCAGTGGAACGACTTGCACGTACGCGGCCGCGCCGACGGCTACGACGCCAATGAAAACCTGATCGAAGAGGTCAAGACCCACCGCGGCCGTGCCGACGCCATCCCCGACAACCACCGCCACCTGCACTGGGCCCAGCTGCGCGTCTACGGCCACCTGATGTGCCAGGAACAGGGCATGGATTCGGTCAACCTGGCCCTGGTCTACTACGACATCGCCAGCGGCGTCGAAACCGTGCTGCGCGAAACGCGCGACAGCGCCTGGCTGCGTGCGCATTTCGAGGAGCTGTGCCAACGCTTTTCGGGCTGGGCCGCCAGCGAAGCGGCGCACCGCGCGGCGCGCGATGCCGCATTGACCGGGCTGTCGTTCCCGCACGCCGACTTCCGTCCCGGCCAGCGCCAGCTGGCCGAAAGCATCTACCGCGCCAATGCCGGCGGCCGTTGCCTGCTGGCGCAAGCGCCGACCGGCATCGGCAAGACCGTGGGCAGCCTGTTCCCGGTGCTCAAGGCCATGCCGCGCGAGAAGCTGGATAAAGTATTCTTCCTGGCCGCGAAGACGCCTGGGCGGCGCCTGGCGCTGGACGGCGCGGCGACCCTGTGCGGCGCCAGCCAGGCGCCGCTGCGGGTGCTGGAACTCACCGCGCGCGACAAGGCCTGCGAGCATCCCGACAAGGAGTGCCACGGCGAGTCCTGCCCGCTGGCGCGCGGTTTCTACGACCGCCTGCCGGCCGCCCGCGCGGCCGCGGCCGAGGTGCTCGTGCTGGACCGCGAGGCGCTGCGCGAAGTCGCCCTGGCGCACGAGGTCTGTCCCTATTACCTGGGCAGCGAGATGGCGCGCTGGTCCGACATGATCGTCGGCGACTATAACTATTATTTCGACGGCAGCGCCATGCTGTACGCGCTCGCGCTGAACAACGGCTGGAAAACCAGCCTGCTGGTCGACGAGGCCCATAACCTGGTCGGCCGTGCGCGCTCGATGTACAGCACCGAACTCGATCGCGAGCTGCTGCGGCTGGCCCGCGCCGGCGCGCCGCCAGGCATCAAGAAGGCACTGGAGCGCGTGGGCCGGGCCTGGACCGCGGTCGACAAGACAGCGCCGGCGCCTTACCAGCTGCTCGAGAAGATTCCATCGAAGCTGGTGGATGCATTGCAGGAAATGGGCAGCGCCATCAACGAACACCTGGCGGCCTTCCCCGGCCCGCTCGACCCCGACCTGCAGCGCTTTTATTTCGACGCCATGGGCTTCGTGCGCCTGGCCGAATCGTTCGGGCCGCACTCGCTGTGCGACCTGAGCCGGGACGCCGACCGCCCCACCCTGCGCGACTCGACGATCTGCATCCGCAACGTGGTGCCGGCGCCCTTCCTCGGCCCGCGCTTCGCCGCCACGCATTCGAGCACCCTGTTCTCGGCCACGCTCGGGCCCTGGCACTACTGCCTCGATACCCTCGGCATGCCGGAAGACACGGCCTGGGTCGAGGTCGAATCGCCGTTCAAGGCAAGCCAGCTCGAGGTCCACGTCGCGCGCGGCATCTCGACCCGCTACCAGGTGCGCGCCGCCTCGGTCCAGCCGATCGCCGAACTGATCGCGCGCCAGTACCGCGAGCGTCCCGGCAATTACTTGGCCTTCTTCAGCAGCTTCGACTATCTCGACAAGGTAGCGAATGCACTGGAGCGGCTGGACCCGACGATCCCGGCCTGGCGCCAGGAGCGCCGCATGAGCGAACACGAACGCCAGGGCTTCATCGACCGCTTCGCCGTTGGCGGCTCGGGGGTGGGCTTTGCGGTGCTAGGCGGCGCCTTCGGCGAAGGGGTCGACCTGCCGGGCGAGCGCCTGATCGGCGCCTTCGTCGCCACCCTCGGCCTGCCCCAGGTCAATCCCGTCAACGAGCAGCTGCGCGAACGGATGCAGGCGCTGTTCGGCGCCGGCTACGACTACACCTATCTGTATCCTGGCATCCAGAAGGTGGTGCAGGCGGCCGGCCGCGTGATCCGCACCGAGCAGGATCGCGGTGTGGTGTGGCTGATCGACGACCGCTTTGCCCAGCCGGGCATCAGGACCCTGATGCCGGCGTGGTGGGAGCTGGGGTCACAGTCGAACTTACGCCAGTAGTTCGCGTATCTTCTGGTAGCCACTGCGGCTGATCGGCAGCTTCACGCCGTCCCTGAGCACCGCGCAGTAATTGTCCTTGCTGACCGGGTCGATGCGTTCGACCGCGCCCACATTGACGATATAGGAGCGGTGGATGCGCACGAACATGGCGCCATCGAGCTGCGCTTCGAGTTCGGACAGGCGCTGGTGCTTCAGGTAAGCCTTGCCACCAGCGCAGATCTGCACATAGTCGTCCTGGGCCTCGATGTAATCGATGCTGTTGGCGACGACCACGTGCACGCGGGCGCCATCCCGGATCAGGACCCGTTCGAGCGGCTGCTGGCGCGCCTGCGCCTCCTTCACCACCGCGGCGATGCCGGCCCGGGCCGGCTGTGGCGCGCGCAGGCGCGCCTGATTCAAGGCCTCGGCCAGGCGCTCGCGCGAGAACGGCTTGAGCAGGTAGTCGAGCGCATGCACCTCGAAGGCGCGCAGCGCGAACCGATCGTAGGCGGTGGCGAAGATATAGTGCGGCTTGCTGCCGGCCAGCTCCACCACTTCGAAGCCGTCCAGCCTGGGCATCTGGATGTCCAGGAAGACCAGGTCGGGATCGTGCTCGGCAATCGCCTTGACGGCCTCGAAACCGTTGGCGCATTCGCCCACGATCTCGACGTCGGGATGGGCCGCCAGGTATTCGCGCAGGAGTGCGCGCGCCAGGTGTTCATCGTCCACGATCAGAGTTCGCATGCCTTATTCTCCTGTGTCGGCGGGCAGCACCAGCTCCACCCTGAACATATTGTCCACGCGCGCCGCATGCACGCTCGCTTCGGTCCCGTACTCCGCCAGCAGGCGCGCACGCACATTGGCCAGGCCGATGCCGCCGCCCGCGGCTCCATCGGCGCCATCCGGATCGACGTCGTTCTCCACCCGCAGCCTGAGCTGCGAACCGGCGCGCTCGACGTGCACGCGCACCACGCCGCCATCGAGCAGCTGGCCGATGCCGTGCTTGACGGCGTTCTCGACCAGCGGCTGCAGGATCATCGGCGGCAGCAGGCAAGCCTCGGCCTGTTCGTCCACGTGGCGCTCCATGCCCAGGCGCGGTCCGAAGCGCACCTGTTCGATGGCCATGAAACGCTCGACCAGTTCCACTTCCTGGGCCACCGTCACCTTGCGATGCGCCTCCAGCCCCAGCGTCTGGCGAAAGAAACCCGCGAGCTGCAAGGTCATATCGCGCGCCGCGCCAGCGTCGATCGCGGTCAGGGCGCTGATCGAATTGAGACTGTTGAACAGGAAGTGCGGATCGACCTGGGTGCGCAGCATGCGCAGTTCGGCGTCCTGGGCCAGGAGCTTGAGTTCGAGCTCGCGCCGCTCCAGGCCACGCGCGCGCTCGAACTCCAGCGCCAGGTAGTGGCCGCAGGCGGTCATCCCATACAGCAGCACGCCGACGCCGAACATCACCGCAGTCAGCGGCCGCGACATCGCCACGCCGCCGTCGCCGTCTCCTTCGCCCGGCCCCAGCCACTGCCACCACGCGGCCCAGCCCGACGCCGCGGCGCACCACAGCAGGGCCGCGCACACGGCGGTGACAAAGAACACGCCCAGCACCGCCGGCGTCGACCTGCGCGCCAGCGGATAGGCGCGGCACAGGTAATAGGCCGAGAAGCCGCACACGGCGGCGTAGACCAGGACCAGGGGCAGCGCGAACAGCAGGCTGGCCGCCAGGCCGGCGCCGCCAGTGGCGGACAGCAGCCCGGCCAGCATCAGCCCCAGCATCAGCCAGGCCGCCAGGTAGAGCGCGGCGCTGCGCCGCGCCCAGAATCCGCCGCCCATCAGTTGCGGATTTCCACGCCACCCATGATCGCGTAGCCGCGGATGACCAGCCGCTTGCTATTGTCCGGCGGCGCGATGGTCTTTTCCTCGAAGCCGCCCAGGATCGGCGTGCCATGCAGGACGATGGCCCAGTCGGGCGGGCACTTGATGGTCACGCCGCCCCAGAAGGCGAACACATTGACCACCGCCTCGCCCTGGATCGAAGCGCCGCGCATATCGAGTTCGCAGCCGCCCATCACCGCCGTGATCTCGCCGCCGCGGAAGTTCTGGCTCGTGACGCGGCGCTCGTAGCCGCCCAGGATGGCGGTGATGTCTAGCACCTCGCCCACGCCCACGTCCACGGGCGCGCCGTCGACCATCGCCACCCCGTGTTCCGGCGTGCGCTTGCCGCGCACCGCCTTCGCCACCAGGAAGCCGCCGAGGCCGATCAGGACCAGCGGCCAGATGGTGCGCCAGCTGAAGTCGATGATGTCCATCCGGTCCAGCATCAACAGGATGCCGACGCCGACCAGGCCGGCCCCGAGCAGGGTGCCGCCCTGGGTGCGGGTGTCGCACAGCTTGACGGTGCCGACGATGACGAACAACATCGGCCAGAACGAGAAGGCACGGTGCATGTCGACCAGGCCCAGGTTATCGAGCAGGAACAGCAGGCCCATCGCGATCACGAGGAGGCCAAGCACGACCTGGCTTGTCACGCCTTTTGCATGCGGATCATTTTTCATGGCGGCTCCGTTGATTGTTGGCGAAGCGGCGCGCGATGAACGGATCCAGCACCAGCTTGACGCCCCACATCAGGATGAACAGCGGCCAGCTGTTGCGGAAGGTCAGGCCAAAAGCATTCTCCAGCACGGCGAACAACCACAGGCCCGTGAACACGGTCCACAGGCCGTTGCCGAATTCCTTCGGGCTCGGGTAGCCGATGGTCTGGCCGATGCCGACCACGACCAGCAGCAAGGGGGCGTAATGCCAGTAATCCTGGGCATCGATATAGTGCAGGCGGTCGAGCAGCACCACCGCGCCGACGACGATCAGGAGCAGGCCCCACAGCACCTGCTTGCGCCAGCGATAGGCATCTTCGGACCCCATTGCGTCACTCCTCTCGTTATCGAACTGGATACACGATAGCAAACGGGAAGGCAATCGCGAAAGCGCTATTCGGTGAATGGCGGCTGGAAGGCGGCGAATGGAGAAGATCGGGAAGGATGGACGTAAAAAAGCCCGCCTCGCAGGCGGGCCAGATAAGGCGTATGGGGTGATCAGGCGGCCGTCTGCGCCTGTTCGCGCTGGGCCTGGCCTTTCGGCTGGTTGCGGTACTTGGCGCGGGCTTCAGCCTGGCGCACTGCTTCGCGCGCGACGTTGGTGCGCTTGATCTCGAGGCGCTCTTTCTTGCCGCGATGTTGGGCGATGTGTTTGCTGCCGATCTTGCTGGTCATGGATGTCTCCTATGGTGGGCTGGGCGCCGCGTCCTCGCGGGACGTCGGCGCGAAAAGAATGAAGCGAAGCTCAGGAGCGGTTGGTGCCCATCTTGAGGTCGGCCGGCATCAGCATGCCCCAGCCAAGCTGGCGCCGGATTTCTTCCGGGGTCGGCGGCGGTTTCGGGTCGCGCGAGCGACGTTCGAGATAGGCGCGCACCAGGTGCTTGGTTGGATGCTTGACATCGTACATGGCAACCTCCGCTTCCGTTATCGGCCGCGCCTGACTGCTGTGGGCGCGGCCCTGAAATTGGTGCCGATCCTCGAGGCGACCGGCTAACCTGTTGAGGTTTCGGATGGCAGCGAATCGAATCGCGCGTTCCTCACTCAGACAGGTGCATCTTATCGAAACCTGCGCCATTGCACCGTTAGGTGACGCACACTGCGCGCGTCAATACAGATGAGCAGCCTGGCAAGTCTCCTCTTTCGCCTGCCCGAATACGACGTTTCTGCCACCGGCAAAAAACGTCGTCCCCGCGCAGGCGGGGACCCAATCTATCCAGCGCAGCCACCCACAGTGAAGCAAGTGGACTGCGCAGAACTTGGGTCCCCGCCTGCGCGGGGACGACGGTGGCTGGTAAATCCCGCCTGGATCAGAACTTGTACTTCAGGTTCAGATAGTACTGGCGACCGCTGACATCCAGCTTCTGCTGCTCTTCTTCGCTGTAGCGATACTGGGCGCGCTTGGCGTTGGTCAGGTTGGTCGCATCGAACGTCAGCACCAGGTTCTTGGCCAGGTTGTAGCTGGCCGAGAAGGCCAGCGTGGTCACGGCGTCGGCATAGGTCGGTGCCGTCGGCATCGCGATGCCGTTGATGACCGACAGGCCCTGGCTGTTGGCGGTCGGCGACGGAGCGGTGGTGCTGTTCACGTATTCGCCGCGGTAGTTGGCCACCAGGCGCGACGAGATCTTGTCGTCCTCGTAGTACAGGCCCAGGTTACCGGCCCATTCCGAGGCGCCGACCATCGGACGGCCGTCGTCGACCTTCGTCTTGGCGCGGCTGACGTTCGAGGTAAAGCCGAAGTTGGTATTGCCGAACGGTTGCTCGTACTGCACTTCGATGCCGTGGATCTTGGCGCCCTGCTGCGACGAGCTGTTGATCGCGAAGGTCTTGACCGTGTTGTCGCGCGGGTCGACCAGGTCGACCGTCGAGGAGCCGGTGGCGCCGGTCTTCACGTAGCCGTCGATCTTCGAATGGAACACCGACACGCCCACCAGCGAGCGCGGCGCGAAGTACCACGACCAGGCGATGTCGATATTGTCCGAGGTGAGCGGCGCGAGGTCTGGATTCGGGCCCGTCACACGGCAGCCGTTGGCGTCGCAGGTCGGGGTGCCGAAGCCGCTGCCCAGCAGGTTGTAGTTCTGGCGGCCGATGGTGCGGCTGGCGCCGAAGCGCGCGATCATGTCGCGGTTGAGCTCATAGCGCAGGTTCAAGCTTGGCAGCCAGTTGTCGAAGGTGCGTTTGGTCGGCGTCTTGTAGTACATGGTGCCGGCCTTCGGATCGAACGGCTGGCCGTCCGGGATCGGGGTGGCGTCACCGGCGTCGGTGATCGCACCCGGATAGCCGGCGCAGACGGTGGCCGGCTGGCCCGGCGCCGAACGGTCGCAGGCGCCGGTCGGGATCGGGGTCGCGATATTGGCCTTGACTTCGGTACGCGTGAAACGCAGGCCAAGGTTGCCCGACCAGCGTTCGCCTTCCAGGTTGGCCATCATGTAGGCGGCGCTCTGGCGCTCCTTCATGTCGATCTCGGAGCTGACGCGGCGTTCCCACGCTTCCGAGGTTTCCTTGGTGGCGCCCGAGATGTAGTCGATGGTGCCGTCCTTGGTATAGGTGAAGCCGGTATTGTCCCAGCCGCTGCCACCCAGGCCATCGCCGAAATCACCCGGATACGGCTGCCAGCCGCTGGTCGGGGTGTCGGGATTGCCTACCAGCGCGCCGGTACCTGGCACGGTCAGGTTGGCGCGGAAGGCCGGGCCGCGGCGGCCGCTGGTGCGCTCGTGGTCCGAGAAGCGCACACCGCTTTCCAGCGACTGGAAGATGCCGCGGTCGACGCGGTATTCGGCGTCGAACTGGGCGCTCCATTCCTTGTCGACGGTGCGCACGCCCGAGGCGGCGCGATCGACCACGCGGTAGCCGCTGCCGTCGGCGTTCAGGCCCGGCTGGTTGGCGCCGGCGCCGTGGTACTGGACATACGGCGCATCGTGCAGGCCGCCCAGGGCATACGAGATGCCGGTGCCGTAGCGCGCCAGGGTCAGGCCCTGATCGAGCTCGGTCGAGCCGACGCCGCGCGTGGCCGACAGCAGGGTCTTGACCGTCAGGTCGTCGTTGACGCGGTACTTGGCGTCGAGGTCGAGGAAGGAGCTTTCGGCCTTGGCGCCTTCGCGGAAGAAGCCTTCCGAGTTGCCGACGTATTGCGGGCTGGTTCCGTCCGCATACATGATGTCGGCCGCCTTCAGCACCTTCAGCGGGTGGCCGTAGACGGTGGTCTCGTCGACGATCACCGGGTTGCGGATCTGGGCGTAGACGCGCTGGCCGTTGGAGTTGGTGTTGACGGCGGCGGCAGCGGTCGAACCGAGCGGATGGTTTTTACCGAGCAGCATGGAGTAGATCGCGCTCGAGGTCAGGCGACCGTGGTTGTCGGCGTCCATCGACGAGTGGAAGCCCGTGAGGCTGACGTCCAGGTCGCGGTTGGGCTTGAATTGCAGCGACAGCATGCCGCCCTTGCGGTCGCGCACCGATTCCACGAATTCCGAACTCATCGAACCCGGCAGGCGCACGCCGTTCAGGTCCGAGGCCTTGAGGCCGGTGCCGGCCAGCGATTCATCGGTGATGCCCAGCATGGTCGAGGTGTTGATCACGTCCCAGCCGCTATTGGTGCCGTAGGCGAAGCGCGACACCGAGTCGCGCCGCACATAGCGCTTTTCGGAGAACAGCGAGGCCAGCACGCCGAAGGTGCCCTCTTCGTTCTTCCAGGTGACCGAGCCGTTCATGTCCGGCGCATAGCGGCCCGGCAGGTCGGCGTAGCTGGCGCCGACGCTGACCACGCCCGAGAAGCGCTCTTTCTGCGACAGGGGCTTGCGGGTCGAGACGTTGATGGTGCCGGCCAGGCCGCCATCGATGATGTTGGCCTGCGAGGTCTTGTAGACCACGGCCTGGTTCAGCACGTGCGACGGCATCAGCGACAGGCTGGTCGAACGCGAGCTCGAGGCCTGGTCGGCGACGTACCAGTCGGCGCTGCTGACGGTGTGGCCGTTGAAGACGATCAGCGACATGTCCGGGTTGGTGCCGCGCATCGAGACTTTCTCGGCCTCGTCGTAATCGGTGCGCACGGCCACGCCGGCCAGGCGCTGCAGGGAGTCGGCCAGGTTCTTGTCCGGCATCTTGCCCACGTCTTCCGCGGTGATCACCTCGACGTTGGCCGAGGCATCGCGCTTGACCGCCAGCGACTTGGCCATCGAAGCGCGGATACCGGTCACTTCGACCGTTTGCATCGGGGTGTCGGCCGGTGCGTCCTGGGCCATGACCGGCAGGGCTGCGAGGCTCCAGACTGCCATCGATACGGCCGCTGCGAGCGGCTTCTGCTTGAACATCATCTCTCTCCTGGGAATAGTGCTATCGTTATTGCTTAAGGCAGACTGAAGGCTGCCATGGTCGGAGTATTCATGTTCATTTCAGCGGTGAATAATCACTTGTGTTCGCTTCTATATAACTTGAAGGAATGTACATAAAGGCGACCTCCGTACGGTTATGGCTGGGCGAAGAAATTTCATTACCCAAGCCAGGCGCACCAGATTAGCTTGACGTTTTTTCCCCACATTGATGAACGCCATGCGCCTTGCCTGCCTGCTGCTTGCCAGCGCCGTCCTGACCGGGTGCACGACCGCGCCCGCTCCCAAATCCATCCCGGGCGCGCCGCCGCCGCCGACACCGCTGTCCGCCCTGCTGCAAAAGCAGGTCTACCGGATGACGCCGTTCGAGGCCGGCCAGTACATCGCCCACATGCAGGGCGCCGAGCCGGACCTGAAGAAACGCATCGCCGCGATCGGCCGCCAGAACATCGGCCAGCCCTACTCGCTGCACCTGCTGGGTGAATTCCCCTACGAGATCCACGACAGCCTGCCTCTATATAGCCTGGCGCAGAGCGATTGCGTGGTGTTCGCCGAGCATACCTATGCGATGGCCCTGTCCGGCTCATGGGAAGAGTTCTTCTGGATGCTGCAGCGGATCCGCTACCGCGACGGCGTGATCGGCGTGGCCACGCGCAACCACTACACCGAGATGGACTGGAACGTGGCCAACCGCTGGCTGGTGACCGACGTCAGCGCCCAACTGGCCGGCCCCGGCGGCCCCTCGTACGACATGAAGGTCGACCGCGCGCGCTTCCTGGCCACCCGCCACAATACGGTGCGCGACATCCCGGTCGAGACCAGCCGCCAGGCCTATGTGCCGAAGAAGCAGGTGGCGGCCATCGCCAGCCAGTTGCAGGAGGGGGATTTCGTCAACGTGATCTCGACCCGCGACGGCGAGTACTGGGCCTCGCACGTGGGCCTGGTGGTGCTGGGGCCGAACGGCGAGCGCCACTTCCTGCATTCGGCCGAACCGCAGGTGCGCGAGGAGACGTTCGAATCGTATATCGGGCGCACGCTCGAGCGCCAGGAGCGCAATGCGCGCGCGGGCAAGCGCGGCCAGGCGCTGGCGGGCTTCAAGTTCCTGCGCCTGAACGAACAGATCACGGTGCCGCCGATGGCGCCGCAGCCGCGTCCGGGTCGTCCCGCGGCCTGACATCGCTGCCAGCGTTCCGGCCTGCCGGGCCGGGACGCTTTCTTGTTTCCGCCGTTCCCGTCGGCATACGCCGATCCCGCCTTTTCTCGAACATCCTGATTTAAAGAAATATCCGCTAGAAATTATTATCCAGCGCCATTTCTTGCATTCGCTTCTTCATTTCAACTTCTCTTTTCACGCATTATATCCCTGATCGCTGTTGAGTGACCTCAAGCCCGCGATTCAATCTCGGACAGATAATAAGCTTATACCCACAAAGCCACTCCGCAAAGCCACCCTATTCAGCGCAGTAGTTATTCAAACGCCTGGTCGTGCAGTAAACCATTATTTTGATTGCAGCAGCACGTCGTTCTCTTTCAGCGAGAAGCCGATCGCCATGTCAATTCAACGCTACAGCCTGTCTCACCAGCTCTGCGCAAGAATCGTGTCCATGCACCGCACTGCGAAGGCCGCCCTGGCCATCGGGGTCGACCTGGTTGCGCTTCCCGTGTGTTTTTTAATCGCAATGATATTGCGCGGTGGCGATTTACAGCTCGCAAAACAATTCGGGCCGGGCTCTTATTTACTGGTGGCGGCGCTGACGATAATGGCTTTCTGGCTATCCGATTTATACCGGGCCGTTATCCGCTTTATCGACCATCGCCTGCTCACCCTTACCGGTCTCGCATTGGGTATTGCGGTATTATGTGCCTATCTCACTTTGGTATTCCTCAATGAGGCGCGATTTCCGCGCAGCGCGCTGGCGATATATTGGTTCATCGCTTTTTCTCATGTCGTCGTCTCGCGGATCGGCGTGCGCAAGCTGCTGCGCAGCAAGCGCGGTCCCTGCGCCGGCAAGGCGCTGGCGGTCGCCATCTACGGCGCCGGCGAGGCCGGCGCCCGGCTGGCCCAGACCATGCGCGACGGCGACGAGTACCGCCCGCTGTGCTTCTTCGACGACAAGCACGCGCTGAACGAGCGCACCGTGGCCGGCCTGCGCGTGTTCCACACTTCGCGCCTGGTCGAGCTCGGCGCCGCGCTCGGCATCCGCACCATCGTCATCGCCCTGCCCGCCGCCGCGCCCGAACGCCTGCGCGAGCTGATGCAGCGCCTGGGCCAGGCCGGCGTGCCCACTAAAATCCTCACCCGGCTGGTCGACCTGGCCGACGACAAGGCCAGCGACAAGTCGGTCCTGCGCGACGCCATCCGCGAAATCAAGTTCGAAGACCTGCTCGGCCGGCCGCCGGTGCCGCCGCGGCTCGACCTGTTCGCGCGCTGCGTGCGCGGCAAGGGGGTGCTGGTGACGGGCGCCGGCGGTTCCATCGGCAGCGAGCTGTGTCGCCAGATCGTCACCCTGAGCCCGGCGCGCCTGCACCTGGTCGACCATTCCGAATACGCGCTGTACACCATCCGGCAAGAGCTGGCGGCGCGCTTTCCCGACCTGCCCATCCACGCCCACCTGGGCTCGGTCTGCAACGCCGACCTGGTCGAGCGCGTGCTGGCCGCGGGCGGCATCGACACCATCTACCATGCCGCCGCCTACAAGCACGTGCCGCTGGTCGAGACCAATATCGTCGAAGGCCTGCGCAACAATGTGCTGGGGGCCCAGATCATCGCCGCCGCCGCGGCCCACCACGGCGTCCAGACCTGCGTGCTGATCTCCAGCGACAAGGCGGTGCGGCCGACCAATATCATGGGCGCCAGCAAGCGCATCGCCGAACTGATCTTCCAGGCCGCCGCCGCCCGCGCCGCCGGTGGCGGCGCACCGGGCGACGGCGCCGGCAACGGGACCAGCAGTGGGGCCAGCAATGGGGCCGGCAACCGCGAAGGCAACCGCGCAGGCACCACATTCTGCATGGTCCGCTTCGGGAATGTGCTGGGCTCCTCGGGGTCGGTGATTCCCCTGTTCCAGCGCCAGATCACGCGCGGCGGTCCGGTGACGATCACCCATCCCGAGGTGTCGCGCTACTTCATGCTCATCCCCGAGGCGGCCCAGCTGGTGATCCAGGCCGGCGCCATGGCCAAGGGCGGCGACGTGTTCGTGCTCGACATGGGCGAGCCGGTGCGCATCCTCGACCTGGCGCGCACCATGATCGCCATGCACGGCCTCACCGAGCGCACGCCCCAGCAGCCGCGCGGCGACGTCGAGATCCAGTTCATCGGTCTGTTCCCGGGCGAGAAGCTGCACGAAGAACTGCTCACCGACGGCACTGTCTTCCCGAGCGAGCACCCGCGCATCATGCGCATGAAAGAAAGCGCGCTGCGGCCCAGTGTGCTCGAGACCTGCATCACCTGCCTCATGATGGCCTGCGAGACCCACGAGCGCGGCCCCATCGAGTCGATGGTCAAGGCCATCGTGTCCGAATACCTGCCATCGCCTCCGGCGCCCTTGCCGCAGGCGCCGGTCGAGGAACCGGTGCCTGCTGGCCTGATTCGCAAGTTCGTACCGTTCCGGATCTAGAGCCGGCCAGCGCCGCCGCTTCACACAGTCACCGTCACATCGTTGCTGTCGTAATTGCTGCCATACCGGCTGTCATGCCTGCTGTCATACCCGTCGTCACACTGTCACTGTCGAGGAACCCATGCGAGACGAGAACCAATCAGTTCAACTGGAGCAGCTGCTGGCCCGGCTGCGCGACCGCCATGCCGTGATCGGCATCATCGGCCTCGGCTACGTCGGCCTGCCGCTGGCGCTGCGCTACGCCGCCGAAGGTTTCCGTGTCCTCGGGATCGACGTCGACCCCGACAAGGTCGCGCGGCTCAACCGCGGCGGCAGTTATATCGCGCACATCGATGCCGCGACAATCGAGGCGGCGCGCGCCAGCGGCTTCATGGCCAGCACCGACTTCGCGCGCACGAGCGAGGCCGACGCCCTGATCATCTGCGTTCCCACCCCGCTCACCGCCTACCGCGAACCCGACCTGTCGTTCGTGATCGGCACCGTCGAATCCCTGCTGCCGCACATGCGGCCCGGCCAGCTGCTGTCGCTCGAGAGCACCACCTACCCCGGCACCACCGAGGAAGAGCTGCGCCCGCGCCTGGAGTCGCGCGGCCTGCGCGTCGGCCAGGACGTGTTCCTCGTGTTCTCGCCCGAGCGCGAAGACCCGGGCAATCCCGATTTCCATACCCGCACCATCCCCAAGGTATGCGGCGGCTCCACCAATGCCTGCCTGGAAGCCGGCCTGGCCCTGTACCGCGCCGCCATCGACACGGTGGTGCCGGTCAGCTCGACCCGCGCGGCCGAACTGACCAAGCTGCTCGAGAACATCCACCGCGCCGTCAACATCGGCCTGGTCAACGAGATGAAGATCATCGCCGACCGCATGGGCATCGATATCCACGAGGTGATCCGCGCCGCCGCCACCAAGCCGTTCGGCTTCACCCCCTATTACCCCGGCCCCGGCCTGGGCGGACACTGCATCCCGATCGATCCCTTCTATCTCACCTGGAAGGCGCGCCAGTACGGCCTGCACACCCGCTTCATCGAGCTGGCTGGCGAGATCAACAGCGACATGCCGGGCTGGGTGGTCGGCAAGGTGGCCGACGCCCTCAACGAGCGCGGCCGCGCGGTGATGGGCAGCCGCATCCTGGTGCTGGGCATCTCCTACAAGAAGGACGTCGAAGACATGCGCGAGTCGCCCTCGGTGGCGCTGATGGAGCTGCTGCGCGCGCGCGGCGCCGCGGTCGACTATTCCGACCCGCACGTCCCGGTCTTCCCGCGCATGCGCGAACACCATTTCGAGCTGTCGAGCGTGCCGCTAACGCCTGCCTCGCTCGCCTCCTACGACGTGGTGCTGCTGGCCACCAGCCATAGCGCCTTCGACTACGACCTGGTGCGCCAGTACGCCAACCTGATCGTGGACACCCGCGGCGTGTACCCGAACCGCTTGCCGAACGTGGTGCAGGCCTGAGCGGCCGCAACTCCGATCCGACCCGTCCACGCCCTACTTATCGACATCTACCGTCACGCCCGGAGCCCGCATGCGCCACTATCCTCCTCCCATCCTCGACCGCAAGATCCGCTTCGCCCTGGTCGGCTGCGGCCGCATCGCCCGCAACCACATGAACGCCATGCGCGAGCACGCCGACCGCTGCGAACTGGCCGGCGTGTGCGACATCGATCCGCGCGCGCGCGAAGAAGCCGCCGGCATCGCCGGCGCCCGCCCGTATGCCAGCCTCGAGCGCATGCTGGCCGAGCTCGACGCCGACGCCTTCGTGCTCGCCACCCCGTCCGGCCTGCACCCGGGCCAGGCGATCCGCATCGCCGCTGCCGGCCGCCACGTGATCACCGAGAAGCCGATGGCCACGCGCTGGGAAGACGGCAAGCGCATGGTGGCCGCCGCCGACGAGGCCGGGGTGCGGCTGTTCGTCGTCAAGCAGAACCGCCGCAACGCCACCCTGCAACTGCTCAAGCGCGCCGTCGAGAAAAAGCGCTTCGGCCGCATCTATATGGTCAACCTCAATGTGTTCTGGACCCGCCCCGACGCGTACTACCGCAGCGCCGGCTGGCGCGGGACCTGGGAATTCGACGGCGGCGCCTTCATGAACCAGGCCAGCCACTACGTCGACCTGCTCGAATGGATCGTCGGCCCGATCGAAAGCCTGCAAGCCTATACCGCCACCCTGGCGCGCGACATCGAGGTCGAGGACACCGGCGTGATGAGCCTGCGCTGGCGCAATGGCGCGCTGGGCTCCATGAACGTCACCATGCTAGCCTGGCCGCGCAACCTCGAAGGCTCGATCACCATCCTCGGCGAGCATGGCAGCGCGCGCATCGGCGGCGTCGCCGTCAACGAAGTGCAGCAATGGGAATTCGCGCAGCCCGATCCCGACGACGCGCTGGTGCTTGATGCCAGCTACCAGACCACGTCGGTCTATGGCTTCGGCCATCCGCTCTATTACGACAACGTGATCCGCGTGCTGCGCGGCGAGGCCGAGCCCGAGACCGACGGCCGCGAAGGCCTCAAATCGCTCGAGGTGCTGGTCGCCGCTTACCGCTCGGCGCGCGACGGCCGCCGCGTCGCCCTGCCGCTGGAGTACTGACCATGGCCATCATCATCCATTCCAGCGCCATCGTCGATCGCGGCGCCCAGCTCGGCGACGACACCCACGTCTGGCACTTCGCCCACGTCTGCGCCGGCGCGCGCATCGGCGCCGCCTGCTCGCTGGGCCAGAATGTCTTCGTCGGCAACGACGTGTGCATCGGCAACGGGGTCAAGATCCAGAACAACGTCTCGATCTACGACGCTGTGACCCTCGAAGACGACGTCTTCTGCGGTCCTAGCATGGTGTTCACCAACGTCTACAACCCGCGCGCCGCGGTGCCGCGCAAGCACGAATACCGGCGCACCCTGGTGCGGCGCGGGGCCACCATCGGCGCCAATGCCACCGTGGTGTGCGGCGTGACGATCGGCCAGTACGCCTTCGTCGCCGCCGGCGCCGTGGTCAACCGCGACGTCGCGCCGCATGCGCTGGTGGCGGGCGTGCCGGCGCGCCAGATCGGCTGGATCAGCCGCACCGGCGACCGCCTGGCCCTGCCCCTCACCGGCAATGGCGAAGCGCGCTGCCCGCATACCGGCGAGTCCTACGTCCTGCAAGACAGCGTCTGCCGCGCTGCCGACAGCGCAAGCGACCTGATTGGCAGCGCCCCGAAGCCAAGCTCGATCCAGAGCGCCGCACGAGGATAATCCATGGACTTCATCGACCTCAAATCGCAATATCTCGCCTCGCGCGCGCTGATCAACGGCCGCATCCAGGCCGTCCTCGACCACGGCCAGTACATCCTCGGCCCCGAGGTGGCCGAGCTCGAGGCGCGCCTGGCGGCCCGCACCGGGGCGCGCCACTGCATCACCGTGTCGTCCGGCACCGAGGCGCTCATCATCGCCATGATGGCGCTCGGCATCAAGGCCGGCGACGAGGTGATCACCACCCCGTTCTCCTTCATCGCCGCGGCCGAAGCCGTGATGCTGGTGGGCGCCACCCCGGTGTTCGCCGACGTCGAAGCCGCCACCGGCAATATCGACGCGCGCCTGATCGCCGAGCGCATCACGCCGCGCACGCGCGCCATCCTTCCGGTCTCGCTGTACGGCCAGCCGGCCGACATGGACGCCATCAGCGCCATCGCCGAACCCTATGGCATCGCCGTCATCGAGGACGCCGCCCAGAGCTTCGGCGCCACCTACCGCGGCCGCCAGAGCTGCCACCTGTCCACGATCGGCTGCACCAGCTTCTTTCCCAGCAAGCCGCTGGGCTGCTATGGCGACGGCGGCGCCCTGTTCACCGACGACGACGCCCTGGCCCAGGCCATGCGCGAGATCCGCGTCCACGGCCAGTCGCACCGCTACGTGCACACCAGGCTGGGCGTGGGTGGACGCATGGACACCCTGCAGTGCGCCGTGGTGCTGGCCAAGCTCGAGCGCTTCGAATGGGAAGTCGAGCAGCGCCAGCGCGCCGCGGCCGAGTACGACGCCTTGCTGCGCCACCAGATTCCCGTCCTCGCCGTGCGCAGCGACCGCAGCAGCGTCCATGCCCAGTACACGGTGCTGGTCGACGACCGCGAGCGGGTGCGCGGGCAGCTTGCCGCCGCCGGCATCCCGACCGCCGTCCACTACCCGGTGCCGATCCACCGCCAGGCCGCCTATGCCCATCTGGCGCCGGACACCTATCCGGTGGCCGAAGGACTGGCCCGGCGCGTCCTCAGCTTGCCGATGGGGCCGTTCCTCGACAGTGCCAGCGCGCAGCGGGTGGCCAGGGCCTTGCTCGACGCCTGTCGCCAGTCGCGCAACGCGATGCCCGCAGTGACGCCGGACGAGGTGACGCCAGACGAGGTAGCGCCTGCGTCGGCCACCTCCGTCGCCTCGGTCGCCTCGGTCGCCGCCACTCCCGCCACCACTTCATGAGGCATTTGCCGCCATTCTGGCGCCACGTCGCCACCGTCCTCGGTGGCGCCCTCGGCGCACAGGCCCTGCCGCTGCTGGCGGCGCCGCTGCTGACGCGCATGTGCACGCCGCAAGAGCTGGGCGCCTACAGCGTCTGGCTCGGCGTGATCGCGCTGTCGGCGATCGGCGCCACCCTGCGCATGGAGGCGGCGATGATCCTCGACCACGAACAACAGCACCAGCGCACCTGCTTCCGGGTCGTGTTCTACAGCGCCACCATCGCCGCATTGCTGCTGACCCTGATTGCCACCGCGGCGCGGCTGGCCGGCTTCGAACCGGCCCTGCACCTGCCATGGGCGGCCCTGCTCACGATCGGCGCCGGCGCCTGGCTGATCGCCTGCATGCAGACCACGCTCGCCTACGCCACTTCGCACAATGCCTTCGGCAAGGCGGCGCGCGCCAAGGTGGTGGCGGCCGCCGTCATCGTCTTCACCCAGCTCACGCTGCTGCATGCCGGCCTTGGCGGGTCCGGCCTGATCGCCGGCCACCTGTGCGGCCTGCTGGCCGGCTACCTGTATGCGCGGCGCCTGCTGCGTCCACCGCGCGCGCCGGTCGCCTGGCTACCCGATCCCGACCAGCGCGCCTACCTGCGGCGCCACCAGGCCTTCTGGCGCTATTCGCTGCCGTCGAACCTGCTCAATGGCGCCGTCAGCCAGTTGCCGCTATTCCTGATCGGGATGCGCCACGGCGTGCTGGCCGCCGGCCTGTATGCGCTGACCCAGCGCGTTCTGTCGGCGCCGGTGTCGCTGCTGGCCGCCTCGGTGCTCGAAGTCTTCAAGCGCGAATCGGTGCTCGAGTTCCGCGAGCACGGCAATTGCAGCCGCACCTACCTCCACACCTTCAAGGCGCTGCTGGTGCTGGGCATCGGTCCGGCGCTGCTGCTGATGGCCTTCGCCCCGACCCTGTTCGCCACGGTGTTCGGCGCCTCCTGGCGCGAGGCGGGCGAACTGGCCCAGCTGATGGCGCCGCTGTTCCTGCTGAACTTCGTCGCCAGTCCGCTGAGCTATGTGTTCTTCGTGGCCGGCCGCCAGAAGGCCGACCTGCTGTGGCAGGTCACGCTGTTCGCCACCACCCTCGGCGCCTTCCTGCTGCCGGGCAGCGTGCACGACAACGTGCTGTGGTACGTGATCGGCTATTCCTGCCTCTACCTGGTCTACCTGCACATGTCCTGGAACTGCTCGCGCAACGGGCTGGCCACCGCATGAATACCTTGTCCACGACGCATCCAGCTCCGCCTCCGGCCCTGAATGCAGGCGCCGCACCCGATATCTGGCAGTTGGCGCTGCAGGGCGGCCCCACCCAGCCCCGCGGCGCAGCGCGCGCCCGGCGCGAGCAATGGCTGATGATCGCCTGCTTCTTCATGCTGTTCCCGGGCTTCTTCTTCTACCACACCCTGCTCGGCACCGGCACCACCGGCGCCTTCCTGGGCGGTTACTTCGGCCCGGTGGCGCTGGCCTTTGCCTGCCCGATGTGCCTGGTTTACCTTGCCCGCATGCGGCGCGACACCCGCCGCCTGACCCTGGTCGACATCCACTACGGCGTTTTCTTCGCGTATTTCGTGGGCGTGGTGGTGGTCAATGCGGCGGCCGGCGCCAACCGCGCCATCGTGGTCTACCACATGCTCGCCATCCTGTTCATGGTGCTGGTCTACATCCAGTTCTGCTTCATCGACTTCGCCAGCCGGCGCTTTCGCGTCGTCGGCCTGCTCAGCCTGGCAGCGATGTCGACCATCGTATTCTCGTATTCGGTCGACGGTGTGTTCTACCTCGGCGCGCTCGGCATCGCCAAGGACACCAATGCGCTCGCCACCTACCAGGGTTTCTCGCGTTCCTACCTGTTTACTTATCTGGCGGTGGCCACGTTCACGCGCAGGCTGCCGCTGCGCCTGACCTTGCATGCGCTGGGCGCGGCCACGCTGTTCGTCAACACCGCGCGCAGCGAGTTCGTGGCCCTGCTGTTCGCGATTCCCCTGATCGAATTCTATTATTCGCGCCACAAGCTGTACTTCGTGCTGGCTGGCGTGTGCATCGCCGCCACCGTCGGCCTCTACCTCGACCAGATCCTGGCGTCCCTGCCCTCGAACCGCATCCTCGAACTGTTCGACCTGTCGCACTCGACCTCGGCCAACAAGCGCCAGCAGTTGACCGTGCATGCGGTGCAATCGATCGCCGCCCACCCCATCCTGGGCGACTATGGCAGCTACAAGCCCGGCCATTACTCGCACAACGTGCTGTCGGCCTGGGTCGACCTCGGCCTGTTCGGCATGCTCTACGTAGCGGCGCTCGCCATCGTCCCGATCACGCCGATGTTCTTCCACGACTACTTCGCCGCACGCCGGCGCCCGCTGTTCCTGCTGGCCTTCGCCTTCGCCTGCGTCACCGTCCTGTTGCTGCTGACGTCCCATTACTTCACTGACATGCTGCTCAGCGCCACCCTCGGCGCCTGCAGCCGCTATGCCTACGAGAGGAAACATGCCGCGCATCGTTCACCTGACCTCGGCGCATCCGCGCTACGACACCAGGATCTTCATCAAGCAATGTCGCACGCTGGCCAGCCACGGTCATGAGGTGATCCTGGTCGTGGCCGACGGCCTCGGCGACGAGCTGCGCGACGGCGTCTGGATCGTCGACGCCGGAAAACACACGGGCGAGCCGTCGGGGCAGCGTCAAAACGCCCTCGTGGAGCGTTTGGACCGCATGCTGTGGACCACGCGCCGGGTCGCCGCGCGCGCGCTGGCCTTCGATGCCGACGCCTACCAGTTGCACGACCCGGAGCTATTGCCGGCCGGCCTGCGCCTGCAGCGCGCCGGCATGCGCGTCGTCTTCGATGCCCACGAAGACGTGCCGACCCAGCTGCTCGACAAACCCTATCTGGCGCCTGGCGTCGCACACCTGGTGGCAGGCCTGTACGCGCGCTATGAACGCTACGCCTGCAAGCGCCTCGACGGCCTGCTGGCCGCCACGCCGCATATCCGCGAGCGGCTCGCGCGCTGCAATGCGCAGACGATCGACGTCGCCAACTATCCGCTGCCAGAGGAATTCGCGCCCGAACGCAGCTGGGACGCGCGCACCGAAATCTGCTACGTCGGCAGCATCTCGGCGATCCGCGGCATCCGCGAAATGGTGCATGCCTGCGCCCTGCTGCGCACCCCGGTCCGGCTGGCCCTGGCCGGCAGCTTCGGCGATCCGGCGCTCGCGCGCGAGGTGGCGCTGCTGCCGGGCTGGGCCCGCATCCGCGCGCTCGGCCACCTCGACCGCGCCGGCGTGGGCCGGGTCATGGAAAACGCGTTCGCCGGCCTGGTCACCTTGCTGCCGACCGCGAGCTACCGCGATGCGCTGCCGGTCAAGATGTTCGAATACATGGCGGCCGGCATTCCCGTGATCGCGTCGGATTTCCCGCGCTGGCGCGCCATCGTCGAGGCCAGCGATTGCGGCCTGTGCGTCGACCCGCGAGATCCGGCGGCCATCGCCGCCGCCATCGACCGCCTGGCGCAAGATCCGCAACTGGCCAGGCGCATGGGCGCCAATGGCCGGCGTGCTGTCGAGCAGACCTATAACTGGAGAAACGAGGCGCAGAAACTGGTGCGATTTTATGATGACCTGACCCGGCATCCATTGGCCCACCGCCTGGCGCTGACCTAGCAAACAGAAATAAATTCATGCCGCGCCAGCGCCCTTCGTTTAAGCGGGTTCAAGGAATCGCACGGCGATCCACCTTATCGTGTAAAGCAGACTTAGAGGTGAGAATATGTTCTTGCAACACTACAACACATTTATTCAAGCCATTAATTTGCCGGTGGCGAAACTCTGTTTTCACGAGCACATCGATCCGGAGGATATCCGCACGACCTACCGCGCCTTCACCCGGCCGCATCCGCGCTTTCGCCTCATTCGCGCCAAGACCGTCGGCGCGGCGCTGATCGACCTGTCGCGCTTCGCCGACCGCCATGCCTACGAGGAGCAGATCAAGGCGAAGAACCACGGCGGCTATCACGCCAAACGGGCGCGCCGGCGCGGCTACCGTTTCGTCGACATCGACCGCAACGATTATATCGACGACATCCACGCCATCAATACCTCGCTCGATACGCGGCAAGGCCGCCCGATGGACCGCAAATATACCGAGAAACGCGAGGCATTCGACACGCTGCCGCATTTCCGCCATCACGGTATTCTCGATCCACAAGGAAAACTGGTCGCCTATGCGAGCCTCGCCATCTATGGCAATTTCGCCGCCTTTTCGCAAATGCTGGGATTTCGCAATAACGACGGCATCATGCACCTGCTGCTGGTGGAAACCATCAGCCGCCTGATCGACGAACAGCAGGTGCGCTACGTCATGTACGACACCTTCCTCGGCGCCCAGCCCGGCCTCAAGACCTTCAAGACCATCCTGGGTTTCCAGCCCTACCGAGCGCAGTATTGTCTGCAATGAAGACTTTCCTCAACCGGGTGTATGCCGACTACCTGATGCCCAGCCGCCTCGGCGAATATGCATCCCTGCTGCAGGCGGCGAACGACGCCGGTTACGCACAGGTATCGGTGCGCAGCTTCTTCCGCAACCTGAACCGCCAGGACACGCCGCGCAAGACGCTGGTGCACCGCCACGACATCGACAGCGATCTGCGCACGGCAAAGAAGATGTTCGCGCTCGAGGCCCGGCACGGCGTCCGGGCCAGCTATTACTTTCGCCTCTGCACCCTCGACTATGGCTTCATGCGCGAAATCGAAGCGGCCGGCAGCGAAGCCAGCTACCACTACGAAGAGGTCGCCGATTTCGCCAAGCGCCACCGCATCCGCAAGGGCGACGAGCTGCGTCTGCGCTTTCCCGAAATTCGCGAACTGTTCGCACGCAATATCGGCCAGATCGCGTCGCGCCTGGGCGCGCCGCTGGCCACTGTGGCAAGCCATGGCGACTTCGCCAACCGCCGCCTGAACGTGATCAACCACGAGCTGCTGCGCGACCGCGCGCTGCGCACCCGCTGCGGCATCGAATGCGAATCCTACGACGCCGAATTGCTGCGCGGCTTCGACCTGTACATCAGCGACCGCAAGCATCCCGTCTACTACACACCGATGTCGCCCTTCGGCGCCCTCGGCCACTACGAACGCATCTGCATGCTCACCCACCCGGTGCAATGGGAAACCAACTGGATCGAGAACACCCGCTGCAACTGGCGGCGCCTGGTCGAGGAAATGGCGTGGCGCATATGACGCATCAGATATGACGCATCTGATATGACGCATCTGATATGAACATCCTTCTCATCAACCACTACGCCGGCTCGGTTCACCACGGCATGGAGTACCGCCCCTATTACCTGGCGCGCGAATGGGTACGGGCCGGGCACCGGGTGCACATCGTGGCCGCCTCGCAGTCGCACCTGCGGCGCCAGGGTCCCACCATGGCCGGCCGCGACCGCGTTGTCGAGGACATCGACGGCATCCACTACACCTGGCTGCGCACCCCCGCCTATGCCGGCAATGGCGCCGGCCGCGTGCGCAATATGCTGGCCTTCGTGGCGCGCCTGTGGCGCGAAGCCCCGCGCCTGGCGCAGACCTTCGCGCCGCAAGCCGTGATCGCCTCCAGCACCTATCCGCTCGACATCTGGCCGGCCCACCGGATCGCCCGTCTGGCGGGAGCGCGCCTGCTGCACGAGGTGCATGACCTGTGGCCGCTGTCGCCGATGGAACTGGGCGGCCATTCGCGCCGTCACCCCTTCATCATGCTGCTGCAGGCGGCCGAGAACCACGCCTGCCGCCACGCCGACGCCATCGTCTCGATCCTGCCCCAGGTACGCGAACACCTGGAGGCGCGCGGCATGGCGCCGCACAAGCTGCACCTGATCCCGAACGGCGTCGACCCGGACGAATGGCCGGCCGCCGGCACGCCGCTACCCCACGCGGATGGGTCATGCAGCGGCCTGGACGCATTGCCGTCAGCCGCCCCCCTGCTTGCCCGCCTCGACAGGCTGCACGCCGAAGGCCGGACGATCGTCGGCTATGCCGGCAGCCACGGCCTGGCCAATGCGCTCGACACCCTGCTCGACGCCGCCCACCTGCTGCGCCAGCGGCCATTCGCCTTCATACTGGTCGGCGACGGCCCCGAAAAGGAGCGGCTGCGGCGCCAGGCGCGCGCGCTCGGGCTCGACCACGTCCACTTCGTCGATCCGGTCCCGAAGCGCGCCATCCCGGCCTTGCTGGCGCGCTTCGACATCGCCTTCCTCGGGTGGCGGCGCCAGCCGCTGTACCGCTTCGGCATCGCGCCCAACAAGCTGCTCGACTACATGATGGCGGGTTGTCCGGTCCTGCATGCGGTCGAGGCCGGCAACGATCCGGTGGCGGAAACCGGCTGCGGCGTCAGCGTGGCGCCCGACGATCCGTCCGCCCTGGCCGAGGGGCTGGCGCGCCTGATGGCGCTCGACCCACGCACGCGCCGGGCGCTGGGCGAGCGCGGCCGCCGCCACGTGCTCGAGCACCTGAGCTATCCAGTCCTGGCCCGACGCTTCCTTGCCGTACTCGCACAGGAGACCCGCCATGCCTGACCAGATGCTGCCCGCAGACACCTTTTTGCCCTTCGCCCTGCCCGACATCGGCGAAGAAGAGATCCGCGCGGTCGAAGCCTGCCTGCGCTCCGGCTGGGTCACCACCGGCCCCGTCACGCGGCGCTTCGAATCCGCCTTTCGCGACTACCTCGGCGGCGAGGTCGAGGCGATCGCCGTCAACTCCGCCACCGCCGGCCTGCACCTGGCGCTGGAGGCGGCCGGGGTCGGCCCGAACGATGAAGTCATCGTACCGACCCTGACCTTCACCGCCAGCGCCGAAGTCGTGCGCTACCTCGGCGCCCGGCCGGTGTTCGTCGATGCCGACCCGCACACCCTCAACCTGGACCCGGCCGCGGTGGCCGCCGCGATCACGCCGCGCACGCGCGCGATCGTCCCCGTGCACTTCGCCGGGATGGCGGCCGACATGGACGCCATCGGCCGTCTCGCGCGGCGCCACGGCCTGCGCGTGATCGAGGACGCCGCCCATGCATTCCCCACGCGCCACCATGGCCGGCTGGTGGGCACGCTCGACAGCGACGTGACCGTGTTCAGCTTCTATGCCAACAAAACCATGACCACCGGCGAGGGCGGCATGGTCGTCACGCGCGACCCGCGGCTGGCCGAACGGATCCGCTGCATGCGCCTGCATGGCATCAGCCGCGACGCCTTCGACCGCTACACGGCGCGCACGCCGTCCTGGTACTACGAGGTGGTTGCCGCCGGCTTCAAGTACAACCTGACCGATATCGCGTCCGCGATCGGCATCGAGCAGCTGCGCAAGATCGACCGCTTTCAACAGCGCCGCAGCGCACTGGCCGCACGCTACGATGCGGCGTTGGCCGGCCTGCCCCTGATCCTGCCGGCGCGCCCGGAGACGGGGTCCGGCTCGACCCACGCGTGGCACCTGTACGTGGTGCGCCTGGAGCATACGGCGCCTGATGGCTTGGACAGCGCGCGCAACGCAGGGACGGCGCACGGTGGGCGCGACGCACTGATCGCGAGGCTTGCCGAACGCGGTATCGGCACCAGCGTGCACTTCATCCCGCTGCACCGCCAGCCCTACTGGCGCGACAGCTACAACCTGCGCGCCGCCCACTTCCCGGTCGCCGAGGCCGCCTTCGGGGCGATGCTGACGCTGCCGCTGTACACCCGCATGGGCGACGCCGACCAGGAGCGGGTGATCGCGGCGCTGCACGACCTGCTGTCATGAGCAAGCGCCTGTTCGACCTGGCGGCGTCGCTGGCGGGATTGCTGCTGCTGTCGCCCTTGCTGCTCGCGATCGCCTTGTGGATCAAATGGGATTCGCCGGGGCCCGTGCTGTACCGCCAGCAGCGCGTCGGGCGCGGTGCAACCTTGTTTACGATCTATAAATTCCGCACCATGCACCAGAGACTGAACGGCGGTCCCGAGCTCACGGTCGGCGCCGACCCGCGCATCACCCACGCCGGCGCCGTGCTGAGGCGCTACAAGCTGGATGAGCTTCCGCAGCTGTTCAACGTCGTCAATGGGAGCATGAGCCTGGTGGGACCGCGGCCTGAAGTGCCGCGCTACGTGGCCCACTATCCCGAGCCGCTGCGCCGCATCGTGCTGTCGGTCGCGCCCGGCATCACCGACTGGGCCTCGATCCTCTACAAGGACGAGAACGCGGTGCTGGCGCGCGCGGGCGACCCGGAACGCGCCTATATCGACACCGTGCTGCCGGCCAAGCTGCACTACTACGTGCGCTACGTGCGCGAACGGACCTTCTGGATCGACGTGAAGATCATCCTGCGCACGCTGGCCGCGATCGTTCGCTAAGCAACAAGTGGAAGATCGGGCGATGCTGCGCGTGCTGCACCTGGGTGACCTCGATGTCGCGCTGCCGCTGGGAGCGGCGCTCGCGGCCTGGCTACTGGCCGCCGGGGCCTGGCGCACGGCGCTGCGCTGGGGCGCGGGTTTCGGCGCGGCAGTGGTGCTGGTCGGCGGCAGCAAGATCGCGCACCTGGGCTGGGGCACCGATTTCTCCATGCTCGAGTTCAAGGCGATCAGCGGCCACGCGACACTGGTCAGCGCGCTCTATCCGTTCGCGGCCTGGGTGCTGCTGTTGCGCCAAGTCGAAGGCGAGGGCCAGGTCGCGGCGCGGGTGGGCCTGGCGCTCGGCCTGCTGCTGGGCCTGGCCGTCGCGGCGCTGCTGGTCGCAACGGGCGAGCACACGGCCGCAGAGGCGTTCAGCGGCTGGCTGCTGGGCGCCGCCGCCAGCCTGCTCGGCGCAGCCTGGTCGGACGACCTGGAGCGGGCCCGGCTGCTGCCGGCGATCTGGTGGTCGCTGCCGGTACTCGCGGTCGGCGCCTGGCTGATGGAATTCGCGCACGTCGGCTACTGGATGATCCTGGTGGCCCTCGCGCTGTCGGGCAACAGCCATCCCTATCCCTGGGATGCCTGCTAACACTGCAGAAAGGAGCTACACCATGCCGTCCCTATCGCTTCCCACGATCCGCTGTCGCGCCCAATCCAACCTGCACGACCATCCGCTGCAATCGCTGGCACTCTCGCTGCTGCGCGGCGTCGCCGCGCTCGAGGTCGCCGCCGGCCACCTGCGCTCCGAAATCTATCCCGGCCTGCGCTCGCTGGAAGACCCGACGCTGGCTTACCAGGTGTTCGCCTTCGTAACCGGTTTCGCCCACCAGGCGGTGGTGGTGTTCTTCCTGATCAGCGGCTGGCTCGTCGGCGGCAGCCTGCTGAACCGCCTGCACCAGCCGCGCGCCCTGGCCAACTACGCGATCGACCGCGTCACCCGGCTGTGGACTGTCCTGCTGCCGACCCTGTTGCTGATCCTCCTGGTCGGCCTGGCCATCGGCGTGGCCCAGCCCGGGGCGATCGATGTATCGCCGTCGAACAACTACTCGGCCGCGAGCTTCGTCGGCAACCTGCTCGGCCTGCAGACCTTCCTCGTCCCGAATTTTGGCGGCAACTACGCTTTATGGAGCCTGACCTACGAGACCTGGTATTACGTGCAGTTCCCGCTGCTGGCCCTGGTGCTGTTCGGCCATGGCCGCTTCAAGCGCCTCGCCTGCGCGGCCGCCTTCGTGGTGCTGGTGATCGTGCTGCCGAAGATGATCTCGATGTACTTCATGCTGTGGCTGCTCGGGGCGGCATTCTCGCGCATCGAGCTGCATTGCGGGAACGGCTTGCGCGTGGTGCTGGGCCTGCTGACGATGGGCTTGTTCAGCTATTACCGGCTGACCGGCAGCAATAACGAACTGGTGCCGGAATCCTTCGTGCAAGACATGATCTGCAGCGTTCCCCTGCTGCTGCTGCTGTCCTCGCTGCACCAGCCGGTCGATCCTTCCGCGCCGCGCTTCCTGCGCATCAACGGCATCGCCACCTTCTTCTCGGAGTTCTCGTTTACCCTGTACGTCACCCACCTGCCGCTGATCTTCCTGGCGATCCACATTGGCGGCAAGACATTCGGACGCGAACAGCTAGATCCCTTCGTGACGCCCGACTACCTCTGGTACGGCGCGCTGCTTCTGGGCCTGATCGGCATCGCCTATGTGTTCTACCTGGCGTTCGAGCGCAATACCTTCCGCATCCGCCGGGCAGTCAAGGACTGGCTGCTCGCGCCACGCAGCAACCGGCCCACCGTGTCGGTCCTGTCGCCGGATTGAGTGGGGCGATGCCGGTCGGTGAGTGTGCTGGCCGGTACGCTCGCTGGCCAGCGCAGTCGCAAGGCGGACTACGCGCTGGCCGGACGCGCCATATGATGGATTGAATGCAGGGCTTTTGATGCAGGGCTTTTGATGCAGTGCTTTTGATGCAGCGCGCCAGGTGCAGTGCGCGAAGAGCTGCGGCGGAGCCGCAGGCAGACGCAGGCACAAGGAACGGCGCAAGCACATCAGGGCGGCCGGAACGCCGGCCGCCCTTCCCTCAGGCGGCGTACCCCAGTTGCGCCGTCCCGTACTGCGAGCGGTGCTCGCCAAGCCGCAGCGCCATATCGTTGAACAGCACCCCGCGCGGCGAAATGCCGGCGTGGTTGAGGCGCTTGATCGACTCGTTGATGTGGTTCTCGGTTGTCACGCCCGAGCGGGCCACGATGAACACGGCGCCGGCATGGGCGCCGATGATGAGCGCATCGGCCACCGCCAGCAATGGCGGCGGGTCGAGCAGCACCAGGTCGTAGCGCCCACTGACCAGCTCGAGCAGATTACCGAGGTTCAGTTGCAGCAGGAACTCCGAGCGGTTGTTCGGCAACTCTCCGGTCGGAATGAAATCCAGGTTATCCAGCACGCTCCGGTGGATGACCTCGTCGACCGGCATGGCGCCCGCGATGGCACGCGACAGGCCGCGCGAGCGATCGACGCCGAAATAGCGGTGCAGGTGCCCGTTGCGCAGGTCGGCGTCGATCAGCAGCACCCGCATGCCGCTGGCTGCCATCACCGCAGCGAAATTGGCGGTCACGAAGGATTTGCCCAGCCCGCGCGTGGGTCCGGCGATCATGACCACATTGTTCTTGAAGTGCGGCATGGAAAAGCGCAAGGCGGCGCGGAAGCTGCGCAGGCTCTCGACGGCAGGGTCCTCGGGCAGGATCTGGGCCAGCAGCGGCAATCCACCATCCGGCTTGACCTTGCGCATGAGCTTGTCCTCGTTGCCGCTGTGCGGAATCGAGGCATACACCACCCGCGCCCGCAACAGCCGCTCGATCTTGGCCGGATCGTCGATCCCGCCGCGCATGGTCTTGCGGGTGAAGGCGAGTAGTGTGCCGAGGAATAGCCCGGTGACCACCGCCAGCGCCACGATCAACGGCCGGTTCGGCTTGATCGGCCGCTCGGGCTCGATCGGCGCATCGACCAGGCGCACATTGCTGACCCGACCGACCGAGATCAGGCGCAGCTGCTGGGCCGTGTTCGACAGCGCCGTATAGAGGTCGGTATTGACCTTGATGTCGCGGGTCAGGCGCGCCTCGTCCTGCTCCATCACCGGCAAGGTGCGGATGCGGGCCGCGATCGCTTCGATCTCGGCATCGACCTCGCGCCGCTGGCGGTTGACGGCGGCGACGACCGGATGGTCTTCGGTAAAGCGGGCCAGCAATTCGGTCTTTTTCTGCATCAGCTCCATGCGCCGCGCCCGCGCGGCCGCCGCCTGCGCCAGGCTCATGCGCGCTTCTTCGCGCAGGTCGACCGTGCCATGGGCATTGCGGAACTGGTTATAGCGGTCTTCGGACTGCTCCAGCTGACGCTTCAGGATCGGTAATTGCTGGTTCAGGAAAGCCAGCGACTTCTCGGCTTCCTCGGTCTTGCGCGCCAGGTTCTGGCGCATGTATTCACGGCCGATCTCGCTCAGCAGGCTGTTGATGCGGTCGGCGTCCTGGCCCTGCATCTTGACCTCGATCACGCCCGACTGCTTGCCCTGCTCCGTGATGACCATGGAGCGCTGGATGCCCTGGATCGTGCCCAAGCGCGACTTGCGCTTGATCTTGAAGCGCGCGCCGGGATTGGCGACCAGGCGGTCGACCTTGATTTCGACCAGCCCGTCCGGCGTCTGCACCCGGTAGCGCTGGCCGACGCTGGCATCGAAGGCGATGCGCTGGCCGCCGCCGGAAAAGCGATAGCGGTTGTTGGCGCGCGTGGTGATCACGAATTCGCGGTTGAGCCAGTTGTCGGGGACCTCGAACACCGACACCGCCGCGCGCTCGCCGCCCCATACGAAGCCGCCATAGCCGAACAGCCCGGGCTTGGACAGCGCGCCGCCGTTCTGGTTGGCGAACCACGAGCCCAGCACCGGGAAGTATTTCGGCTGCACCTCGACGTACAGCTGCAGGTTGTCGACCGCGCGCGAGACCACCATGCGCGAGCGCAGCAACTCCATCTCGGCGATCGCCGCCTTCTTGGTCTCGAACAGCGACGAGGCCTCGCTCAGGATATTCTTCGAGGCGTTCGGACTTTCTTCCTCGACGTGGATCATCAGGTTCGCTTCATAGACCGGGTTGGCCACCAGCGCATACAGCACGGCGACGATCGTGATGATCGCCGTGATGCTGCCGATCAGCCAGCGACTGTCGTACAGGGTGTTGAGATAGCCCTTCAGGTCGACCGTGGATTCTTCGGGCAAGGGATCGGGCGGGCGTGGGTCGAACGGCACCGACAGCACCGGCGGGCTGTGCGAGACTTGTTTGAGCGAATGCGCCTCGTGCGGGCTGGTCATGGCGGGACTCCTCGGGACAGCTCAGGCAGTGTGGCGCTGCTCAGGGACGATTCGTGACGCCTACGGCATTCGTCAGCGCGCCCGGGAACAGCAGGCTCAGGTGGCGGTTCCAGTTCGCCAGCGGCGAGGCCGCGACGTACACGACGTCCTTGGGCCGCAGCTCGAAGGTCTCGGCCATCGCCAGCGCGCCGGAGTCGCGCGCGTCGAGCCGGAACACGCGGGTGCGGTCCGGCGCCTTGCGCACCACGTACACCTGGCGCGCGTCGCCGCTCAGGGGACTGATGCCGCCCGTCTCACCCAGCGCTTCGTTGAGCGTGAGCCGGCCGTTGTGCATGGTGAGCGCCTTCGGCGAGATCACCTCGCCCGAGACGAACACTTTGCTCTCGTCGCGCGAATGCACGCGCACGACGTCGCCATGCGCCAGCAGGATGGTGCCCGGATTGACGCCCTTCTGCACCAGCTCGCGCAGGTTGACGTGGTAGCGCTCGTCGCCGCGCTCGATCACGATGCGGCTCTGGTCGGCGCCCGGCTGCATGCCGCCGGCGCGGTTGAGCGCCTCGACCAGCGTCATCGGGATGTCGTCGATCGCCTGCAGGCCGGGCGTGCGCACTTCGCCATCGACATAGACGCGGCGACTGCGGTAGGCCTGCACGCGCAAGGTGACGTTCGGGTTGGCGATGTAGCGCGCGAGCTTGCCGGTGAGCAGGGCGCGCGCTTCTTCCTCGGTCTTGCCGTCGATACTGAGCAGGCCGATCAGGGGGAACTGGATGCGGCCCTGGTGGTCGACCGCGAAGCCCGGCGGCGTGGCGTTCGGCTGGACGACGCCGCTGTCGGCGGCCGAGGTGGCCATGGTCATGCCGCCGGCGGCCAGCTCCGGATGGTCCCAGACCACGATCGACAGGATGTCGCCGCGTCCGATCGTATACGGCGGCGGCGGGGACACGAACAGGGGCGACAGGTCTTGCCGTGCGACGCTGGCCTGCGCCGCGCGCTCCGTCTCGATCAGGGTTTCGGTAATCAGCTCGGTGGTGGGCGCCGAGGCAGCGCCGGGACCGTCCGAACGCGCCGCTTCGCGAAAGCCGATGCCGGTCGCGCAGGCCGACAGGGCGAGGCATAGCGCGAGCATCAGGGCGACGGTGAACGACGACACCGGCGCGCGAAGCGACAGCGATCGACACGGTAAAGCCCACGGCAAATCCCTTATTGCAACTGAACGAAACCAAACCATGATTGTTGCCTATCAAAAATAGTCGCTGTAGATGAACGATTCAGTTCAGGGTACGGCGTCCATCGGGCTTGGCTTTGCAGCGCATCAAATGGCGAACGGCGGCGTCAGGTCCTCAGCGCATCTCTTCGATCAGCTTGAGTCCGTCGGCGAAGCGCCAGATGCGGCGGATCTCGATGATGTCGAATTGTGCGGCGACATTCGGGGGAAACGCCGAATAGCGGGCGTTCAGGCGCACGAAGCGGCGCACCGCATCGTCCATGTCGGCCCGCCCGCTCGAGCGGATGATGGTGACGTCCTCGATGCTGCCGTCGCTGCGCAGCGACACGCTGACCAGGGGATCGATGCGCACGTCCTGCAGCGACAGGCGCGCGCCGCCCAGCACCGCGTTGCGCTCCAGCTTCTGGCGCACGCTGTCGACATACAGGCGCAGCGGCGCGTCGCGCTCGCCGCCGTCGGCCAGCACCCGGCGCCCGCCCATGGCCCGCTCGGCCGGCGTGGCGGGTGCATTCACGTTGGGGATGGTCACGCCGCGCAGCAACTCGCGCGCACGGTTGCCGGGCAAGCCGGCCAGCGATCCGGAGCCGGGCTGGCTTCCAGCGCCGCTGCCGGCGCCCCGCCCCGCGCCCTGGCCCGGACCGACGGGCATGGAGTCCATCGCCGCCGCGCCCGCGCCGGGTCCGGGCGCCTGTGCCTGCATGCGCTGCGCCGCGGCCTGGCGCGCGGCTTCGTCCGCCTGCTGACGCGCCAGGCGTTCGGCCTCGGCGCGCGCCTGTTGTTCCGCTTGTTGTTGCGCCTGCTGTTGCGCCTGTCGTCTCGCCTGCTCTTCCGCCTGCTGCTGCGCCAACTGGCGTGCGCGCTCCTCCGCCAGTTGCCGTTGCGCGAGTTCCTCGATGCGCTGGCGCTCGAGCGCCTCCTGCGCGAGACGCTGCGCTTCCAGATGTTGCCGTTCGGCGCGTTCTCGCTCCTGGATCTGCGCCTGGCGCAGCGCTTGCTCGGCCTGCTCGCGCGCGGCCTGTTCCTGGACCTGCAGCCGCTCGGCTTCGCGCAGCTGCGCGATCCGGGCCTCGTCTTCCGCTACGAGCCGTTCCTGCTCACGCCGTTCCCGTTCCAGCCGCTCCCGTTCGACGCGTTCCTGCGCCATGCGCTCGGCGGCCTCACGCTCTGCCCGGACCAGTTGCTCGAGTTCCTGTTCCGCAGCTAACAAGCGCTGGCGTTCTTCCTCGGCCTGTTGCGCGACGAGGTCCGGGCCGGTGTCCGCAACCTCGTCCGGTTCCGCCGGCGCTTCGTCCGCGACCGCATCGGCCAGTGCCGGCGCCTCCTGCACCGGTTCAGGTACGACGTCCGGCAAGGGCAAAGGAACCGTGAATTCCGAATCCGGATCCGGCGCGGCGACGATGACCGGAGGCGGCACCTCGCGCAGCTTGCGCTTCGGCGTGGGCGGTTTGGGACGCTTCGGGCGCCGGGCCTGGGCCGGTGGCCGCGCCTCGGCCTGGACGATCGGCGGCGCTGGCGGCGGATCGACCAGGCGCAGGCCGCGCGTCGGCGCGGGGGCCGGTGGCGGCGCCGGCGTGTCAGGCAATGGGGGGGCAGGCAATGGCAGAGTCGGGGCGGCCACCAGCGGCGCCGCCGGTGGCGGCGCCAGGGTGACGTCGATCGGTCCCCCTCCGCCAAGGTCGAGGCCGGGCATACCGAACTGCAGCGACAGCAACAGGCCGTGCAGCAAGACCGAAATGGCAATGCCCACGCCCAGGCGCCGGTCGCTGCGTGCCTGGTCGTATCCGCGCCTGCCAGCGGTCGCTTTGGTCATGTCATCGCTTGAGCAACATTGTCAAGCTGGCATCTTAGCGTTTACTCAGCAGTAAGGCGAGCGCGCACGATTCAAATCCGCCCACTGGCGAACGAGCTCATGCTCAGCGCTTCGTCCTCATGAACGTATAGGTCTCGCCATGCGCCAGGTACACCACTTCCTGTTCGAGTCCGGCGGCCTTCACCTCGCGCGCGAAGTCCTCGAGCGGCGACTTGAAGACGTCATAGTCGTTATAGTGGATCGGGATGGTCTTTTTCGGACGCACCACCTGCATCATTCGCACGCCGTCCTTGCCGTCCATGGTGACCTTCACCACGCCCAGGATACGCGTCCCGCCCAGGTGCAGCAAGGCCAGGTCGATGCCTGGAAAGCGTTCCGGCACGGTCTTGATGTCGTCGATCACGAGCGTATCGCCGCTGATGTACATGCGGTAGTCCGGCGCCGCCGGATCGGCCCCGAAATCCAGCACCGAACCCATCACCTTGGGCAGCAGCGCGGCCACGCCGGCCGGTCCGTGGCGGCCCGGCGTGGCCGTGACCCGCAGCCGCGCCTCGCCCTTCGACACCTCCAGCCGGTCCCACGGACCGAGTCCCGTCACGCGGGTGAATCCCAGTTTTGCGAGACTGGCCGCGGCCTGGCGGGTGCTGACGATGGGCACCGCGCGGTTCAGGCGCTTCTGTACCAGCTGGTCGAAGTGGTCGCCGTGAAAATGCGACAGCACCACCAAGTCGATGGGTGGGAGATCGTCGAAAGCGATCGCCGGATTCGTCTTGCGCTCGGAGGTCAGGCCATAGCCAAGGTGCACGTGATCGCCCTTGTGCAGGAAATTCGGGTCGGTCAGGATGGTGAAGCCCTGGTAGCGGATCAGCACGGTCGCCGTGCCGATGAACTGCACGCTGCCCTGCGCCGCATCGATCGCGCCCTCCCCGGCTGGAAGCTGCAAGCTGCTGACCTGGCCCGGCTGCCGGGTCGGCGGCCCCTGGGTCTGGGCGTGAACGCCGGCAGCGAAGCCGGACAGTCCGGTCAGGAGGATGGCGGCGCACAACAGGCGGGTCAAGCGCATGGAAGGTCTCCGGGTGGCTGCGAACCACCTGGCCCGCCGACCTTCACGCTAGCACGAAGGCCCGCGTGGCGCCGTTCACTTGTTCGCAGTACCCGGCATCGCGCCGACCAGCGCCCGCAATCCGGCTTGCGCCTGGGCCCAGGGCGTGCCGGCCAGCTGCGCCGCGCAGCTTGGGCAGGCCTGCATCGGATCGCAGTCGTGCGCCAGTTCGACGTAGTTCAGGCCGATCACGGTCTTGCCCTGGTAGCTGTCGACCCGGCCAAGCTTCGCAGACGGAGCCTCGGCGCCGGGCGCGCCGTCAATCCACTTGGCGAACGGTTCTGTGGCAATGCCATCCGGCACGTACCAGCGTTTCCGGGTCGGGTTCCAGCGGGCGCCGAGCGCCTTGGCGGCGTCCTTCTCGGCGTAAGGGACGGTGAGGAAAACCATGGACGTAGATGCTCCGGTATCGATATCAATGCAGAGCGCTATTCTACAGGGGCCGGCCCCGGTTCATTCTCCGTTCTTGCGCCTGGCCCACGCCGCATCGCTCTCGCGCTGCTCGCGGCGGTCCTTGCGCCAGGTGTATACCAGGTTGACGAGCGCTCCCAGCAGGCCGGTGAGGATGCCGACGAGGATCCCGAGGTCGGACAGCGTCAGCGAGGTCGCCAGGTCGGCGCCGACAAGGCGCAGGTATGTGTCAATGATCATTGTGTCTCCCCTGCTTCGCCATGAGTCGGCGCAACGACGGCCGTACCGTCCCCTGACCCAGCTCAATGCGGTTGATGAAAGTATAGGAAAACTATACCACATCAGTAAATAAAAACTATACTCTTTTGTATAGTTTTCCTATACCATGGCGACATGGATCTTCAAACGACGATTGCCGGCTGGGTGAGAGAAGCGCGCACCGCCGCAGGCCTGTCCGGCACGGCGCTCGGTGCGCGGCTGGCGCTCGAGCTCGGCACCGAGCGCGGCAATACCAAAGCCAACATCTCGCACTGGGAGAACGAAAAGCACAGCCCGAACCTGAAGCAGCTGCTCGCCATTTCGCGCGTCACCGGCCGCAGCCTGCCGCCCGACATCCTGGCGTCGATGTCGGGCGCGCCGGCGAACGACGCGCCCCCTGGCGGCGTGACGAACGCCCTGCGGGTGGTGGCGGCCGAAGGCGACGACGATGGTTTCGTGCAGATCCCGATGGTCAAGCTGCGGCTGTCGGCCGGCATCACCGGCTACCAGACCGAGCCGGAAAGGCGCGACGGCGGCACGCTCGGCATGCGCCGCACCTGGCTCGAACGCAACCAATACAGTCCGTCGCACCTGATCGCCATCTACGTCAAGGGCGAGAGCATGGAGCCCTCGTTGTACGCGGGCGACATCGTGGTCATCAACACGCTCGACACCAAGCTGGTCGACGGCGCCGTGTACGCCTTCAACTACGAGGGCGAGGCCGTGGTCAAGCGCCTGGCGCGCGACGCCGGCCAGTGGTGGCTGACCTCGGACAACGTCGACGGCCGCAAATACCACCGCAAGCTGTGCCAGGGCGGCGAGTGCATCGTCATCGGGCGCGTGGTGCGCAAGGAAAGCGACCGCATTTGACACTGACCGGCGGCATCGTCACCGTGCGCGGCATCCGGATGGCGCTCGTCTTCGCCCCTCCCGACTGCCTGCGGGCCGGCGCCGGCGACGCCCTGCTGGCGCGGCTCGGCCCCTGGTTCCCGCGCCTGCCGATCATGCTGGCGGCGCCCCGCGCGCATCCGACGCTGGCCTATGCGCAGTTCGATACGCACGCGCTGCTGCCGGAACTCGACCTTGCCCGCATGGTCGAACAAGAGATCGATCTCGACGGGCCGCCGCCCGACGATAGCACCTTGCCCTTCTAGGGCGTCACCTGCCCGAAGGCGCTGGGGGCGCGCTCCAGGATGCGCTGCAGCGCCGGATGGTGCACGCGCCGCTCGACCGTCACGGCATAGATCTGCTCGACGATCGAATCGATCACGCCCACCTGCTCCAGTCCATACTGCACGCACAGCGACTCCGCCAGCACGGTCGGCGCCACCATGAAACCGGCGCCTGCGCCGGCAAAGGAACCGAGCAAGGCGCCGTCGTCGAATTCGCCCACCACGATCGGACGCAGTCCATGCGCTTCGAGCCAGGCCTTGAGCTGGCTGTGCAGGGCTGCGTCCTCTCCCGGCATCAGGAAGGGCGCGCCCTTCAGGCGTTGCGGAAATGGCCCGTCCCAGCGCCGGCAGACATCGCGATGGGCGACCACGGTCACCGTGCTCGATCCCAGCAGGTGGCTGTGGCCGCGCACCGCGCCGCCGGGCGGCAGGCCCTGGTCAGAGATCAGCAGATCGAGCCGGTGCGCGCTCAGGTCGTCCATCAGGTCGGCGAAGCGCCCTTCCCGGCACACCAGGTGCATGGCCAGACCGGCGTCGCGCGCCGGTTGCAGCAGGCGAAAGGCCATCGTCTTGGCGATCACGTCGCACAGGCCGACGCGTAGCGTCTCCGTTTCCGTGAACACGCCGCGCCGCACGGCCTGCTCCAGCTCGTTGCCAAGGCTGAAGATCTGGTCGGCATAGCGCAGCACCGTCTTGCCCGCTTCGGTCAAGGCCAGCCCGCGCCCTTTCTTGCGCAGCAATTCCTCGCCAAGCTGGTCTTCCAGCACCTGCAACTGGGTACTGATCGCCTGCGGCGAGACGTGCAGCTGTTCCGCGGCGCGCGCCACGCTGCCTACTTTCGCCACAGCATGAAAGTACTGGAGATGCTTGTAATTGATCATGCAATACCACCAAAAAACAGAATGATTTCGAAAGATTATTCGATTTTACTTTCGAATGGCCGCGCCGTATATTGATGACTCTTAGTTCTTGAAGAAGCGAGGAATGCAATGAGAAGTTATCCCACCAACAGCCCGAAAGCCATGTGTCGCCTGCTGGCGCTGGCCATGATCGTCGACGGCCGCATCGCGCCGCAGGAACTTAAAAGCCTGCACCGCAGCGGCGTGCTCGAAGCGCTGCGGGTGAGCGAAGACACCTTCGACGACACGGCGGGCGAACTGACCCAGGACTTGCTGGCGACCAGCGCCGATCGCACCGCCGGCATGGTCGAGATCGCGCCCGAGACGATCGACCGCCTGCTGGACGAGGTGCGGGACGAGCTGCTCCGCGCCACGGTCCTGAAAGGCATGCTCGAGATCGTACGCGCCGACAGCCTGATCGACCACCGCGAGCGCAGGCTGCTGCGCCGCGCGATGCATGCCTGGGCCGGCTCGGGCGTCGAGGCCGGCAGCATGCACTGATGGGACGGGGCGGCGCCCTCGCATGCATACCTTGAAAGACATGCTTGCAATTTGGGCGCCGCCGTTACAAAGCGACACCAATTCAATATATTGCTGGAATAACCCAGCCATACAATAAACACCTCACATTGCGCGAGGTCCATCATGTCGAACTACTCCCCCCAGGATTCCCGGTACAACCTGACGCCGTCCGAGATGGACTGGGCCTGGCGGCTCGACCTGCGGCCGGTACACGATCCGGAACTGGGCCAGTACTACGGCCGCACCGCCCAGTTCGGCACCCATGACCCGTATGCCAGCCAGGACGACATCTTCGTCTTCCACGCCACCAGGGGGATGGCCTACACGGTCCAGAGCGGAAGTTACTTCGATCCCGTCGACCTGCGCATCCATGACGACGATGGCCGGGAGATCGCCAGCGACGATGGCAGCGGCGCCTATGGCTACGATTACGCCGCCTTCGTCGCTCCTTATACGGGCTGGTACTACATCGACGCAGCGTGGAGCCAGGGCTACTACGATACCTATGCCAGCGTGAACGTCTACGAAGACCGGGTGCCGGTGTACCTGCCAACCAACACCATCGCCGGCACCGGCGGCCACGACATGCTGTATGGCACCCGCTCGGACGACATCGTGGACGGCGGCGCCGGCATCGACACCTTCGTGCTGGAAGGCTATCGTGACGAATACACGGTCAGCCTCAAAAACGGGACGATCACGGTCGCTGACCTGCTGGGCCTGGACGGCGTCGATACCCTGCGCAACGTCGAGCGGCTGTCCTTCGAAGGCGGCGACTACATTTCCTACGAAACCGCGGGCTTTCCGGCCGAGGCCTATCGCCTGTACCAGGCGGCCTTCGACCGCACGCCGGACAAGGCGGGACTCGGGTACTGGATCGGCAAGATGGGCGACGGAGCGAGCCTGCATGCCGTGGCGGATGCTTTCGTCCACTCGCCCGAGTTCGGCAAACTCGTCGGCGCCGCAGCCAGCAATGCCGACATGATCACCGTGCTCTATGCGAACGTACTCGACCGCGCGCCGGACGCCGATGGCTTCGCCTACTGGAAAGAGGCGCTGGACAGCAAGGCGATCACCGTGGCCGACATGCTGGTGGGCTTCAGCGAAAGCCCGGAAAACCAGGCCAAGGTCATCGGCTCGCTGCAGGCCGGTTACGAATTCATCGTGAGCTGACGGGGTCTGCCAGCCCAGCCCGCAGCGCATGGGCGTCGACGATGGCTTGCGCGCGCAGGATCCCGGGCCGGTCGATCATCTTGCCGTCCAGGGCGACCGCGGCCCCGTCGGCGCGCGCCGCCGCCTCCAGTACCCGTCCGGCCCACGCCAGCTCGTCTGCGCCGGGCGTAAAGCAGCGGTTCACGGCGTCCACCTGCTTCGGATGGATGCACAGCTTGGCGCCGAACCCCATCTGCCGTGCATGCCGGGCGTCGTCGGCCAGCCGGTCGGCATCGTCGAGCGCGGTGCTCACGCCATCGACCGGCGCCGCGAGCCCGGCCAGGCGCGAGGCCAGAACCAGTTGCGAACGAAAGAACAGCAGCTCTTCGCGTTCGCCCGGGATCCCCAGGTCGAGCTGGAAGTCGATCGAGCCGAACATCAGGCGCTGCACGCCGCGCGCCGAGGCGATCGCACGCAGGTGGTCGATCCCGGTCGCGCTTTCGATCAGCGGCAGCACCGCAATGGCACCGGCCGCACGCAGGCGCGCGATATCGCCGGCCTGCTCGGCCTTCGGTAGCACCACGCCGGCCACGCCGGGCATGCGGCACAGGGCCAGGTCGTCGGCGAACCACTCGGTGTCGGCGCCGTTGATGCGCACCAGCACCGGTTTCTCTGCCGACAGCCAGGCGGCGACGGCGTCGCGCGCGACCGCCTTGTCGGCGAACGGCACCGCGTCCTCGAGGTCGACGATCACGGCATCCGCGCCGGTCGCGCAGGCCTTGTCGAAGCGCTCCGGCCGGTTGCCGGGCACGAACAGGTAGGAACGGGGCATCGGAGGCGACGCCATCATCGCGTCTCCCCTGGCGCAAGGAAATGGCCGACGACGGGCGTGCGGCCGATGTGCCAGATGCGCTCGAACACGGCGCGCATCTCGTCGTCGCTGGCGGCGGCGCCGAAGCGCGCCAGCCGCAGCGCCTTGTCTTCCAGCTCGCGCCGGCTCAGGGTATTTCCCGGGTCGCCTTTCGGTTCGTCGACCCGCGCCTTCAGTACCCGTCCGTCGGTGGTCGTGACCGTCACCTTGCCGATCCAGCGCGCCGGGTAGGCGCCGTCCACCTCGTCGTCGAGCACCATCGTCACCTTCTCGCGCAGGGCCGCGATGCGCGGGTCGTCATAGGCGTCGTCGAATTCGTTCAGGCCCGCGCTGCGGAACTGCACGATCAGGCCCAGCACCGTCCCCATCGAGAATTTCGCCTGGTGGACCGTGCGCGGATCGACCACAGGGCCGAGCACGTCGATCGCGCCCTGGTGCACGTGGGCCGTCACGGCGGCGATCTGCTCGGGACGCAGGTCTTCGGCGACCACCACCTGCAGCAACGCGTCGGCCGCCGGATGCGTGTGGCGGCACGAGGCGTGGAATTTGAACGAGGTTTCGGCCGTCGCCCAGCGCGTGCCCAGGCCATCGGTGAGCCGCGCCGGATCGGCGTCGCGCGACATGCCGGCCGCCATACCCTGCTTGCCTTCCAGGATCTGGCGCGCGCCGGTGAAGCCCTCGGCCGCCAGGTAGGCGGCCATCAGGCCGTCGCTGGCGGCCTTGGCGGTGTGCAGCTGCTTCGAATCGGCGGCGTCGCGCAGGAACTCCCACAGTCCGGCCGCTTGCGTGCCGGCCGAACCGAAGGCATCCAGCATGCGCTCGGGCGTCAGGCCCAGCAGGCGGCCGACGGCGGCCGCCGCCGCGACGGTGCCGGCGGTGCCGGTGGTATGGAAGGTCCGGTAGTGCGAGCGGCCGAGGAACTCGCCGACGCGGATGCCGACTTCGTAGCCGGCCACCGCCGCCGTCATCAGTTCGCGTCCGCTGGCGCCATTGGCCTGGGCCACGGCCAGCACGGCCGGGAACACCACGGTGGCCGGGTGGAATACCGACCCGTTATGGACGTCGTCCTGCTCGGCGTAGTGCGAGGAGGCGGCATTGACCATTGCGGCGAACAGCGGCGTCGTGGTCCGGCGCGAGATCAGCACTTCGGCGCCGCCGCCGGGGCCGGGCCCCATCGCGCGCGCGAACGATTCGATGCACTGGACCGGCCGGCCGCTCCCGCCTGCCAGCGCCGATCCGAACCAGTCGAGCATCAGGTCTTCGGCGCGCGCCATGACGGCCGGCGGGATGTCCTCATAGTGCAGCTGCGCGGCAAAGGCGGCAAGCGCCTGGCTTGGGTGGTCGCTCATGTTCTTCCTTTTATTCCTTCGTTCAAATGGCGCGCTCGGCGCGCAGGGCGGCGATGTCGGCGCTGGCGTAGCCGAGCCCGGACAGGATCGACTCGGTATGCTCGCCCAGCGCCGGCACCGGATCCATGCGCGCCTGCCAGGTGTTCGGGACCGCCGGCGGCAGCAGCGCCGGGATCGCGCCGCCCGGGATGCCGACGTCGACCCAGCGGCCGCGCGCCGCCAGTTGCGGGTGCCGCCAGAGGTCGTGCATCTCGTTCATGTGGGCGTTGGCGATCTGCGCCTCGTCGAGGCGCGCGATCACCTGCTCGGCCGTCAGCTGCGCGAAGACATCGACGATGATGGCGCGCAGTTCCTGGCGCGCCCCGGTGCGCGCCGAATTCGAGGCGAAGCGCGCATCCGTCGCCAGTTCCGGCTGGCGCAAGACCCTGGCGCAGAACTGCTCCCATTCGCGTTCGTTCTGCAGCCCGAGCATGACGGTCTTGCCGTCGCCGACCGGGAACGGCCCATACGGATAGATGGTGGCGTGGGCGGCGCCGGCGCGCGGCGGCGGCGTGGCGCCGTCGATCGCGTAGTACAGCGGATAGTTCATCCACTCGGCCATGCTCTCCAACATGGAGACGTCGATGTGGGCGCCCTCGCCCGTGCGCCCGCGCCGGATCATGGCTGCCAGGATATTCGTGTAGGCGTACATGCCTGCCGCGATGTCCGCGATCGAGCAGCCGGCCTTGGCCGGCTCGTCGGGCGAGCCGGTGATCGACAGGAAGCCCGATTCGCTCTGGATCAGCAGGTCGTAGGCCTTCTTGTCGCGGTAGGGACCATCGGCGCCATAGCCCGAGATATCGCACACGATCAGGCGCGGAAAGCGCTCCTTCAAGGCTTCCCACGACAGGCCGAGGCGCGCCGCCGCGCCCGGCGCCAGGTTCTGCACCAGCACGTCGGCCCCGGCCAGCAGGGCCTCGAGGATCGGCGCGGCCTGGCGGTGCTTGACGTCCAGCGTCAGGCTCTCCTTGGAGCGGTTGGTCCAGACGAAATGCGAGGCCATGCCGCGCGCGCGCGTGTCGTAGGCGCGTGCGAAATCGCCCACGCCGGGCCGCTCGACCTTGATCACGCGGGCGCCCAGGTCGGCCAACTGGCGGGTGCAGAACGGCGCGGCAATCGCGTGTTCCAGGGTGACGACGGTGATGCCATCGAGAGGTCGCATGTTCGATCTCCTAGTAGGAACGCGGCAGGCCGAGCACGTGTTCGGCCACGTACGACAGGATCATGTTGGTCGAGATCGGCGCGACCTGGTACAGCCGGGTCTCGCGGAACTTGCGCTCGACGTCGTATTCGGCGGCGAAGCCGAAGCCGCCGTGGAACTGCAGGCAGGCATTGGCCGCTTCCCACGACGCGTCGGCGGCCAGCATCTTGGCCATATTGGCCTGGGCGCCGCAAGGCTGGTTGGCGTCGAACAGCGCGCAGGCCTGGTAGCGCATCAGGTTGGCCGCCTCGATATTCACGAAGGCCTTGGCGATCGGGAACTGCACGCCCTGGTTCTGGCCGATCGGGCGCCCGAACACGACACGCTCGTTCACATACTTCGTGACCTTGTCGATGAACCAGTAGCCGTCGCCGATGCATTCGGCGGCGATCAGGGTGCGCTCCGCGTTCAGGCCGTCGAGGATGTACTTGAACCCCTTGCCCTCTTCGCCGATCAGGTTCTCGACCGGGATCTCGAGGTTCTCGAAGAACAGCTCGTTGGTTTCGTGGTTGACCATATTGAGGATCGGCTGCACCGCCAGGCCCTTGCCGATCGCCTCGCGCAGGTCGACGATGAAGATCGACATGCCCTCGGATTTTTTGGTCACCTCGGCCAGCGGCGTGGTGCGCGCCAGCAGGATCATCAGGTCGGAGTGCTGCACCCGCGAGATCCAGACCTTCTGGCCGTTGACGACGTAGCGGTCGCCCTTGCGCACGGCCGTGGTCTTGATCCTGGTGGTGTCGGTGCCGGTGGTCGGCTCGGTGACCGCCATCGACTGCAGGCGCAGCGCGCCGCTGGCGATCTGCGGCAGGTAGCGTTCCTTCTGGGCCGCCGAGCCGTGGCGCAGCAGCGTGCCCATATTGTACATCTGGCCATGGCAGGCGCCAGAGTTGCCGCCGGCGCGGTTGATCTCTTCCATGATGACGGACGCCTCGGTCAGGCCGAGGCCGGAACCGCCGTATTCCTGCGGGATCAGTGCCGCCATCCAGCCGGCCTGCGTCAGCGCGTCGACGAACTGCGCAGGGTAGCCACGCTCTTCGTCGATCTTGCGGAAGTACTCCGGCGGGAATTGCGCACAGAGAGAACGGACCGCATCGCGGATGTCCTGGTGCGGCAGTTCCAAGTGGATCATGTGTGTCTCCTGGATATAGTGGGATTGATGCGCTCAGCGCAGGGTCGCCTCGGCCTGCATGGCGAGTTCGCCCTGGTCGTTCTGCGCCCATAAGGCGATGGTCTTGCCGCCCGGCCCCGGCTTGCCGCAGACGGAGAACGGCGCGGTATCGAACAGCGGACCGACGGCGCGGAAGCTGAACTGCGCGATGTCCGCTCCCGGCAGCGCGCGCCGCACCAGGTCGAGCAGCAGCGTGGCGATGAGCGGGCCGTGCACGATCAGGCCGGGATAGCCTTCCACCCCGGTGACGTAGCTGCGGTCGTAGTGGATGCGGTGGCCGTTGAAGGTCAGGGCCGAATATCGAAACAGCAGCACTGGATCGGGGTGGATGGTGCGCGACCAGCGCGCGTCGGCCGGCGCCGGCCTGGCCGCCGGCGCGGCGGCGCCGGGCGCCGGCAGGTCGCGATAGACGATGTCGTGTTCCTCGGTGACGACCGGCGTCCCGTCCTGCCGGATGTCGTGCTGCACGGTGACGAACACCAGGCGGCCGCTGGCGCCCTCCTTGGCCTGCACGCTGCGGATGGTCGAGGTGCGCGCCACCGCCTCGCCGATCCGCGCCGGCGCATGGAACTCGAAGCGGCCGCCCGCCCACATGCGCCGCGGCAGCGGCACCGGCGGCAGGAAGCCACCGCGTTTCGGGTGGCCGTCCTCGCCCAGCTGCGACTGCTGGGCGATCGTGTGGAAATAGATCCAGTGCCACAGGGGCGGCAACGCCTCGCCCTGGGCGGGCGCGTCCGGATAATCCAGCGTGGCGGCCAGGGCCGCTACCGCCTCGGGCCGCAGCACGTCGTGCAGGACTTCGGTCCTGCCTACCCACTGCGCGAGCAGGCCCGCATCGAAATCGTTGGAAGTCATCGTTGGTCCCACAAGGAATCGGATGGCTCATCATAGATTTGAATGGATCACCTGCAGAAATAGAAAAACGTGATTGCTCCATCACACGCTGCAATGGCTGCTGCCATCACGAATCGCGATTGCCAAGGTGCGTGAAAGAGCATATGTTGATGGCTCATCCATTCCCGGGACGTCCATGGACATCAAGCAGATCCGTACCCTGATCGCGATCGCCGAGACCGGCAGCGCTACCCGAGCAGGCGAGCTGCTCCACCTCGTGCAGCCGGCCGTCTCGCGCCATATCCGGCTGCTGGAAGACGAATGCGGGGTGCCGCTGTTCGAGCGCGAGCGCCACGGCATGGTGCTGACCGACGCCGGCCGCACCCTGGCCGAGTACGGCCGCCGCGCGCTGCGCGAGCTGGACAAGGCGCGCGCCGAGATCGGCCCGGCGACTACGAGCGTGTCCGGACGGTTGACGATCGGCTTGCTGGCCAGCACCAGCCGGCTGCTGGCGGGCGAGCTGGTGGCGCGGGTGCGCGCCCGCTATCCGGCGGTGACGGTCAGCATCACCGTCGGCTATGCCGGCAATGTGCTCCAGTGGCTCGAAGCAGGCGACATCGAGCTGGCCCTGCTGTACGACACGCGCTCGTCCACCGGCCTGCAGGCCGAGGCGCTGGTCGACGAGCGCCTGTACGTGCTCGGCCCGCCGGGCGAATTCGCGGGCAACGAACCGTTTCCCTTGAAAGGGCTCAAGGACCGGCCGATGGTGATGCCGAACGCGGCGCACGGGCTGCGCAGCATCATCGAACACGCGCTGGCGGTGGCCGGCATTGGTGTCGACGTCGTGGCCGAGACCAATGCGCTGGACCTGCAGAAATCGCTGGTGGCCAAGGGCTTCGGCTATACGATCCTGCCTACCTCGGCCGTGCTGGAAGAACTACAGGCGGGAACGCTCTCCGGCGCCCCGGTCGGCACGCCGGACCTGTCGCGCCGCATCGTGCTGGCGCGCGCCGCCGCGCGCCGGCCCTCCCCGGCCAGCGCCGCCGCGGCCCCTATCCTGACCGCCCTGATGAAGGAGATGGTGGACCAGCAGGCCTGGCCGGGAGCGGCCTGGATCGGACGCTGAAACGAGCTATGCCGTTCCCTGATGCTGGCATCACAAAAAGGTATTTCGTGCGCCCTCCCATAAGCTCTTAGGATGGTTCAAAACAACGGGACCACCCGTCACAACGAGTACAGGAGACGACGATGCTGAAAAAACTGATGTTTGCCGGCCTGACGCTGGCCGCCGCCGGCGCCGCCCACGCGGCCGATTACCCGGCCCGGGCAATCACGATGATCATCCCTTTCTCGGCCGGCGGGCCGACCGACGTCATCGGCCGCATTCTCGGCCAGACCATGTCGAAGTCGCTCGGCCAGTCGGTCGTGGTCGAGAACGCCACCGGCGCCGGCGGCACGCTCGCCGCGGGCAAGGTGGCGCGGGCCGCGCCCGATGGCTATACCATCTTGCTGCACCATAATGGAATGAGCACCAGTCCGGCGCTGTACCGCAAGCTGGCCTTCAATCCGATGACGGATTTCGAGTACGTCGGCCAGGTGGCGGACGTGCCGATGGTGCTGCTGGCGCGCAAGGACCTGGCGCCGAAGACCCTGCCCGAACTGCTCACCTACATCAAGGCCAACAAGGACAAGCTAACGATGGGCAATGCCGGACTCGGCGCCGTCTCGCACCAGTGCGGGATGCTGTTCCTGAGCGCCATCGGCACGCCGCTCACCACCGTGCCCTACAAGGGCACGGCTCCGGCGATGAACGACCTGCTGGGCGGCCAGATCGACCTGCTGTGTGACCAGACCACCTCGACCACTTCCTACATCAAGACCGGCAAGGTGAAGGTGTATGGCGCGACCACGCGGACGCGCATCGCCTCGCTGCCCCAATTGCCGACCCTGGCCGAGCAAGGCATCGCCGGCTTCGAAATGTATGTGTGGCACGGCATGTATGCGCCCAAGGGAACGCCGAAGGCCGTGGTCGACCGGCTGGGGACGGCGCTGCGCGAAGCATTGAAGGATCCCAGCGTGAAGGCCCGGTTCGCCGAGCTCGGAACGGAACCGGTTCCGGCCGAAAAGGCCACGCCGGAAGGCTTGCGCACGCATTTGAAGGCCGAGATCGACAAGTGGGGGCCGATCTACAAGAAGGCGGGAGCCTACGCGGATTGACGGCGGTTTGTGCGATGTGATTGGCCCGCCCTGAGGGAATCGAACCCCCGACCCACGGCTTAGAAGGCCGTTGCTCTATCCGACTGAGCTAAGGGCGGATGCTGGAAGTGCGCTACTATAAACCGCAAGCATCATGCTTGCAATAAGGCCAGGCCTGTTGTCAGGCGACACCGTGGCAGCGCTGAAAACAACGCAGGACGATCAAAACAAAACAGGCCGTCCTTGGACGGCCTGTCTCGATGAATCTCTTGGTCGGAGTACAAGGATTCGAACCTTGGACCCCCTGGTCCCAAACCAGGTGCGCTACCGGGCTGCGCTACACTCCGCCGTGAGAAACATTATAAGCGATGGCGACGCGAAATGCCAGCCCCTGCCTGCATCCGACCAGGCTGGCGATGCAATCAGGCCGCCAGCTTGTCCGCGATGCGGCGCGCCATGCTCTCGGCAAGCTGTGCCTCTTTCGCTTCCACCATCACGCGGATCAGCGGTTCGGTGCCGGACGCACGGATCAGCACGCGGCCATTGTCGCCCAGCTCGCGCTCGACCGCTTCTTTCTCGGCCACCAGCGCCGAATCAAGCGTCCAGTCGAAGCCCGGCGTGACTTTCTTGTTGATCAGGGTCTGCGGGAACAGTTGCAGCTCGCTGCAGCATTCCGCCAGCGATTTATTGCCACGGACCAGCGCCGACAGCACCTGCAGCGCAGACACGATGCCGTCGCCGGTGCTGTGCTTGTCCAGCGCCAGCAGGTGGCCGGAGCCTTCGCCGCCGAACAGCCAGCCGCGCTCTTTCATCACCTCGAGCACGTAGCGGTCGCCGACCTTGGCGCGCGCGAAGCCGATGCCCATCTGCTTGAAGGCGACTTCGAGCGCCATATTCGTCATCAGGGTGCCGACGGCGCCCGCCACCGGGCCGGTGCTCATGCGGTCGCGCACCATCACGTACAGCAACTCGTCGCCGTTATAGACGCGGCCGTTGGCGTCGACCATGATCAGGCGGTCGGCGTCGCCGTCCAGCGCGATGCCGAGGTCGGCCTTGTTGGCCACCACGGCTTCGGACAGCGCCTTCGGCGCGGTGGCGCCAAAGCCGGCATTGATATTGAAGCCGTCCGGCTGGGCGCCGATCGAGATCACTTCGGCGCCGAGCTCGTGGAATACGTGCGGCGCGATGTTATAGGCGGCGCCATGGGCGCTGTCGACGACGATCTTCAGGCCGCGCAGGTCGAGTTCGTTCGGGAAGGTGCTCTTGCAGAATTCGATGTAGCGGCCCTGGGCGTCGCGCAGGCGGGTCGCGCGGCCGAGTTTGTCGGAGGCGACACAGCCCATCGGCTGGTCGATCGCTTCCTCGATCTCGAGCTCGACGGCGTCCGGCAGCTTGGTGCCGTGTTCCGAGAAGAACTTGATGCCGTTGTCCTGGAAGGGATTGTGCGAGGCCGAGATCACCACGCCGGCCTGCAGGCGCAGCGCGCGGGTCAGGTAGGCGATGGCCGGGGTCGGCATCGGGCCGGCCAGCATCGAATCGACGCCGGCGGCGGACAGGCCGGCTTCCAGCGCCGCCTCGAGCATATAGCCCGAGATGCGGGTGTCCTTGCCGATCAGGACGACCGGACGGCCGCTGCTCGACTTGCGGCCTTTGGCCAGGACGGTGCCGGCGGCATAGCCGAGACGCATCACGAATTCAGGAGTAATTGGCGCAACGCCCACCGTGCCACGAATGCCATCGGTGCCGAAATATTTCCGTGCCATCTAGTTCTCTTTTCTCTTATTGAAACGATTTTTACAGGACCGCGGGGGAATGCATCGCCGCATGCCACACCTTCAGGGCATCGATTGTCTCCGCCACATCATGCACACGCACGATTCTAGCGCCATGCGCTACCGCAGCCAATGCCGCGCCGATGCTGCCGGCCACCCGCTGTTCGACCGGCCGCCCGGTGACGGCGCCGATCATGGATTTGCGCGACATGCCGGCCAGCACCGGCAGGCCGAGTTCCTCGCGCATGCGCGGCAGGCCGCTCAGCAAGGCGTAATTGTGTTCGACCGTCTTGCCGAAGCCGAAACCGGGATCGACGCAGATGCGTTCGCGCTCGATGCCGGCCGCGGTCATCGCATCCACCCGTTCGCGCAGGAAGGCGGTCACCTCTCCCACCACGTCCCGGTACTGCGGCGCCTGCTGCATGGTTTCCGGCGTGGCCTGCATGTGCATCACGCACAGGCCGCAATCGCTGTCCACTACCGCTTCGATCGCGCCCGGCGCACGGAAACCATTGATGTCGTTGATCATGTCGGCGCCGGCGATCAGCGCTTCACGCATGACCTCGGGCTTGCAGGTATCGACCGACAGCGCGACGTCGAGCGTGCGCAGCGCATACAGGGTCGGCATCACGCGCCGCAGCTCTTCGTCGAGCGGCACGCTGGGCGAGCCGGGACGGGTCGATTCGCCGCCGATGTCGATCATCGTGGCGCCATCCCTGATCATGGTTTCGGCATGGGTCAGCGCAAATTCCAGGCCCTGGTAGCGGCCGCCGTCGGAGAACGAGTCGGGGGTAATGTTCAGGATGCCCATCACCACTGGATAGGCAGATTCGGCCCCCTCCAGCGCGAAGCTGAAGTGGCCGCATTGCAGTTTTTTGGTCATGGCGAAAAACAGCGGGGTCAGAAAAACAGCGGGGTCAGGTCTGACAATCAGACACGGCCTCGACAATAAACGTATTTAAAGGTTGAGTTCGTGTCCGAATGTCAGACCTGACCCCAGCTTTTTGCAAAACAAAAAAGGCACCCTGACGGGTGCCTTTGAGGGGGGAGACAGCGTCAGGCCGGTGCGGTGGCGTTCGGCGCCACACCGCCCGAGCCGCTGTCGCCAGGCGGCGTGCGCTTGGTCAGCACGGTCTTCGGCTGGCGCGGCTCGCGGCCGGCCATGATGTCGTTGATCTGCTCCGAATCGATGGTTTCCCAATCCAGCAGCGCCTTGGTCATCATCTCGACCTTGTCGCGGTTCTCTTCCAGCAGACGCCGTGCCAGCGCGTACTGCGTGTCGAGGATGGCGCGGATCTCGGCGTCGACCTTCTGCTGCGTCGCTTCCGAGATTGTCTTGGTGGCGCCGCCGAAGAAGCCTTCGTTCTCGCTGTCTTCGTAGACCATCACGCCCATGCTGTCGGACATGCCGAAGCGGGTCACCATCGAGCGCGCCAGCTTGGTGGCGCGCGAGAAGTCGTTCGAGGCGCCGGTCGACATCTGGCCGACAAAGATTTCTTCAGCAATACGGCCGCCGAACAGGATCGAGATTTCCTCGAGCATCTTGTCTTTGTAGCCGGACAGCGCGTCATGCTCCGGCAGCTGCCAGGTCAGGCCCAACGCGTAACCGCGCGGCATGATCGTGACCTTGTGCACCGGATCTGCCTTCGGCAACAGCTTGGCAACCACCGCGTGGCCCGACTCGTGGTAAGCCGTGTTGCGTCGTTCTTCTTCGCGCATGACCATCGACTTGCGCTCCGGACCCATATAGATCTTGTCCTTGGCATCTTCGAAGTCGATCATCTCGACCAGGCGCTTGCTGCGGCGTGCGGCGAACAACGCGGCTTCGTTGACCAGGTTGGCCAGGTCGGCGCCCGAGAAGCCCGGGGTGCCGCGCGCGAGGATGTCGGCCTTGACGTCGGTGCCGATCGGCACTTTACGCATGTGCACGTTGAGGATCTGTTCGCGGCCGCGGATGTCCGGCAGGCCCACCATCACCTGGCGGTCGAAACGGCCCGGACGCAGCAGCGCCTTATCCAGCACGTCGGCGCGGTTGGTGGCGGCGATCACGATCACGCCCGACTGGGCTTCGAAACCGTCCATCTCGACCAGCAGCTGGTTGAGGGTCTGTTCGCGCTCGTCGTTACCGCCGCCCATGCCGGCGCCACGGTGACGACCGACCGCGTCGATCTCGTCGATGAAGATGATGCAAGGCGAATGCTTCTTGGCATTCTCGAACATGTCGCGAACACGCGACGCACCGACGCCGACGAACATCTCGACGAAGTCGGAACCCGAGATCGAGAAGAACGGCACCTTGGCTTCGCCGGCGATGGCGCGCGCCAGCAGCGTTTTACCGGTACCCGGAGGACCGACCATCAGCACGCCGCGAGGAATGCGGCCGCCCAGTTTCTGGAACTTGGTGGGATCCTTGAGGAAGTCGACGATTTCCGAGACTTCTTCTTTCGCTTCGTCGCAACCGGCGACATCGGCGAAGGTGACGGTGTTATTGGTTTCGTCGAGCATGCGCGCCTTCGACTTGCCGAAGGAGAAAGCGCCGCCCTTGCCGCCACCCTGCATCTGGCGCATGAAGAACACCCAGACGCCGATCAGGAGCAGCATCGGGAACCACGAAATGAAGACCTGCTGCAGGAACGATGGTTCTTCAGGCGGCTTCACGTCGAAGCGCACGCCGTTTTCGCGCAGGTCGCCGATCAGGCCGCGGTCCAGGATGGTCGCGGTCGCGCGCACCTTGGAATCGTCGCTGCGGGTGGCGGTTATATTCGAGCCTTCGATCGTCACATCCTTGATGCGACGTTGTTTGATCTCATCGAGCAGCTCGGAATAAGCAATGGTCTTGCTGCCGCCGGCGACGCTATGGGTGTCGAACTGCTTGAACAGCATGAACAACAGCAGCGCGACGACCACCCAGATGGCGGATTTGGAAAACATATTATTCACGAGCACTCCTCCGATGCAATTGCATCTCTACCGATTTCAGTATTCTGATTTTACCCGCAATAAGCCGACACCGCCACGCGGTGCAGGCAATAGTGCCAAAATACTATGTTTTTGCGTCCCAATGGTAGCAGGCCGCCCCGTAAGGAGGCGCAAGCAGCGGGATCACGCGGCAGATGTATGGCCGCGCGCCGGGATTTCAAGGGGTAATTCTATGCCCGGATGCAGGTTTACGCCGATGGGTTCTTCAGGCCGCGCCCCAGCAGGAAAATCTCGGATGATTTGTCGCGACTCGCTTTGGGCTTGACCTGTTTCACCACCTTGAATTCGGTCCGGAATTTCTCCAGGATTTGTGTAAAACCCATGTCTTTAAAGCACTTTACCAGCAATGCCCCTTCGGGTTTCAGGTGGGCCTGCGAAAATTCGATCGCCAGATCGATTAAATGTTCCATGCGCGCCGCATCGGCATGACTGATGCCGGACAAATTGGGCGCCATATCGGACAGCACCACATCGACCCTGCGGCCGGACAGGACAGTATCCAACTGGGACAGCACTTCTTCTTCGCGGAAGTCACCCTGGATATATTGGACATCCGCGATGGCTTCCATTGGCAGGATGTCCAGGCCGATGATGGTGCCGTTAATCCCGCCGCCGTCCTTGCCTGCCAGCTTGCGCCGGGTGTACTGGGCCCAGCTGCCGGGGGTGCAACCGAGGTCGACCACGGTGTGACCGGACTTGATGAGCTTTTCAGCCTCGTCGATCTCCTTGAGTTTGTAGGCCGCACGTGCCCGATAACCCTCTTTCTGTGCAAGTTTCACGTAGGGATCGTTAATATGGTCGTGTAACCAGTTTTTGTTTAATTTGTTCTTGGCCATTCGCGTAGAATACTGCTTTTATAGGTACATCAAAAAATATAGTTATGATCAAACTCACACCGGCCGAGCGCAGCGCCCTGCGCGCAGAAGCACACGGGCTCAGTCCAGTCGTCATGATCGGCGAAGCCGGCCTTACCGAATCCGTCGTCAAGGAAATCTCGGCCAGCCTCGATGCACACGGCCTGATCAAGGTGCGCGTGTTCGGCGACGACCGCGAGGCGCGCGTCGCCATGTACGACCAGATCGCCACCGACCTCGACGCCGCCCAGGTCCAGCACATCGGCAAGCTGCTCGTCCTCTACCGTCCAAAGAAAGAGGCGGTCAAGGAGCGCAGCGGCAAATCGGGCCCGGGCATGCGCGAAGTCACCATCGTCAAGGCCAGCGCCAGCGGCACCAAGAAGCCGAGCGTCACCAAGGTCATGCTGAAGGGGAACGAACGCGTCACCGCCGGCGGCAACATCAAGCGCGCCAAGCCGCGTCAGACCAGCTCGAAAAAGAATTCGCTGAACAAGTAAAGCCGATTCAGCCGTCGGCACGTCATCCCCGCGCAGGCGGGGATCCAAGTATGCAAGCAAGCCACTTAAGAAACATTCGGTGGCTGCTTAAAAGAATTGGATCCCCGCCTCCGCGGGGATGACGTTTTTGGGCTATCGAAATGGTCAGCGCAGCCGAACGATCAGCCACGCTCCCAGCAAGCTCTGCACGAGATAGAACAGCTGCGACACCCCATGCATCACGGCGAACTGCGTCCAGTACGGCGACGCCCTCACCCCGCCCGGCCCGGCCAGCTCACGCAATTGCGCCATGGCCGGCTGCAAGCCGACGAAAATCACCAGCGTACAAGCCAGCATCGCCAGCACCAGCAGGCTGAGAAAACGCCGACGCGGCGGCGCCAGATCAAGCGACACCCGCAGCAATACCAGCAGCACGACCGCGCAGGCGATCGACAACCACGCCTGGCGCGTGAGCAGCACCGCGACCAGGTCGCCCGCCTGTACGCTACCCAGCACCGCGAACGCCGCCGGCGCCGCGATATAGCCGAGCGCCCACAAGACGCCCGCCCACAGCGCGGCCACCAGCAACCGCGCGGCCGGCAAGCGCCCTGCCCTGACTCCGCTGGCCGCCGCCCCTTCCATCAGACGTAGCGGACTTCGAGGATTTCGTATTCGCGCGGACCCGACGGGGCCTGCACTTCAACCACGTCTTCGGCAAACTTGCCGATCAGCGCACGCGCGATCGGCGAGGTCACCGAGACCTTGTTCAGTTTCAGGTCGGCTTCATCCATGCCGACGATCTGGTAGGTGACTTTCTGGCCCGATTCCAGGTCTTCGAGGTCGACCGTGGCGCCGAACACGACGCGGCCTTCGGCGTCGAGCGTCGACGGATCGATGACCTGGGCCGTGGAAAGCTTGCCTTCGAGCTCGGCGATGCGGCCTTCGACGAAGGCCTGGCGCTCCTTGGCGGCGTCGTACTCGGCGTTTTCGGACAGGTCGCCATGCGAACGCGCCTCGGCGATCGCGTCGATCACGATGCGGCGCTCCTTGGTCTTGAGCTGGTGCAGCTCTTCTTTCAGGAGTTCTGCGCCGAATTTGGTCAGTGGTGTGTTCATGGTTCTCTGCTGTTTGTGTTGTACGGGACACCCGTAGCGTCTCAAAGCGAAAACCACAGAGGCACGCGGCGCCAAGGCCGCGCGAGCTCTGTGGTTCACTTGTGTACTAAGCTGTCCTACGGGTACTGCGTGTGCTTAGTGTAAGGTTTTATGCAGGCCTTGTAAATCGTACACGCGCAGTTCGTCGATGTGACGCATGCCCTCGATTGCCGCCTCGGCGCCGAAGATCGTGGTGTAGGTCACCACGTGCGCCGCCAGTGCCGAGGTACGGATCGCGCGCGAATCGTTGATCGCGCTGCGCTTTTCCTCGACCGTGTTCACGACCATCACGATTTCACGGTTCTTGATCATGTCGACCACGTGCGGACGGCCTTCCAGCACCTTGTTCACCGAACGCACCGGGATACCGGCGGCAGCAATCACGGCCGCGGTGCCCTTGGTCGCCACCAGGTCGAAGCCAAGCGCCACCAGGTCGCGCGCCACGGCCACGGTGCGCGGCTTGTCGGACGACTTCACCGACAGGAACACCGTGCCCGATTTCGGCAGCTTGATGCCGGCCGCCAGCTGCGACTTGACGAAGGCTTCGCCGAAGGTCGTGCCCACGCCCATCACTTCGCCGGTCGACTTCATCTCCGGTCCCAGGATGGTGTCGACACCAGGGAACTTCACGAACGGGAACACGACTTCCTTGACGCTGTAGAACGGCGGGATCACCTCTTTGGTGATGCCCTGCTGCGCCAGGGTCTGGCCGACCATGCAGCGCGCTGCGATCTTGGCCAGTTGCAGGCCGGTCGCCTTCGAGACGAACGGCACGGTGCGCGAGGCGCGCGGGTTCACTTCCAGCACATAGACGGTATCGACCGTCTGGCCGTTCTCTTCCGACTGCTTGATCGCGAACTGCACGTTCATCAGGCCGACCACGTTCAGGGCCTTGGCCATCAGCGAGGCCTGACGCTTCAGTTCATCGATGGTGCTTTGGGACAGCGAGTACGGCGGCAGCGAGCAGGCCGAGTCGCCCGAGTGCACGCCGGCCTGTTCGATGTGTTCCATCACGCCGCCGATGAAGGTGGCTTCGCCGTCCGAGATGCAGTCGACGTCGACTTCGATGGCGTCGTTCAGGAAGCGGTCGAGCAGCACTGGCGAATCGTGCGAGACCTTGACCGCTTCGCGCATATAGCGCTCCAGGTCGCGCTGCTCGTGGACGATCTCCATCGCGCGGCCGCCCAGCACGTAGGAAGGACGCACCACCAGCGGGTAGCCGATCTCTTCGGCCAGCGCCAGGGCGTCGGCTTCGGTGCGCGCGGTGCGGTTCGGCGGCTGGCGCAGATCCAGCTTTTGCAGCAGCTGCTGGAAACGCTCGCGGTCTTCGGCGGCGTCGATCATGTCCGGCGAGGTGCCGATGATCGGCACGCCGTTCGCTTCCAGGTCCAGCGCCAGCTTCAACGGGGTCTGGCCGCCGTATTGCACGATCACGCCGACCGGCTTTTCCAGTTCGACGATCTCGAGCACGTCTTCCAGCGTCAGCGATTCAAAGTACAGGCGGTCCGAGGTATCGTAGTCGGTCGACACGGTCTCTGGATTGCAGTTGACCATGATGGTCTCGTAGCCGTCTTCGCGCATGGCCAGGGCCGCGTGCACGCAGCAGTAGTCGAACTCGATGCCCTGGCCGATACGGTTCGGGCCACCGCCCAGCACCATGATCTTCTTCTTGTCGGTCGGGTTCGACTCGCATTCCTCATCGTACGTCGAGTACATATAGGCGGTGTCGGTCGCGAACTCGGCGGCGCAGGTGTCGACGCGCTTGTACACCGGACGAATGTTCAATTCGTGGCGGCGGGCGCGCACGGCCATCGGCTCGACCTTCAACAGGAAGGCCAGGCGGCGGTCGGCGAAACCTTTCTGCTTGAGCTTGTACAGCAGCGGCTTGTCCAGCGACTCCAGGGTCTGGGTCTCGAGCCACAGCTCGATGTCCACGATCTCCTTGATCTGCACCAGGAACCACGGATCGATCTTGGTCAGGTTGTGCACTTCTTCCAGGGTGAAGCCCTGGGCGAAGGCGTCACCCACATACCAGATGCGGTCCGGACCAGGTTCGCCCAGCTCTTCTTCGATCTTTTCGCGGTCGCGGGTCTTTTCGTTCAGGCCGTCGACGCCGACTTCCAGGCCGCGCAGGGCTTTCTGGAACGATTCCTGGAAGGTGCGGCCCATCGCCATGACTTCACCGACCGACTTCATCTGCGTGGTCAGGTGCTTGTCGGCGGTCGGGAATTTCTCGAACGTGAAGCGCGGAATCTTGGTCACGACGTAGTCGATCGACGGCTCAAAACTGGCCGGAGTCGCGCCGCCGGTGATCTCGTTGCGCAGCTCGTCCAGCGTGAAACCGACGGCCAGCTTCGCCGCCACCTTGGCGATCGGGAAGCCGGTCGCTTTCGAGGCCAGCGCCGACGAACGCGACACGCGCGGGTTCATCTCGATGACGATCATGCGGCCGTCTTTCGGGTTGATCGAGAACTGCACGTTCGAACCGCCCGTGTCGACGCCGATCTCGCGCAGCACGTCGATCGACGCGTTACGCATGATCTGGTATTCCTTGTCGGTCAGGGTCTGCGCCGGCGCCACGGTGATCGAGTCGCCCGTGTGCACGCCCATCGGATCCAGGTTTTCGATCGAGCAGATGATGATGCAGTTGTCGTTCTTGTCCCGCACGACTTCCATCTCATACTCTTTCCAGCCGAGCAGGGATTCTTCGATCAAGAGCTCGTTGGTCGGCGAAGCCTCGAGGCCGCGCTTGCAGATCGCTTCGAATTCTTCTTCGTTGTAGGCGATGCCGCCGCCGCTGCCGCCCATCGTGAACGAAGGACGGATGATGGTCGGGAAGCCCAGCTCGCGCTGCACGGTCCAGGCTTCGTCCATCGAGTGGGCCACGCCCGAACGCGCCGAGCCCAGGCCGATCTTGGTCATCGCGTCCTTGAACTTCGAACGGTCTTCGGCCTTGTCGATGGCTTCCGGGGTCGCGCCGATCAGCTCGACCTTGTATTTATCAAGAACGCCGTGGCGGTGCAGGTCGAGTGCGCAATTGAGCGCGGTCTGGCCGCCCATGGTCGGCAGGATCGCGTCAGGACGCTCTTTCTCGATGATGCGCTCGACGACCTTCCAGGTGATCGGCTCGATATACGTCACGTCCGCCGTTTCCGGGTCGGTCATGATGGTCGCCGGGTTCGAATTGACCAGGATGACCTTGTAGCCTTCTTCGCGCAAGGCCTTGCAGGCCTGGGCGCCGGAATAGTCGAATTCGACTGCCTGGCCGATGACGATCGGGCCGGCGCCGATGATCAGGATGCTTTTGATATCACTACGTTTTGGCATATTATTTTTTCTCCGCTGCTTGCATCAGGCCGATGAAGCGGTCAAACAGATAGGCGACGTCGGTCGGACCGGGCGAGGCTTCCGGGTGGCCCTGGAAGCAGAACGCCGGCTTGTCCGTGCGGGCGAAGCCCTGCAGCGAGCCGTCGAACAGCGAGACGTGGGTCACGCGGCAGTTGGCCGGCAAGGTTTCCGGGTCGACCGCGAAGCCGTGGTTCTGCGAGGTGATCAAGACCTTCTTGCTGTCCAGGTCCTGCACCGGGTGGTTGGCGCCATGGTGGCCGAACTTCATCTTCATGGTCTTGGCGCCGGACGCCAGCGCCATGATCTGGTGACCGAGGCAGATGCCGAAGGTCGGGATGCCTTTTTCGATCAGCTCGCGCGAGGCCGCAATGGCGTAGTCGCATGGCTCGGGGTCGCCCGGGCCGTTGGCCAGGAAGATGCCGTCCGGGTTCAATGCCAGGGCGTCGGCGGCGGTCGATTGCGCCGGCAGCACGGTCACTTTGCAGCCGCGCTCGGCCAGCATGCGCAGGATGTTGCGCTTGACGCCGTAGTCGAAGGCGACCACGTGGTATTTGGGGTTGGTCTGCTTGCCGAAGCCTTCACCCAGCTTCCACTCGGTTTCGGTGAACTCGTAGGGTTCGGTCACGGACACGACCTTGGCCAGGTCCATGCCGGCCAGGCCCGGGAACGAGCGCGCCAGTTCCAGCGCCTGGGCTGGCGATGGCTCGGCGCCTTGGGCGGCGGTCAGGATCGCGCCGGCCTGGGCCCCTTTTTCGCGCAGGATGCGGGTCAGCTTGCGGGTGTCGATGCCGGCGATGGCAACCACGTTCTCTTGCTTGAGATAGTCGCCCAGCGATTGGGTCGAACGGAAGTTCGAGGCCAGGAGCGGCAGGTCACGGATGATCAGGCCGGCGGCGTGCACCTTGCCCGCTTCGACGTCGGCGCTGTTCACGCCGTAGTTGCCGATGTGCGGATAGGTCAGGGTCACGATCTGGCGCGAATAGCTCGGATCGGTCAGGATTTCCTGGTAGCCGGTGATCGCGGTGTTGAACACCACTTCGCCGGTCGTATGACCGACGGCACCAATGGAATAACCTTTGAAGATGGTCCCGTCAGCAAGTGCCAGGATGGCTGGAACGGAGGGGCCAGAAAAAAATGGCGGCAAGGGCAACTCCCGAAAAAGTTGCCGTAGCTTCGCCACGTCAGACCGACATCCAACTGTCCTGGACGCAGTCAAGCCGCCCGGTGTTGGAGGTCATGTTGAATGAGGGATGGTGGGTATGCGCTACGGCTAAGTTTGAATTAGATAAACTTCCGAATTATAGCGCGAACTCTGATGTTCGGCAATGCGGCGCTGCCACATACCCGCCAGCAAATTTACGGAAGATGACACGCCCTGCCATCTTCCCTGCCCTGCTGAAACTTATGTTGCGGGTGCAATATCGCACCCGTAACTTGTCCTCAGGTGGCGCTCAGTGCGGCGATCCCTGCCCGGGCGATCTGCACATCCTGTTCCGACTTGACACCCGAGACGCCGACGGCGCCGATCACGTGGCCGTCGACGATCACCGGCACGCCGCCTTCGAGCATGCCTTCCAGCTTCGGCGCGCTCAGGAAGGACATGCGGCCGCCATTGATCACGTCTTCATAGCTCTTCGATTCACGGCGGCCGAGCGCGGCGGTGTTGGCCTTGGCGGGCGCGATATACGACGAGACCGGCGGCGCGCCGTCCAAGCGCTGCTGCCACAGCAGGTGGCCGCCGTCGTCGACGATGGCGATCGAGACGTTCCAGCCGTTGTTGACGGCTTCGGCTTCGGCGGCGGCGCCGATTTTCTTCACGTCCGCCAGGGTCAGGTAGGGTTTGGTATTCACGGTATTGCCTTTCTTATGGAATTTGTTGCCGGAGCTTGAGCTTGGCTTTGATTTGCGGCATGACGGCGGCGGCGGCCTGCTCGCCGGCCAGGATGGCGAGATTGCGTCCGCCGAAATCGCTCGATCCCATATTGCCGAGCGCCGGCGTGATCACGATGTCGGCGTCCTTCAGTTCGAAATGGTTCAGGCGCTGACCCATGATGCTGAAGGTCTGCATCAGCACGTCGAGCGAGCTGGCCGTGGCCGCGCCTTCGGTCGCGCTCGAGATATTGACGGCGATAATAAAATCGGCGCCCATCTCGCGCACGAAACGCACCGGCACCGGCGCCACAAGGCCGCCGTCGACGTATTCCTTGTTGCCGATTTTTACGGGCTGGAACACGCTCGGCACGGCCGACGAGGCGCGCACGGCCATCCCGGTATTGCCGCGGTTGAACAGGATCGGCTGGCCGCTCTTGAGGTCGGTGGCCACGGCGCCGAAGCGCAGTTTCAGCTTTTCCATCGGCACATTGCCGATCGCCTTGTTCACATAATTCTGCAGCGCCTCGCCCTTGAGCAGGCCACTGGATTTGCTCAGCCACGGCATGGCCCAGTCCGAGATGGTCGCCTCATCCATGGCGAGAGCCGTCTTTTGCAGGGCGAAGCCGTTCAGGCCCGACGCATACAGCGAGCCGACCACCGAGCCGGCGCTGGTGCCGACCACGATCTCCGGATAGATGCCCTGGGCCTCGAGGGCCTTGATCACGCCGATATGGGCGAAGCCGCGCGCGGCGCCGCCGCCAAGGGCCAGGCCGATGCGGATCTTCTTGGGCGGCAGCGGCGCGGCCGCCGGGGCGACGACGAGCGGAGCGGCCGGGACCGGCGTCTGGACCGGCGTGCTGCCGCAGGCGCAGAGGAGCAGTGCGGCGCAGGCCGCGAGGGAGGTACGACGAGAGAGCATGGAATGTGCCGAAAAGAACGAGGCTGGGATTGTACCCCGGCTCGTTCCCCTCGACGCAAGGTCCGCTGCGGGGGCGGACCGGCAAGAGCGATTACAGGCTGCCGCGCAGGCTCAGCGACACACTGCGTGGGTCGCCGTAGTACCAGGCAAGGCCGGTCGGACCGAATTTCTTGTAATAGACCTTGTCGAACAGATTGTTCACATTGGCCTGCACCGACAGCTTGTCGCTGAAGCGCCAGGCGAGCATGGCGTTGGCGACGCCGTAACCACCCTGGGTCGCGGTCAGGCCGGCGCCGCGCACATACGAATCGCTCTGCATGTTCACGCCGCCGCCGACAGTCCAGCCCGGGCCGGAGCGGTTCGGGCTATAGCTGGTGAACAGGCGCAGCTGGTGTTTCGGATCGATGGTGCGCAGCGGCTGGCCAGTGTTGGCGGCGGTACCGCTCACGTATTTGGTACGGGTGTTGGTATAGCCAGCCATCAGCTGCCAGCCAGGCAATACTTCGCCCGACACTTCCGCTTCCAGGCCTTCGCTGCGCTCCTTGCCGCCGGCGATGCGGCAGAAGCCGGTCAGGTTGGTCGGCGGGCAGGGATTGACCGACGACGTGTCCTCGATCGCGCGGCCGACGTTTTCGACCTGGAACAAGCCCATCGAGGCGTTCAGGCGGCCGCCGAAGAACTCCCCTTTCAGGCCGAGTTCGATGTCCTCGCCGGTGACCGGTTCGAGCAGGTTGCCGTCGGCGCCGCGCGCCTCCTGCGGCGCGAAGATCTCGGTATAGCTGGCGTAGGCACTGATCTCGTTCGACAAGTCATACACGACGCCGACATACGGCGTGACTTCGCGCGTGACCTTGAAGCCGCTGCCATTGCTGCGTCGTTCGGTTTCCCACCAGCTCAGGCGGGCGCCGAGCAGGACAGCCAGCGGGTCTGCCAGCGAAAAGCGCGCCGTGGCGTAGGCGCCGTTATTGGTCGTCACGGTCGGGGCGGCGCCGCCGGCCGGCATCGTCGTCACCTCGCGCTCCGGATAGGTCGAGTACGGATCGAAGGTGCGGATGTCGATGGCCTGCTTGAACAGGGTGCCGGCGCCGTAGGTGGCGATCGTCCGGTCATACACGCGCTCGGCGCCCGCCACCAGCGTGTGCTTGCGTCCGAACAGCGTGAACGGGCCGTCGGCAACGAGGCTCAGCGCCTGCTGGCGGCTGTCGTCGCCGGTGTACTGCGACGTCGTCATGTCCATCAGGTAGGGATTGGTGGTGCCGGTGCGCGCGATATACGTCTGCTTGAAGCCATTGGCCTTGAGGCGCATCCCGAGATAACCGGCATTCGCCCGCACGCTCCAGCCATTGTCGAAGCGGTGTTCGATGCCGATCTGGGCCTGGTCGTTGTAGCGGTTCCAGCGGTTCCAGCTGGCGCCCAGGAAGGTGTCGATCGGCAGGTTCAGCGAGGAACCGTCAAAGTTGCCCGGCAAGCCGCCCCAGGCGCCGGTGGCATCGAGGTCGGTGTGCTGCAGCCAGGCGGTGACGGTGGTGCGCGGCGTCAGGTCGGCCTGGACTACGCCGTACAGCACTTCGCGGTCTTCTTCGCGCCCATTCTGGAACAAGTCCTTCTTGTCCTTGACCGCCACGACGCGGCCACGCACCGAACCGCTCTCATTGAGCGGGGTCGACACGTCCAACTCGACCCGGCGGCGGTCCCACGAGCCGACCGTCAGGCCGGCGGATGCCTGGAATGCGGCCGTCGGGAGCTTGCGCACCATATTCACGGTGGCGGAAGGGTTGCCGGAACCGCGCAACATGCCCGAGGCGCCGCGCAGCAGTTCGACCCGGTCCAGGACGGCCGTGTCCGGCTGGATGAAGTAGGCGCCGGACTGTTTGTAGCTGAGCCCATCGATCTGCATGGCATCGACGCCGAAGCCACGCGAGTTGTAGACGATGCGCTCGCTGTCGGTGTATTCGACAGTGATGCCGGCCGTATTGGTGAGCACGTCGGTCAGGTCGAGCATATTGCGCTCTTCCATCAACTGGCGGGTGATGACGGTCACCGGCTGCGGCGTGTCGCGGATGTCTTGCTCGCCCTTGAACAGGGTCGAGGAACGGGTGGTGAACGACTTGCTCTTCTCGGTGGTGGCGTCGTGCTTGCCCGTGACGTTGACGGTGGGGATCGCGACCGCGGCAATCTCTTCCGGCGCATCGGGAGCGGCAGGGGCAGCGGCCATAGCGGCCAGCGGGGACAGCAAGGCGGCGCTTGCGCACAGTGCGGTGGCCTGGCGCACGAGACGGGCGACGGGCGTTGGATGGGATACAACGGATGGCACTGGGCGCAACATGATCACTCCTTGAAAGTGTTTTGATAATGAGAATGATTCGCATTATAATTCGTGTTGAATAGTTGACGCAACGCACATATTTGCCGCTTCCGCCAAAAGAGACATGCTTTGTTTGGCAAAACGGCTAGCATCATCCGACTCGACCACACCTCATAAAGAGAATAAAGACCATGAAGAAACTGCTGCTCTCCTCGCTCCTCGCCCTTGCTGCAATCGCACCTGCCGCCCAGGCGCACCACGTCTGGCTGGAGCAGGATGGCAAGACCGTGAAGCTGCAGTTCGGCGAGTTCGGCCTGAACCAGCGCGAAACCACGCCCGGCCTGCTGGACAAGTTCATCGCGCCTCGCGCGACCCTGCTCAAGGCTTCCGGAGAAACCGCGCTCACGCTGGAAAAGACGGCCAAGGGCTATGTGGTGGGCGGCGCCAGCCTGGCGGCGGGCGACGCGATCGTGGCCGAAGACAATGCCTATCCAGGCTGGGAAACGACCAAGGACGGCAAGACGAGTCGGCACATCTGGATCCCGGCCGCGCGCCTGGCGACCAGCTTCGCCGCGCAGCAGCCGAAGCTGGCGCTGGACATCGTCCCGACAGGCGCCGCCGGCGAATTCAAGGTGTTTTACAAAGGCCAGCCACTGCCGAAGGCGAAGGTGGCGATCACCGTGCCGAGCGGCTGGTCGAAGGAAGCGCTGGCCGACGCCAACGGCGCGGTGAAGTTCGACCTGCCGTGGAAAGGCACCTATGTGCTGGAGACGGCGCATACCGACAAGACCGGCGGCGAGCGCGCCGGCGTGCAGTACGCCAGCGCCAGCCACACCTCGTCGCTGACCGTGGTGCAGCCGAAAGGCATCGCGGCCCTGGCCGCGGGCCCTGCGCTGGCGCCGGGCGCCGAGCACTGATCGCCGTCGACGCCGTCCGTTTCAGATAGAAAGGCCCGAAGTTCATGACGACTCTCATGACTACCCTCACCTGGCGCTACCGCGGCGGCGTGGCCGCGCGCGCGGTCGCGGCCATCGCCGGCGGCTATGTGCTGACCTCGATCGCCAGCGCCCTGATCGCCATCGCACTGCCGCTGCCGCGCGCCGACGCCGTCACCATCGCCACCCTGCTCTCCTTCGTGGTCTATACCTGCGTCATCCTGTGGGTGTTCGCCACGACCAGCGCGCTGCGCGCCTGGGTCGGGGTGGTCGCAACGAGCAGCGTATTGGGCGCTGTGTTATGGATCGCCGGGAGGGCGTCATGAAAGAAGGCTTGCGCCAATCGATGGCCTGGGTGCACACCTGGTCGGGCCTGCTGGTGTGCTGGCTGCTGCTGCTGGTGTTCATGGGCGGCACCGCCGCCTACTACAAGCACGAGATCACGTTCTGGATGAAGCCCGAGCTGCACAAGGCGGCAGATGCGCCGTCGCGGGTGACGCCGGCCGAATCGGCCGCGCTCGCGGTGCGCGAGCTGCAGCAGCGCGCGCCAAAGGCCAATGCCTGGTTCCTCGACCTGCCGCACGAGCGCAATCCGCTGATCTACGCCAGCTGGACCAATCCGCCGAAGAAGGGCATGACCCGCGAAGAGCGGCGCGCGGCCTTCCGCACCCAGAACTTCACGCTCGATCCGATGACCGGCGAGAACACCGCCGCGCCGCGCGACACCCGCGGCGGCGAGTTCCTGTATCGCCTGCACTTCGACCTGTACTACATGTCGGCGATCTGGGGCCGCTGGATCGTCGGCATCGCCGCCATGTTCATGCTGGTCGCCATCGTCAGCGGCGTGATCACGCACAAGCGCATCTTCAAGGACTTCTTCACCTTCCGTCCCAGGAAGGGCCAGCGCTCGTGGCTGGACGCGCACAATGCCACCGCGGTGCTGGCGCTGCCATTCCACCTGATGATCACGTACACCGGCCTGGTCACGCTGATGTTCATGTACATGCCCTCGCCCACCAAGGCGCTGTACGGCGCCGAGCAGAACGCCATGTTCGCGGACGTGTTCCCGAACGCCGAACGGGTGAAGCCGGCCAGGCAATTCGCGCCGCTGGCCGACATCGCGCCGATGCTGGCGCAGGCGGAGCGCGCCTGGGGCCAGGCGCCGACCCGGATCGTCGTGAGCAATCCGAACGACGCCAATGCCCGCATCGCCCTGCATCGTCCTTCGGGCCAGCAGTTGTCGAACATCGAGCCGACCATGACCTTCGACGGCGCCAGCGGCGCGCTGCTGTCCGGGGCCAAGCCGATGAGCACGACGCTGGACGCGCGCGCCGCGGTCTACGGCCTGCACGTGGCCCACTTCGCCGACCCGCTGCTGCGCGCGCTGTTCTTCGTGTGCGGCCTGGCCGGCACCGCGATGGTCGCCACCGGCGCCCTGCTGTGGGGCGTGAAGGAGCGCCAGAAATACGCCAAGGCGATCGCGCAAGGCGGCAAGGCCGGCTTCGGGGTGCGCCTGGTCGACGCCCTGAACATCGGCGCCATCGCCGGCCTGCCGATCGCCTTCGCGGTCTACTTCTGGGCCAACCGCCTGCTGCCGGTCGAGATCGCGCAGCGCACGAACCTCGAGGCCAACTGCTTCTTCATCGCCTGGGGCCTGGCCGCGCTGCTGGCGCAGATTCGCCCGACGCGCGCGATGTGGCGCTTCCAGCTGACGCTGGGCGCGGTGCTGCTGGCCGTGATTCCGGTGCTCAATGCGCTCACCACCGACACCCACCTGGGCGTGAGCCTGTTCGGCGGCCCGGCCCTGCGTGCGGTGGCCGGATTCGACCTGGTAGTGCTGGCGCTCGGCCTGCTGCTCGGCTACGCGGCCTGGTGGCTGGGCAGGCCGAAGAAGCCGGCGGCAGCGACGAAACCCGCGCCGACCGACGTGACGACCAACAAGCTGGAGGCTGCATGAGTGCGCTGATCCTGGCCGGCACCGCGCTGGCCTATACCGGCTTCGCCGCCAAGGGCCTGTCGATGGACCGCCATTACGCCGACATCCACGGCCGCGGCGCGGAACCGGATGCGCGCCTGCGCCTGCGCTTGCGCCTGCTGGGCTGGCTCGCACTGGCGCTGTCCTTCGGCGCCTGCATCGCGGCCAGCGGCTGGCATATCGGACCGGTCGTGTGGTGCGGCGTGCTGTCGCTGTCCGCCTGGAGCGTCACGCTGCTGCTGCAGTATGCGCCGCGCCGGGCGATCCAGGCCGCGTGGATCGGCGTGCCGGCGCTGGCGCTGCTGGTGGCCGGCCTGGTCTGAGGCGGATCCTGCAGCAGATTTGCGCGGCCTATTTCGGCAGCCGCTCGTCGGCGCCCGGGGCCATCCTGATCCGCACGCCGGAACCGCGCACCCACCTCGCGCCCCGGACGATCGCCTGCCTGAGGGCCGGTTCGGCGAACGCGGCGATCAGCCAGGCCACGGCCAGCGTTGCGGCGATGGCCAGCATCAGGGCGGCCGGCCGGCCCAGGCCCTTGTCGCTGGCGGCAACGAGCATCGCCCCGCCGACGACTTCGTGCACCAGGTAGAACGGATAAGTCACCAGGCCGAGCATCCGTATCCTGGCCCCCGTGCGCGCCGAAGGCGTCCAGCGTTTCGCATTGACCAGTGAGACGCGGATCGCCGCCAGCAGCGCCGCGAAGGCCAGCAGCGCGCCAACCGTCACCCACCTGATGTCCAGCGGCCCCGCGGCGCCGGCGGCAAAGATCGTCGTCAGGCTCACCGAGCGGCAGATGATCTCGAGCGCCGCCGCCCCCAGGGACAGCCCGAACAGGACCCGGTCGCTGCGGTCCAGCGCCTGCCGCTGCGTCGCCATCCACAGATAGATCCCGATCGCAAAGAAGACACCGTGGCGCAGCAGCAGCATGTTCTTCAGGCCGTAGCCGAGGTCTAGCACGCCCGGCCCCGACGTCGAGACCTGCAGATAGAACAGGGAGACCAGGTAGGCGCTGCTGGCCACGGCCAGCAGGCGCGCCACCGCGCGCAGCCGCACCCGTCCCCGCAGCACTGCAATGAACACCAGGGAATAGAAGGCGATCTCGATCGGCAAGGTCCAGTAGGCGGTGGCCAGCGCCTGCTCGCCCACCAGCACCACGGAGCTGCCCAGCGCCCACCACTCGGGATTCACGCCAATGCCCAGCGCGTAATAGGCCGGCGTGGGCACGACCGACAGGATCGCGAAGCTGATCGCAGCGGCGATCCAGGCTGCCGGATACAGGCGCAGGAAGCGATTGCGCGCGAAGCGGTACGGCGTGGAGGCGATGGCCGAGTTGGCGATGACGACGCCCGAGATGACGAAGAAGACCTGTACCCCGACCCACCCGAATGGCATGATATGGGCTTCATTCGGGATCCGCCACGTAAAATGAAACAGCGCCACCATCAGCGCACAGCCGAAGCGGACGAGGTCCAGGCCGAAGGCATAGGATGCGTGATGCGGTGATAAAGTGTTGCTGCTCAAATCTTGCCTCCGAAGTAAGGAGGCAACGATAAACAAAAGCACGCCACTTGTCTAAAGATATGTCCGCCTAACCGCATTCCCGACACATCGCATCGCCCCGATGGCCCAACCGGAACGCCCTGCCTCATCGGCCCACACCTCAGCACCTCACGCCGGCCCGCAATTAGGGTCAGAGTCGAATTACCGAGCAATTTCCTATTTTCGGACACTACTCTTCTCTATCCACCATTTCCCAGCCACAGCTTTCTGAAAAGACAATTAGGGTCAGAGTCGAATTGTTTGACAACTTTTAAAGTTGCTCGATAATTCGACTCTGACCCTCATGCGTTTTGCAACAAAAATGGGCGACTCAACTGTTTTCAGGCAGGTTTCTCGGACAGTTCTTCTGAAAGTACATTGTTCATACCTGAACAATTTCCCCTCAGCGAAGAAACACCCAAAAATTAATTAGGGTCAGAGTCGATTTATTGAGCAATTACCTAGAATTGCCATTAATTCGACTCTGACCCTAATTATCCTGCGAGCAAAATGCATCAGGGCTCGTGAAGCGAACACAGAGCCCCTCAGTATTTCACAAAGTTGTCAAACAATTCGACTCTGACCCTAATTGTGAAGGGGTCAGGCGGGTAGTGAGGTGTTGGGGAGCGAGGCGGAGAAGGTGCTGCCTTTGCCAGGCTGCGAGGTGATCGTCAGCTTGCCGCCGTGGCGCAGCAGGACGTGCTTGACGATCGCCAGGCCGAGGCCGGTGCCCTGCGTTTCGCGCGAACGGCTCTTGTCGACGCGGTAGAAACGCTCGGTCAGGCGCGGGATGTGTTCGGGGTCGATGCCGATGCCGCAATCCGTCACCGCGAAACTGAGCGCGTCGGCGCCGCGCGTCCAGGCCAGGCGGATCGTGCCGCCGTTGGGCGAGTAGCGCACCGCGTTCGACGCCAGGTTGGCGAAGGCGCTGCGCAGCTCTTCCATGCTGCCCATCACGTCGGGGCCGTCGACCGCGACCTCGATCTGGTGCCGTCCGCCCGATAGCGCGCGCGCCTCGGCCGCGATCGAGTCGATCAGGCTGCGCACGTCCACCTTCTCGCGCTTGAGGGGATATTCGTCCGACTCCAGCCGCGACAGGGTCAGCATGTCCTGGATCAGGCGCTGCATGCGGTGCGCCTGCTCCGTCATCAGGTTCAGGTGCGACATCCGCGTGGCGACGTCGATGCCCGGATCCGACAGCGCGATCTCGAGGAAGCCCACGATCACCGTCAGCGGCGTGCGTAGTTCGTGCGAGGCGTTGGCGATGAAGTCGCGCCGCATCGCTTCGATGCGCTCGGTGTCGGTGGCGTCGTGCGTCACCAGGATCTGGCGCCGGTTCTCGAACGGGATGATGCGGCATTCCAGCTTGCGGCCGCGGAACGACAGCGTCAGCGGCTGCTCGTATCGGCCCAGCACGATGTAGTCGATGAAGTCCGGATGGCGCACCAGGTTGGTCACGCGCAGCCCCTTGTCGCGCTCCATCGTCAGGCCCAGGTGTTTCTCCACCGCCGGATTGCACCACTCCAGGAACAGCACGTCGTCCATGATGGCCACGCCTTCCGGCAGCAGGTGCATGGCCTGGCGAAAGCGCGCCAGCCATTCGGTCAATTCGGCCTGGTGGCGCTCGTCATCGCGCCGCAGGCGGTACAGACGGGCAAACGCATCGGTCCAGGCGCCCCAGCCGTCCGGCAGGCGCGTGCTGTGAGGCTCGTCCAGCCACTCGCCCAGCTTGTGCAGGTACGACAATTGCGTGAACACGGCAACCGCCATCCCGGCCAGCGCCAGCGCCAGCGCGGCCACGAGACCGAACCACCACCACACCACGCCGGACAGGGCGAACAGCAGCGCCGTGCGCAGCAGCGCCGGCACCCAAAACAGCAGCTTGGGATTCATCGCGTCCTTCGACACCGCTTATTTCTCTGACAGCATGTAGCCGACGCTGCGCACCGTGCGGATCAGGCCATCGGCCGATTTCAGCGCCTTGCGCAGGCGCAGCACGTGCACGTCGACCGTGCGCTCCTCGATCACGGCGTGGTCGCCCCACACCTTGTCGAGCAGCTGGGCGCGCGAGAACACGCGCTCCCGATGCGCCATCAGGTACTTCAACAACTTGTACTCTGCATTGCCGATGTCGATCTGCTGGTTCTCGACCGTCACCGTGCAGCTGTTCGGATCGAGCGTCACCGTGCCGGCGCGCAGCGGCGCCTCGGCCAGGTGCGGCGATTTGCGGCGCAGCAGCGCGCGCGAACGCGCCAGCAGCTCGCGCGGCGAGAACGGCTTGGTGATGTAGTCGTCGGCGCCGTTGTTCAGGCCCGCCAGCTTGTCCTCTTCCATGCTTTTCGCCGTCAGCATGATCACCGGCAGGTCCTGGAAGTCGCGGTCCGCGCGCAGGCGCGACAGCAAACGCAGGCCGCTCTGGTCGGGCAGCATCCAGTCGAGCAGCAGCAGGTCGGGCTTGCCCCGGCTGATGCTCTCCCAGGCGCCGGCCGCGGTGTCGGCGGTGCGGATGTCCCAGCCTGCCTCGCGCAGCGAATAGGTCACCAGCTCGACGATCGCCGGCTCGTCTTCAACGACCAGGACCGAGGTGTTGTCTGCCATCGTGTTATTCCGCCACCTGGTCGAGCGCTACCTTGCTGTGACGGATGTCGCGGCCTTCGACCACGTAGATCACGTACTCGGCGATGTTCTTGGCATGGTCGCCGATGCGCTCGATCGCCTTGGCCACCCACAGCGTGTCCAGCGCCGACGAGATCGTGCGCGGGTCTTCCATCATATAGGTGACCATGGTGCGCAGGATGGTGCGGAACTCGTGGTCGACCACCTCGTCGCCGGCGATGATCTGCAAGGCCTGCTTGCCGTCCAGGCGCGCGAAGGCGTCCAGCGAATCGTGCAGCAGTTCCGAGGTCGCCTTGGCGATGGTGCGGATCATGTCGTAGTGGGCGAAGCCGGTCGTGCCGCGCTCGTGCAGGCTTTTCGCGGTGCGCGCGACCTTGGTCGCCTCGTCGCCGATGCGCTCCAGGTCGGTGATGACCTTGATGGTGGCCATCACGGTGCGCAGGTCGTTGGCGGTCGGCTGGCGCTTGACGATCAGGTGGCTGCAGGCGTCGTCGAGCGAGACTTCGAGCTGGTTGACGGCCTGGTCTTCGGCCATCACGCGCTCGGCGCGCGGGATGTCGCCGATGCGGAAGCACTCGAGCGCTTCCTCGAACTGGGTTTCCACCATGCCGCCCATCAGCAAGACCTGGGAACGGATGCCCTCGAGTTCCTGGTCGTACTGCTTGGATGAATGCTCGCCTGTCATAACTTCTCCGTCAAATATTCTTGTGAAGCCGGCGGGGCCGGCAAAATGAGCACCGGGTAGTATCAGCCGAAGCGGCCGGTAATATAGTCTTGCGTTTCCTTGCGCGCCGGATTCATGAAGATCTGGTCGGTCTCGCCGAATTCGACCAGCTCGCCAAGATACATGTAAGCAGTGTAATCCGAGCAACGCGCGGCTTGTTGCATATTATGGGTCACGATGGTGATCGTGTAATCTTGCTTGAGCTCGCTGATCAGTTCCTCGATCTTGGCGGTCGAGATCGGATCCAGCGCCGAGGTCGGTTCGTCGAGCAGCAGGACGTCTGGCTTGACCGCCACGCCGCGCGCGATGCACAGGCGCTGCTGCTGGCCGCCCGACAGCGACAGGCCGCTCTTGTTCAATTTGTCCTTGGCTTCTTCCCACAGCGCCGCCTTTTTCAGGGCCCACTCGACGCGCTCGTCCATCTCGCCCTTCGACAGGTTTTCGTACAAGCGCACGCCGAAGGCGATGTTGTCATAGATCGACATCGGGAATGGGGTCGGCTTCTGGAACACCATGCCGACCTTGGCGCGCAGCATGTTGACGTCGACACCAGGCTCCAGGATATTGCGCCCGCGGTACATGATCGAGCCTTCCGCGCGCTGGCCCGGGTACAGGTCGTACATCCGGTTCAGGGTGCGCAGCAGGGTCGACTTGCCGCAGCCCGACGGGCCGATGAAGGCAGTCACCTGCTTGGCGTGGATGTCGAGCGACACATTCTTGAGGCTCTGCGTTTTACCGTAAAAGAAGTTCAGGCCCTGGATTTCGATCGTCTTGGCTTTGGCGGCGGCCGGCGCCGGAGTCGTATTGAGCATGGCTTGGTTCATCACTTTGTCTTTTATCAGGATGGGATTAACGCGGGGTCTTTTGGGCAAACATGGTGCGCGAAACGATGTTCAGCAGCAGCACGGTAGCGGTCACGAGCAGTGCGCCACCCCAGGCCAGCGAACGCCAGTCGTCGTATGGGCTCATCGCGAACTGGTAGATCACGACCGGCAGGTTGGCCAGCGGCGCATTCATGTCGTGGCTGTAGAACTGGTTGTTCAGCGCGGTGAACAGCAGCGGCGCGGTCTCCCCGGCCACGCGGGCCACGGCCAGCAGCACGCCGGTCACGACGCCGGCCTTCACGGCGCGCAGGCGCACCGTCATCGCCACCTTCCAGTGCGGCGCGCCAAGGGCGTAGGCCGCTTCCAGCAGGCTCGACGGCACGAGGCGCAGCATATTGTCGGTGGTGCGCACCACGACCGGCACCGCGATCAGCGACAGCGCGATCGCGCCGGCATAGCCAGAGAAGTGCTGGACGTTGGCGACATAGATCGCATACACGAACAGGCCGATCACGATCGATGGCGCCGACAGCATGATGTCGGTCACGAAGCGGGTGATTTGCGCGAACTTGTTGTTCTCGCCGTACTCGGCAAGATAGATACCGGCCAGGATGCCGATCGGGGTGCTGACCAGGGTCGACAGGCCGACCATCATCAGCGAGCCGACGATAGCATTGCGCAGTCCGCCGCCCGGGGTGCCCGGGGCGGGGGTGTCGTTCGTGAACAGGGTACCGGCCAGGGCGCCGAAGCCGTTGTACAGCAGCGTGCCCAGGATCCAGGCCAGGAAGGTCAGGCCGATGCCCATGGCCAGCACCGACAGCGTGATGCCGACGCGGTGCGCCAGCAGGCGCTTGCGGTAGACGGGGTTCTTGATTGCGTTGTTCATCTCTGTGGCCTTCTCTTATTTGGTGCCTTCGTTGCGGGACATCCCCACCAGCATCAGCTTCGCCGCCGACAGCACGATGAAGGTGATCGCAAACAGGATCAGCGCCAGGGCGAACAGTGCCGACGAGTGCAGCGCGGTCGCCGCTTCGGCGAATTCATTGGCCAGGGTCGACGAAATCGAGTTACCGGCCGAGAACAACGAGGCCGAGATGCCGTGCGAGTTACCGATCACGAAGGTGACGGCCATGGTCTCGCCCAGTGCGCGGCCCAGGCCCAGCATCACGCCGCCGACGACGCCGTTGCGGGTGTATGGCAGCACCACCTTGCGCACCACTTCCCACCGGGTGCAGCCCAGGCCGTATGCAGATTCCTTCAGCACGGTCGGGACGATCTCGAACACGTCGCGCATCACCGAGGCGATGAAGGGGATGATCATGATCGCCAGGATCAGGCCGGCCGTCAGGATACCGATGCCCATGATCGGACCCTGGAACACCGCCCCGATCAGCGGCAGCTGGCCGAGGGTTTCCTTCAGCGCCGGCTGCACGTATTCGGCAAACAGCGGCGCGAACACGAACAGGCCCCACATGCCGTAGATGATCGACGGCACGCCGGCCAGCAATTCGACTGCGGTACCGAGCGGACGGCGCAGCCAGACCGGGCAGATCTCGGTCAGGAACAGCGCAATGCCGAAACTGATCGGGAAAGCCACCGCCAGTGCGATGATCGACGTCGCCAGGGTGCCGTAGATCGCAATCATGGCGCCATACTGGTCGTTCACCGGGTCCCACTCGACGCGGGTGATGAAGCCCAGGCCGAATTCCTTGAAGGCCGGGGCCGCGCCGATGGCCAGCGAAACGATGATACCGGCCAGCACCGCCAGCACCGAGGCCGCGAACAGCCAGGTGACTTTATGGAAGAAAAAATCCTGCAGGCGCTGGTTGCGCATGGTGTTGCGCAGGGCGGGAGTCTCAAAGGTGTCGGCCTGGGCCGCAACCTTGGCGGGCAGGTCGTTCACGGACACGGATGGATGGACGCTCATGGTGTGGTTGACTTCGCTATTAATATCGTTTTGTCAATATCGCTGGCACGCGGAAAGACCGGTCGCGCCGGCCCTTCTCGCGTTCAGGAAAGCTGGATTACCAGAGCGCCTTGCCGCTCGCGTCCTTCAGGTTGGCGCGCCAGGCGTCCTGCACCAGCTTGGTCACCTCCGCCGGCATCGGAACGTAGTCCAGGTCGGCGGCGGCAGGCGCGCCGTTCTTGTAGGCCCAGTCGAAGAATTTCAGCACTTGCTGGCCCTTGGCTGCGTCCTGGGTCTTGTGGACCAGGATGTACGAGGCGCCGGTCACGGGCCATGCGCCCTTGCCCGGCTGGTGGGTCAATACCACCGCGAAGCCCGGGGTGCCCTTCCAGTCGGCGCCTGCGGCGGCGGCCTTGAAGGCGTCGTCCGAAGGCTGCAGCCAGGTGCCGTCGGCGCCCTGCAGCTGGGTGTGCGACATCTTGTTCTTCTTGGCGTAGGCCCACTCGACGTAGCCGATGCCGCCCTTGATGCGCTGCACGTTGGCGGCCACGCCTTCATTGCCCTTGCCGCCCACGCCAACGGCCCACTTGACGGTGGTGCCGGCGCCGATGGTCGATTTCCAGGTCGGGCTGACCTTGCTCAGGTAGTCGGTCCACAGGAACGAGGTGCCCGAGCTGTCGGCGCGGCGCACGACGGTGATGTCGGTGGCCGGCAGCTTGACGCCCGGGTTCAGCGCGGCGATCTGAGGCGCGTTCCACTTGACGATCTTGCCCATGTAGATGTCGGCGATGACGGCGCCGCTCAGTTTCATCTGGCCCGGGGCGATGCCGTCCAGGTTCACGATCGGCACCACGCCGCCCATGATGGCCGGGAACTGGAACAGGCCCGATGCATTCAGTTCATTCGCCGCCAGCGGCATGTCGGACGCGCCGAAGTCGACGGTCTTGGCCTTGATCTGCTTGATGCCGGCGCCCGAACCCACCGACTGGTAGTTCAGGCCGACGCCGGAAGCCGCCTTGTACAGCTCGGCCCACTTGGCATAGATCGGGTATGGGAAGGTCGCGCCGGCGCCGGTGATGTTGACGTTCTGGGCGCTGGCGGAGAATGCCGTTGCGGCCAGGGCGATCGAGACGAAGAAGTGCTTCATGCGCATATCGGATCCTTTGGAAGTGACACCACGGGACGGTCCCGCTGACGATGAGCCGCAGTCTAACGGGCGAATATGACAGGTTCATGACATATTTGGCCAATGTGACATGAACATGACACGCGCGCAAGGATGTCATCCCCGGGCGCGACGCGGCGCGCGGATGGAAATCGGCGTCAACCGAATATTGTCATGTTCCGCATTGTGGATACTTGTAAATACACCATTGCCTGCTACCCTGAGATGGTAGTCATGACATGGAGGGGATGCCGACAGGCGTTTGTTTTATATGTTAGATCTGATGGTGATGGGGATTCTGAGCGGACTGGCCGCCCTCGTGGCGTTCGAGATTTACCAGGAAGTCCGCGGCAGTTCCTCCGATTTACACGACCGCTATCACGAATAGCGCATGGCCCGCTCAGTGGGTCAATACAGCAGGCGGCGAGGCCGATGGCGCTCGCCGCTTGTCGTATACAAGGCGCTATTGTCGAACTGCCGCCTTCATGACATTTATCGCATGAAGCGCGCCAGCGCCGTCACCGAAGCCAGGTCGGGCTGCAGGAACTGGAAGCCGACCTTGAATTCGCCGCTGCTGAAAATGCAATGCGACACCTTGACCCGCGTATTGATGGTGACGAAGCTGCCCTCGACCAGCAGGTCGAAGGCCAATTGCCCGCCCTGCCCGACCGCCAGCGGATCGGCCAGGCTGATGCTCACGCCGTTGGCGCCGACGTCGGTGGTCTTGCCGCCGATGGGCGGCTGGCCGTCCATGGCGAGCATGGCCTTGGTGCGGTACACCTTGCGTGGAGATTTTCTTTGGTCTTGATACACGTGTCTAGCCGAATACAGTGAACAAGACACAATTATAGAATCTTTCAAGAAATCCGACAGGCAATAGCCCATCCCGCTGGGCAGGTATTGACGATCAGTCGACCTCGCGCAATTTATTAAACGCCTCCTCGATGCGTTCGACAGTAATGATGCGCATGCCCTCGATCTTGCCCTTCGGCGCATTCGATTTCGGGATCACCGCCAGCGAGAAGCCCAGCTTGGCCGCTTCGCGCAAGCGTTCCTGGCCGCGCGGCGCCGGCCGGATTTCGCCGGTCAGGCCGACCTCGCCGAACACCACCAGCCCGCGCGGCAGCGGCTTGTTGCGCATCGACGAGTTGATCGCCAGGAGCACGGCAAGGTCGGCCGCCGGTTCGGTGATCTTGACGCCGCCGACCGCATTGATGAACACGTCCTGGTCGAAGGCCGCGATGCCGGCATGGCGGTGCAACACCGCCAGCAGCATCGCCAGACGATTTTGTTCCAACCCAACGGACAGGCGGCGCGCGTTGGGCAGGTGGCTGGTGTCGACCAGCGCCTGGATTTCCACCAGCAGCGGTCTCGTGCCCTCCTGGGTCACCATCACGCAGGAACCCGGCACCTGGCTGTCGTGCTGCGACAGGAACAGGGCGGAAGGATTCGACACGCCCTTCAAGCCCTTCTCGGTCATCGCGAACACGCCCAGCTCGTTCACCGCGCCGAAGCGGTTCTTGATCGCCCGCACCAGGCGGTAGCTCGACTGCGTATCGCCTTCGAAATACAGCACGGTATCGACGATGTGTTCCAGCACGCGCGGGCCGGCCAGCGCGCCCTCCTTGGTGACGTGGCCGACCAGGATGATGGTGACGCCGGTCTGCTTGGCCACCCGCGTGAGCTGGGCCGCGCACTCGCGCACCTGGGCCACCGAGCCGGGGGCCGAGGTGAGCGCATCCGAATACATGGTCTGGATCGAGTCGATCACCACCACGTCGGGCTTCAAGTCGGCGATGGTGCCGAGGATTTTCTCGAGCTGGATCTCGGCCTGCAATTTCAGGTCTTTCGCATCCACCGCCAGGCGCTTGGCGCGCAGCGCGATCTGGGCGCCGGATTCCTCGCCGCTGACGTAGAGGGTACTGCGGACGGTGGACAGGCTGGACAGCGCCTGCAGCAGCAGGGTCGACTTGCCGATGCCGGGGTCGCCGCCGATCAGGACCACGCCGCCGGCCACCAGGCCACCGCCCAGCACGCGGTCGAATTCCTCGATGCCGGTGCCGAAGCGCGGCACGTCGATCGCCTCGATGTCGGCCAGGGACAGCACCGGCGCGGTCTGCGCCAGGCTGCGGTGCGGGGTCTGCGACATGCGGTTCACGCCGGGCGTATCGACCACCGTCTCGACCATCGTGTTCCAGGCCTTGCAGTCGGCGCACTGGCCGGTCCAGCGGTTGGCGATCGCGCCGCACTCGCTGCAGGTGTAATTGGTTTTTGCTTTTGCCATCGTGCTTATATGGGGTTGGTCGGGCCGAAGTTCAACCGTCGGTGCCGAGACGGCCTTCGGTCACGCGCACGCGCGGCGCCAGTGCGCACATCAGCTCGTAGCCGATGGTGCCCGCGGCCTGGGCCACGTCGTCGATCGGCAGTCCATCGCCCCACAAGGTGACCTTGCTGCCGATGCGGGCGTTGGGGACGGGCGTCAGGTCGACGGTCATCATGTCCATCGAGACCCGGCCGACCAGGGTGGTGCGCACGCCGTCGACGATCACCGGCGTGCCGTGCGGCGCGCTGCGCGGGTAGCCGTCGGCATAGCCGCAGGCCACCACGCCGATCGTCATCGGGCCTTCGGCCTCGAAGCGGCTGCCGTAGCCGACCGTGTCGCCCGGCCCGATATGCTGGATGCCGATCACTTCCGAGCGCAGGGTCATGGTGGGACGCAGGCCGAACTCCAGGGCGCTGCGCCCGCCCGGCGTGCCGCCGTACAGCATGATGCCGGGCCGGACCCAGTCGTTCGACAGCTGGTCGGCAAGTTCAGCCTGGTGCAGCACGCCGCCCGAATTCGACAGGCTGCGCTCGCCCGCCAGGTCGGCCGCCCCCAGCTGGAAGCGCCGCACCTGCTCGGCGATCGTCAGGCGTGGATGTTCGAGTTCGTCGGCATTGGCGAAGTGGGTCATGTGGGTGATCGAGCGCACGTCGCGGATCGCGCGCAGGCGCTGCCAGGCGGCGGCATATTCAGCGGGCGGAAAGCCCAGGCGGTTCATCCCGGTGTTCATCTTGAGGTAGACGTCGATCGGGCGGTACAGCTGGGTGTACTCGAGCAGCTTGACCTGCTCGATGCTGTGCACGGCGGTGGCGATATTGTGCTCGGCTAGCATGGGCACGTCGGCCGCTTCGAAGAATCCCTCTAATAAAAGAATCGGCTTGAGCCAGCCGAGTTCGCGCAGGCGGATCGCGCTTTCCAGCTCGACCAGCGCCAGGCCGTCGGCGGTGGCAAAGCCGCGCAGCGCGCGTTCCAGGCCGTGGCCGTAGGCATCGGCCTTCACGACGGCCCAGATCTTCGCCAGCGGTGCGCAGCTGCGCGCCTGGGCGAGGTTGTGTTGCATGGAATCGAGGTGGATGGTGGCAAAGAGCGGACGCGGCATGGCAATCTTTTAAGAAAAACGGAGGGAATCCGGTATAAAACGTCAAGTGCCTATTTTACCGGAGCGGGCCACGCGCCGCCGCCCCGGCACCGTTTCCCGTTTCGCCTGTCTATGCATTCATGGTATAAAGCAACCCGGACCAGATTTGTGAATTCTCGAATGAACCGTGGTTTCTATACCATCATGGCGGCGCAGTTCTTCTCGTCGCTGGCGGATAACGCGCTCCTGTTTGTCGCGATCAGCCTGCTCGTCGCCATGGATGCGCCGGCATCGCTGACTCCGTTGCTGAAGCTGTCGTTCGTGCTGTTCTACGTCTTGCTCGCCGCTTTCGTGGGCGCCTTCGCCGATGCGCTGCCCAAGGGGCGCGTGATGTTCATCGCCAACATCATCAAGGTCTTCGGCTGTGCGCTGATGTTCTTCACCATCCATCCCCTGCTCTCGTATGCCGTGGTCGGCTTCGGCGCGGCCGTGTATTCGCCCGCCAAGTACGGCATCCTGACCGAACTGCTGCCGCCCGAAAAACTCGTGCCCGCCAATGGCTGGATCGAGGGACTGACCGTGATGTCGATCATCCTCGGCACCGTGCTCGGCGGCACCCTGGTGAGCGAGCGCGGCACGGCCTTCCTGCTGTCGTTCGACGCCTTCGCGAGCCTGGGCCTCACGACCGGCGCCGAAGCCGCGATGGCGGTGGTAGCCGGCATCTATCTGCTGGCCTCCCTGTTCAACCTGCGCATTCCGGACACCGGCGCCCGCTACGAGCACCAGGAACGCAATCCGGCCAAGCTGATCGCCGATTTCGCCAACTGCTCGGCCACCTTGTGGCGCGACAAGCTGGGCCAGATTTCGCTGGCGGTGACGACCCTGTTCTGGGGCGCCGGCGCCACCCTGCAATTCATCGTGCTGAAATGGGCGGAACGTTCGCTTGGCATGCCGCTGGACAAGGCCACGAACCTGATCGGCGTGGTCGCGATCGGCGTGGCGCTGGGCGCGGCGATGGCGGCGCGCATGATCCCGCTGCGCAAGTCGCTGACCGTGATCCCGATGGGCATCATCATGGGCCTGGTCGTGACCAGCATGGTATTCGTGCACTCGGTGACGGTGGCCTACCCGCTGCTGGCCCTGATCGGTTTCCTGTCGGGCTTCTTCGTGGTGCCAATGAACGCGCTGCTGCAGCACCGCGGCCACGTCCTGATGAGCGCTGGCCACTCGATCGCGGTGCAGAACTTCAACGAGAACCTGTCGATCCTGGTGATGCTGGCCGCCTATGCGGTCATGATCACCCTGAACCTGGACCTGAACATCATCATCGTCATCTTCGGCCTGTCGGTCGCCGGCATCATGCTCCTGATTCAGCGCCGCCACACCCTCAACCAACGCGAACACGACTCGCTCGGCCTGATCGGCGAAGGCAAACACTGACCCCCCAGAACCCCAATGAGGGTCAGTGTCGAATTGTTTGACAACGTTTCGCGCCAGCCATTGCTCGGTGAGCGATCAAGTACGTTGATTACCACAAGCACTTGCGCGGACAGCGCACTCTGTCCCCACTTGCCAGCCGGCGCGGGAAATTGCTCAATAAATCGACTCTGAGATAGCCCGGGTTTGGTGGACATTCAAAATAGGAGACAATACGTCCTATGGATGACACTACAACTTCGACGGCTAAGCGAACCGTTCGCAGCGCCGAATTC